>NZ_JBICXU010000001.1:601640-615299 GCF_043200435.1 Streptomyces sp. NPDC048416
ACGCCCGATCGCGCCTAAACGGCGCTCGCCCGCAAACGCCGGACGGGCTGAAGACGCCCATGCCGCCCGGCATCGCGTAGCCAGGGGCGCGGGGAACTGCGCGAGCAACCACCCACGACCCGCAGCCGACCGCCGACCCAACGAGGGCCGGGGAACTGCGCGAGCAGCTCCGCATGGCCCGCACCCCGCCCCCGCCCCATCGAGGCCCGCACCCAAAAGGCAACGCCGCCCCACGCTCAGCCCTCCCGGACCCGCCCCGCCACGACAACCCCGCACAACGCGACCGCCCCCATCGGCAGGAACACCACCAGGAACGCCCCCGGGTGCGTGCCCGAAACCCCCGCCACCGCCCCACCCCCCCAGCGCCGCGAACCCCGCCCCACCCGCCGCGAGCAGCAACGCGTTGGACAGGCCGTCCGAGATCTGGAGGGCCGCGGAGTTCGCCCCGGCCTCGTGCGGGGCGGAGAGCTTCAGGAGCAGCACGCTCGTCGAGGTGATCACCATGCCCATGCCGAAGCAGCCCACCCCCCACGCGACGGCCACCACCCACACCGGCACCGCCTCGACGAGCACACTGGGCGCGGCGACGATCGCGAGGGCCACCTGGATCATCCCCAGCACCATGAGCCGTTCGCGGTGCGCCTCCATCCGGGGCCGGGCCTGGACGTACGAGCCCAGCGCCCAGGTCGCCCCGCCGACGGCCAGCGAGAGCCCGGCCATCGTGGGTGTGAGCCCGCGCTGAGTGACGAGCATCAGCGGCACGAACGATTCCGCCGCGATGAACGACCCCGCGGCGAGCCCGCGCAGCAGCACCACCGAGGGCAGCCCCCGCGCGGCGCGCCAGGTGCCGTGCGGGAGCAGCGCGCGGCGCCCGGCGACGGCCGGCCCGAGCAGAGCCGCGCCCGCCGCGAACGGCAGCACGGACAGCCACCTCAGGTCCTGCCCTGCGTACTGCACCAGCCCCGCGCCGACCGAGACCGCCAGCGCCAGCCTGATCCGGCGCCGGTCGAAAGCGGTGACGGGCGCCGCCGGATCGGCCGGCCCGGACGCCATCCGCCGCGTCGCGGGCAGCGCGAGCGCCAACGGGAACACCACGAGTACCGGAATGCCGATGAACACCCAACGCCAGCCGAGCTGTTCGGTGACCGCCCCCGCCACGAGCGGCCCGACCACGGAGGGCACCACCCAGCCCGCCGCGAACGCCGCCATGATCGTGGGCTGGAGCCGAACCGGGTAGGCCCGCCCCATCACGACGTACACCGCGACGATCACCAGGCCGCCGCCCAGCCCCTGCACGGCGCGGCCCGCGATGAACGTCCACATGTTCAGGGCGGTCCCGGACAGCAGCAGCCCCGCCGCGAACCCGGTGATGCCGACGCCGAGCGCCCCGAGCGGCCCGCGCCGGTCGGCCCACTGCCCCGCGACGACCATGCCGAACAGACTTGTCGTGAAGTACGCGGAGAAGGCGAACGCATACAGCGACACCCCGTCGAGCTCGCGCGCCGCGACGGGCATCGCCGTGCCCACGGCGGTCGCCTCGAAGGCGATGAGCAGCACGACCGTGATGACCCCGAAACTCAGCGCACGGCGCTCCCGCCCGAGAATCCCGCCCTCGTCGACGTCTCCAGCGGGGAGGTCGACGAGGGCGGCACCGGACGGTTCAAGGGCACTCATCCGCCCAGAGTAAGGGGCATACCGGGTACTGGCCCCTGTCGAAGGGCGGAACTCCGCCCCGTCCCACGGCCATCGGCCCGCGTATGAACGCCACATGGCAGTCGCATGGCATCCCGCGCCTCTCTCTTCCCCCCTCCCCGGGCCCGCCCGTACGGTCGTCTCAACGCACCGGAACATGGCCGTGTACCCGAGTGGCTCAGGGACTCGCCTGCAAAGCGAGTTACGCGGGTTCGATCCCCGCCACGGCCTCAACTGCCTTGACCAGGCGTATCCCCGGTTCCTCCTTGCGGGGATCGTGAAACGCCCTACTCAGCACGGCACTTGAGGGCCTGCTTCACGAACTGGACGTAATGCCGTAGGAGCGCAGGCAACGCGGCTTGGGTGATCTCGTATGTGCGAGCGTGCTCCGCCACGATGGCCATCTCCACGTACTTCTGTGCGGCGGTCAGTGTGGGACTGCGAGGCAGGCCAGGCCGCTCGCACACCATGACGGAGGAGGCGCCATCATCGAACAGAAACCCCTCGTCGCCTGCGTCGATGGGCGTCGTCGGATCCCGTCCGCTCCAATGGTTCCAGGGCGTTCCCTTGCCGGTGCTCCTGACCTGCGCCCAGGCCATGAAGCTCTCCTTTTCGTCCACGTAGATCCGGCAGGACCTGCTGCTGTGCACGCTGACCAGGTCGAAATCAGGACCTGATGTCGCGACCTGGGCCTTCTCTCCGGTGGGGAGGAGCGGGGCGACTGCCTCTCCGCGGAACGCCCCCCAGCACAAGCTCTCAGGAATACTCGGCACGGACGGCGCCTGTGAGCAGCCGCTCAAAGCGATCAGCAGGAGTCCAGCCGTCGTGGCAGCGAGCGCACGGCCCCCGACGCGTATCACTTTGCGTCGCTCCTGGGCGCACCGCTCGCGGCGGCGTCACGCCCGTCCGCGTACGCATTCGCGATGCTGGTGGAGGCGGTCCCCTGGTACTCCCTGATGTCCCGCTCCTCCAGGCCCGCACTGCGTCCCGCACTGCCCACGGCGTCGGCGGCGGCCTGCTTGGCGTTCGTCTCCGCCTTCGCGTAGGCGTCCACAGCCTCCTGGCTCGCCTTGTCCGAAGAATCCTGCTGGGCCCGCTCCACCAGCGACTCGGAAATGTCCTCCTTGAGCCAGCCGACCGCGTCACCACCGATCGGCAACAACGCGATGTATTTCCCGCCGACCGCGTCGATGATCCGGTTGGTCCACTTGGACTTCTCCTGGACGGCCTTGTTGAACTCCTCGTCGTCGGCAGACTGCTTCTCGTAGATGGCCTCTACTCGCGCCTCTGCCATCATCCCGGCGATCTGCCCACCCGGGTGCACCGCGTTGCGCACCGCCTCGCCCACGTCGTGGCCGTGATTTTCGGGGTGGGCGAAGACATCGCGCACCAGCAGCGTCGTGTACGCCTGTTGGGCATTGGTGATCGAGCCGTACGCGTCGGGATCCTGAGCCACGACTCCCAGGAAGCGACCCACGTCGGACACTTTGAACTCCGCCAGCACTCCGAACGGCTTCGCCTGCTGGGCGCCGTCCTCGGAAACGGCCTGCAAGTCCGGCATGTACTCCGCCGCCATGTTCCCGAAGTGCCCCGCCAGCCCCGAGAGCTTGCCCGGGATGCCGTCGTCGCTTTCCTTCATGAGGCCCGGGTCCGAGCCGATCTTCGCGACGACCTGTTCCATGACGTGGGACATGGCCGCCGTGTGCTGCACCGGCGGTGCGTCGTCGTCGCCCGGGGTGCGGCCGGTGACCGCTGCTTCCAGGGCGTTGCCCATCGCCGACTGGAACGGGGTCGTGTCGCCGCTGCCCCGCACCGTGTCGTACCCGTCGTCACCGGGGTCCTTGTCGAGCATGTAGTCGACCATGCCGAGCGGGGCGGGTTTCCCCTTGTCGTCCTTGACCGTCACCGGCTTGTCGTCGGTGGTGACGATGCCGTTGCCGTCGGTGTCCTCGCGTACCGGCTCGTTGAAGAACTCCGAGGCGACGTGCGGGTTGTTGCTCATCGCCGTCATCAGGCCGGTGAGCGGGTCGAAGCCGCGGCCGCCGTCCTTGTCGAGATTGAACGCCATCGTGATGGTGTGCGGCATGCCCTGCTGGAAGATCTTCGGGTGCTGGTGCTCGAAGCCCACCATGTCGCGGGCCACGGGCAGCAGGAACTCCCTGTCGTACGTGCCGTGCCGCAGCAGCGCGCCGAGCCCCTGGTATCCGTACACCTTGGTGGTGACACCGGCGAACCCGGTGACGTCGACCGGTTTGCGGCCGGCCCGCATCAGCGCGAGTGTCCAGCTCGCGTCGAGGTGGCCCGGGGTTCGGGGGTTGGTGGCGAGGCCGAGCATCGGGCCCATGTCGTCCTGGATGTGCAGGACGGACGCGGCCCGGTCCGCGCCGGCCGGGCCGAGGCCGGTGGCGTCCAGGGACAGCCTGGAGTAGAAGTCCAGGGTGCCCTCCGCGCCCATGCGGCGGTAGAAGGACGTGGAGAACGCCGGGTCACCGCGATGGTCGTCCATCAGCTCCTGGAGCTGCCGGAGCGCTTCCACGTTGCGGGCCGCGCCGCCGGGGCCGGTGACCTTCTTCGCGAGGTCGGCGGCGCGCGCCGCCTCCTCGTCGGCGAGGCTCGCGTACGTGGGCGCGGTGAAGTCGTGGGCGTCGGTGACGTTGCCGGTCAGCGCGAGCCGCAGCGCCTCGTCCGCGTCGTCGCATGTCTCAACGGCCGCCTCGACGCGCTTCTGCCACGCCTCGATGGCGCTGTTCTGCTTCTGGAGCGCCTGCGGGTAGTCGGGGTCGTGGCGGGCCGCCACGTCGTCCTGGAGCGGGTGGCGGGCGCTCACGGTGCCGGACGCGTCGATCGCGATGCCGCTCTTGCCGGCTTCGTCGACGATCGACTGGAGCTCGTCCTTGGCCTTCTTGAACGCGCCGTATCCGTCGAGGAGCACCTGGTGGACGCCCGCCGCCTCCTTGGCCGCGTCGTCGAACTCCTTCGCGGTGCGGGTGATGAACTCGCGCGTGACGCCCGCGTTCACCCCCGCCCACGAGGCCCGCTCGGCGTGCGCCCGCATTCCGTCGTGCGCCTCGCCGGCGAGTTTCTTCAGCCGGGTCGCCATCTGCGACCAGTCGTCGACCGCCGTCTTCAGCTTGTCCACCGGAGCGTTCAGGACATCCGCGTACTTCAGCATGAACTTGCGTCCCCCGGGCCCTACTTGAGGTATCCGCTGATGACGGAGACGGGAGCCAGCGAGCCGAGGACCGCGGCGTCGTCCTTGGCGTGCTGGGCGACCGAGTAGTCGAGGTGGTTGGAGATCTGGGCGCAGGCGTCCTTCAGCGTGGTGAACTGCGTCTGCCACAGGTCGTGGACCTTCATCAGGGCGTCGCCGCTGGTGAAATTGTCGGCGCTGAGCGCCCGCGCGGCCTCGAAGGTGGACTGCCGGGCGTGGTCGCCGTCGACCCGCAGGGCGTCGTACAGCTTGTTGGCGTCGCCGCCCACCACCCCGAGGTCGTCGGCGTGCGCCACGAGGTCCCCGCCGCCCGCACCACCGGTACCGCCCGCACCGCCGACGCCGCCGACACCGCCCGGGACCTGGTTCAGTCTCATGGGGGCGCTCGCCTGCGACCGGCGCCATTCGTCCTCGAAGACCATGCCAACTCCCCGTACTGACCGGATCTTTACCGATCGCATACCCTACGGAGCTTGCCCGGCCCGCGCCATGCGGATCCGGACAGATCCACCCGGACGGAATCCGGACGGGATCTGGCCGACATCCGGACGGGATCTGGTCGGCATCCGGACGGGATCTGGTCGGCATCCGGAGGGGATCCGGACGGAAGCCGCTCAGTGAGGGGGCGTCAGCTCTGGACCACCGCCGCCTGCGGGCGGATCGGGAGGCGGTTGACCGGGCGGCCCGTCGCGGCGCGCACCGCGGAGGCGATCGCGGCCGGGGAGGTGACGACCGGGACGGCGCTCGCGGCCTTGGCTCCGAAGGGGGCCACCACGTCGCGTTCCTCGACGAGTTTCACGATGTGGATGTCGGGCGCGTCCAGGGCGGTCGGCAGGGCGTAGCCCGTGAGGTCGGGGTGGCGGATCCGGCCGCGGGACGTGCGCAGGTTCTCGGTGAGGGCGGCGCCCACGCCCTGGGTCACGCCGGCCTCGATACGGGCCGTCAGCTGGCGGGGGTTGAGGATGTGGCCGACGTCCTGGGCCACGGCGAGTTCGACCACGCGCACCGAGCCGAGCTCGATGTCGACGTCCACGACCGCGCGGATCGCGCAGAACGCAAGGCCCACGAACGCGTCACCCTGGCCGGTCTCGTCCAGCGGTTCGGTGGGGTGCGGGCGGCACTGGGCGGTGGCCCACAGCTCCTTGCCGTCCATGGCCTCGGTGACCGTGGTCGACAGGACACCGTCGTACGACGTGATCTTGCCGTCGGCGATCTGGAGCAGTTCGGTGGACATGCCGAACTTGTGCGCGAGCGGCTGGAGCAGCTGGGTGCGGACCATTTTGGCCGCGCGTTCGACCGCGCCGCCCGACACCCAGGTGTGGCGGCCGTGGGTGGCCGGGCCCGCGGGGGGCTGGTCGGTGTCGACGGGCGCGACGTGCACCTCTTCGATCCCCAGGGTCTCCTGGACGATCTGGCGGGCGAGCGTCGTGAAGCCCTGGCCGGTCTCGACGGCCGCGCAGATGACGGTGGCGATCCCGTCGTGGACCTTGACCGTGGCGGTGGACACCTCGTCGGTGCCCTCGGCGCCGAGCATGTGGACCATGCCGAGCGCGTAGCCCACACCACGCCGCACCGCGTCCGGTTCACCCGCGCCCTCGGGACCGCCCGGCAGCAGCCAGTCGTCCTCGGGCGCGTCCTTGGGGAGGGTGGGAAGCGGGAAGTCCCGTACGGCAGCGAGGAGTTCGGCGACGGGGGCCGGACACGTCACCGTCTGGCCGGTGGGCAGCAGGTCGCCCGTCGCCAGCACGTTGCGCATCCGCAGCTCGGCCGGGTCGATGCCCACCTTGGCGGCCAGCTTGTCCATTTGGCCCTCGTACGCCGCGCACACCTGCATCGCACCCTCGCCCCGGACGTGCCCGGACGGCGGGTTGTTGGTGCGCACCGCCCAGCCCTCGACGAAGGCGTGCGGCACGACGTACGGGCCGCAGGCGAACGCGACGGCCGCCGCGAGCGATTCCGAGGACGCTTCGGCGTAGGCGCCGGCGTCGAGAAGAATCTGCGCCTCGACCTTGACGAGGCGGCCCTCGGCGTCCGCGTGGTGGCGGTAGCGCAGGAGGGTGGGGTGGCGGTGGGCGTGGCCGAGGAAGGACTCCTCGCGGGTCGCGGTCAGCTTGACCGGGCACCCCGTCTTCAACGCGAGGAGCCCCAGCGGGAGTTGGAAGCTCAGGTCCTCGCGGTCGCCGGTCGCGCCGGGCACGCCGGTGACGACGACCTTGACCCGGTCCGGTTCGAGGCCGAAGCAGGCGGCGGCCAGGTCGCGGTCGCTGTGCGGGTCGGTGGAGGCGGTGTACAGCTCCACTCCGCCGTCGGGGCGCGGCACGGCGAGGCCCGCCTCGGCGCCGATCGGGGCCGGATCCTGGCGGCCGATCCGGTACAGGCCCTCCACGACGACCTCGCCGGTCACCTCGGGGTCGCCGTACTGGAGCGGGATGTGGCGGATCAAGTTGCCGTCGGGGTGCAGGGGTTCGGCCGCGAACGCCTTCTCCGGGTCGGTGACCGGCTCAAGCACCTCGTACTCGACGGCGATGGCCGCGGCGGCGAGGCGCGCGGTGTCCGGGTGGTCGGCGGCCACGGCCGCGATGGGCTCGCCGTGGTGGCGTACGAACTCGGCGGCGAACACCGGACGGTCGGCGATGCGGCGGCCGAACGCCGGGTCGCCCGGCACATCAACGTGGGTCACCACGGCCCGTACGCCCGGCATGGCGGCGGCAGCGGCGGTGTCGATGGAGACGATGCGGGCGTACGCGTGCGGTGCGCGCAGCACGGCCGCCCACAGCAGGCCCTCGGCCCACAGGTCGGCCGCGTAGGGGAAGGTCCCCTCGGTCTTGGCCCGCGCGTCGACCGGCGCGAGCGACGCGCCGATCCCGTGCGCGGGCGGCTGCTGCTCCGGCCCCGCCGCCGAGGTGGCGCCTTCGACCGTCGCGGTGGCTGCGTCGTTGCTCACGCCATGCCTCCGTCGTGCGTGTGCGGGGGCTTGGCGCTGCCGGCCCCTGGGGGTGCCTGGTGCGGAATGCGGGCCTCGTCGGCCAGGGCTCCGGCCGCCTCGCGGCCCGCCACGACGTCCTTCACGGCGTCGAGCACACCGCGATAGCCGGAGCAGCGGCACAGGTTGCCGCAGAGCGCCTGGCGCGTTTCCAGCTCGGTGGGGGCGTGGTTGCCTTCGAGCAGGTCGTGCACGGTCATGGCCATGCCGGGGATGCAGAACCCGCACTGCACCGCGCCGCAGGCGGCCAACGCCCGCTGCACGTCGGAGGGTTCGCCGTCGGTTGCCAGGCCTTCGACGGTGCGGACCTCGCTCCCCGCGGCGGTCGCGGCGGGCACCAGGCAGGAGGCCACGAGCCGCCCGTCCACCTGGACGTTGCACGCCCCGCACTCGCCCTGCGAACAGCCGTCCTTGGCCCCGGCGAGGCCCAGCCGCTCGCGCAGCACGTAGAGCAGCGACTCCCCCACCCACGCCTCGGTGACGGGCCGGTCGGCGCCGTTCACGCGCAGGACGTAGGAGGCGCGGGGGTGTTCCAGGTCGGGCGCGGGCGCGGGTGTGGACGCGTCGGTCGGGGTGGTGGCTGCGGTGACCGCATCGGCCGCGGTGGGCGCGGCGGCGGTTTCGGGGGCGACGTCGGCGTCGGCGTCCGGCCCGGGCCTGGTGCCGGTGTCGGTGCCGGTGTCGGTGCCGGTGTCGGTGCCGGGCGCCGTCTCGCTCTGATGCCCGTTCGGGTCCTCGTTGGCGACCCCGGGGGCGGGGGCGGGAGGAGACTCCGGCTCGGGGGCTTCGGGCGCGTCGGGAGTTCCGGGCGCGAGGGGCCCCTCGGCCGTCACCGGCACATGGGCTCCGCCGGACACATCGGACACACCGGGTGCGCCGGGTACGTCGCGTCCGTCGGGAATGCCGTGTCCGTCGGGTACGCCGTGTCCCTCGGGTACGCCGTGTCCCTCGGGTACGTCGTGTGCTTCCGGGGCGGTTGCGGCGTCGGGGTGCACCTCGGGTGCGGGGCCCGGCGCAGGCAGTGCTTCCGCGTGCGGGTGCGGGTGTGGGTCCGGGTCGGAGTGCTGCTGTGGGTGCGCGTGTGCCTGCGGCGCCGGCATCGCCTCGGCGCGGGGCGGTGCGTACGGCTGCGGCTGCGCCTTCGGGGCGGGGCCGTCCGCGGGCCCGGGCATGCCCGGTACGTCACGTACGTCCGTTGCCCCGTCCGCGTCCGCCGACTCACGTGGCGCGTCCGGCATGACCGGCGTTTGCGGGGCGTCCGGCATGGTGGGCGCGTCCGGAACCTCGCGTTCCGCCGACGTCTCCCGGGCGTCCGGTGCCACCGGCGCGTCCGGTGCCTCGGGCGCCCCCGGGGAATCCGGGGCACCCGGAACATCCCGCACACCCTGCGCGTCCGGGATGTCCGATGCGGGGGGCGCGTGCTCCGGCGTGGCGTGCGTGAGCTCCTGCGGCGCGGGCGGGGCCTCTTGCGCGGGCTTCGGGATCTGGTTGGCCCAGGGGGCGGGGGCGCCGCCGGGGAGGGTGGCGGGCGGGGTCGAACCCCACTGCTCGATCAGCGAGGACGTGGTGAACTCGCCTGATTCCTCCGGGAGTTCACCCTGGGCGACCGGAATCGTCCACTGGCCGGTGCCTGCGAGGGAGGGCTCGTCGACGAAGTTCCACTGCGCCGTCGCGGACGGGTCGTGGGCGGGCTGGGTCGAGGTCGCGGGCAGCGGCGTGGGCGCCGGGGGCTCCGGCCACACCACGGTCTGCGCGCCGGGCGCGGGATCGGTCTCGGACGCGCCGGACGCGCTCTGGCCGCTCAGTTCGGTCGGGATGCGCCAGACGCCGGTCGCGCCGGGGTCCGTCGCCGCGGCCGGGGTGAGCGGCACGATCATCGGCGGTACGTAGCCGTGGCCGGGAGCCGCCAGGGGGGCGCCCATCATGTCCATGTCCGGGGGCAGCTGGACGAACGCCGTGGCGTCGGGCTCGTACTCGCCTCCGTGCGGAACCGGCTCCCAGCCGCCGTGCCGGGCGGCCTGACCGTAGCCGTAGCCATAGCCATGGCCCTGGCCCTGGCCCTGGCTGGCGTCGTACTCGCCATCGGACTGCGGCTCGTGCCCATGCCCTTGCCCATGCCCGTACGGAGTGTTGGCCTCGTGCCCGTACGGGTTGTTGCCGTCCGCCGGCCCGTACGCGTCGTCGCCGTCGTGCTCGTACGCGGTGGTGCCCTCGTGCTCGTACGCGTCGTTGCCTTCGCGCCCGTACGCGGTGGTGCGCTCGGGGCCGTGTTCGTTGGTGCGGTCGGTCACGACAGCGCCCTCCCCAGTGCTCGTCGGGCCAACGCGGCGACGGTCCGCCGCAGATGCAGTACGGCGGGCGAGAGGGGCGGGGGCGGTGAGCCGTCCGCCGGGGGCGCCGGGTCGGGAATGCAGGCGGCGGCCACGTACTCGCCGAACGCGCCGAGTGCTTCCGGGGCCAGGGCCGCGCGCTCGCCGTCCCAGTCGACGAGCGAGGCGATCCAGTGCTCGGCTTCGAGGGGGCGCAGCGGCATCGGAGCGATGGCGCCGACCGCGCAGCGCACGCCACGCCGGGCCGGGTCGAGGACGACGGCGACCGAGGCGGTGGCGCGGCCGGGGCCGGTGCGGCCGGTCGCCTTGAGGAAGACTTGGGGGGCGTGCAGCAGCGGCACCCGTACGTGGCCGATCAACTCGGCCGGGGCCAGCATGTCCCGGCCCGCCAGCAGGTGCGAGACGGGGATTTCACGCCGGGCGCCGTGCGGGCCCGCGATGACGAGGGTGGCTTCGAGCGCGGCGAGCACGGGCAGTGCGTCGCCGGTCGGAGCGGCGGATGCGATGTTGCCGCCGAGGGTGCCGGCGTTGCGGATCTGCGGGGGCCCGGCGGCGCGCGCGGCGGCGGCGAGCGCCGGAATGAGCGCCGCGAAGTCCGGGCGCCCCATCCGCGCGTGGGTGAGGCCCGCGCCGAGCAGGGCGTGGCCGTCCTGGTACTGCCAGCCGCGGATGTCGTTGATGCGGCCGAGTCCGACGAGACCCGCGGGGCGCAGCAGACCCCGGTTCACCGCCGCCATCAGGTCGGTGCCGCCCGCTACGGGCACGGCGGCAGGCATGGCCGCGAGAGCCGCCACGGCCTCGTCGAGCGAGACCGGCAGCGTCACCGACTGCGCCGCCTGCGGTGCGTGCGTGGTCAACCCAGCTGCCCCTTCCCGGTGTCCCGGCCGTACGACTGTGCCGTCTGTGGCCACCTGCTGATGGCCGTACCGTACGTGCTCACAGCCCGGACGTGGCAACTCTGGCACATCTTCCATACGGGCCGACGGGAGGGTCCGCGAAGCTCACTTCCGTCCCCGACCTGGGGAATGTTCCGGTTTCGCAAGCCTTGCACGACTTATGCGACTTATGCGGTACGCCTCGTTCCGGACGCCGGGTGTTGGTCACAGCGCTCTTCCTCGCAGCCGGTCGCGGCCGGGCGGCCATGACCCGGGGCCACGCTCCCAGGGACGCGGCCACCGGGCGGCCGGCTTGGGCCCGGGCTCACCTGTTTGGGGGCGCCCCCTCGATCGGGCGTCCGAGCACGCCGGGGCGCTGCTGCCCCGGCAACGGGCCGGTGGGCGGCCGGTAATCGACGCCGAGCGCGTCAAGGCGCTTGTAGTGGGCGGTCATTCGCCGTTCGAAATCCGCGAAGTCGCGGTCGGCGGGGGCGGGCAGCGCGCTCCAGGCGACCTCGGCGAAGGCGGCGAGGCGGGGGAACGTCTGGTAGTCGACGCGGGACTGGTTCTCCATCACCTCGGTCCACACGTTGGCCTGGGTGCCCAGGATGTGGGCGGCGGCCTCGGGGCCGAGCTGCGGTGGAACGGGTTCGAACCGGTAGACGTCCTCCAGGGTGCGGACGAAGCCGATGGGCATGGGCTCGTCGGCGCCCGCGGCCTGCCGGTGGTCCAAGTACACGTACTGCTCGGGGCACATCACCACGTCGTGCCCGGCCTCGGCGGCCGCGACGCCGGCGCCGAAGCCCCGCCAGGAGGAGACGGCGGCGCCGGGGGCGAGGCCGCCCTCCAGGATCTCGTCCCAGCCGATGAGGCGTCGCCCGCGGGCGCTGAGCCAGGTGTCGAAGTGCCGGATGATCCAGGACTGGAGCTCGTTCTCACCGTCGAGCCCGAGCTCGCGGATCCGCTCCTGCGCGATGTCCGACTTCTGCCATTGTTCCTTGGGGCACTCGTCGCCGCCGATGTGGATGAACGGCGACACGTCCTCGGGGAACAGCTCAAGCACCTCCTCCAACACCCCTTCGTAGAAGCGGAGGGTGGTGTCGGTGGGGGCGAGGACGTTCGGGTTGACACCCCAGGTGTCCCAGACGGAGAGGGCGGCGGTGTCGATGACGTCGGTGTTGCCGAGTTCCGGGTACGCGGCGATGGCGGCCTGCGAATGGCCGGGGAGGTCGATTTCGGGGACGACACGGATGTGCCGCTCGGCGGCGTACGCGACGATCTCGCGGATGTCGTCCTGGGTGTAGTAGCCCCCGTGCGGCTTCTCGTCCCACAGGGGCGAGGCCCGATGCCCCCACTTGGTACGGCTGCGCCACGCGCCGACCTCGGTGAGCCGGGGGTAGCGCTTGATCTCGATCCGCCACCCCTGGTCGTCGGTGAGGTGGAAGTGGAAGACGTTGAGCTTGTGGGCGGCGATGAGGTCGAGGTAGCGCAGTACGCCGTCCTTCGGCATGAAGTGCCGCGCCACGTCGAGCATGAGCCCGCGCCAGGCGAACCGGGGCCGGTCCTCGATGGTGACCCCGGGCAGCGCCCACTCCCGCCCGCCCCCCAGCGGGGCCCGCCGGAAGCCGTCCGGTCCCAGCAGCTGGCGGAGTGTCTGGATGCCGCGGAACACGCCGGCGGGGGTGGGGCCCTCGATGAGTACGGCGACGTCTTCGCGTGAGCGGTCGGTGGAGAGCCGGTACGCCTCCGGACCGCCCGGGACGTCCGTAGCGAGCCGCAACACAATGCCGTCCCGCGACACGCCCCCATCGGCCAGCCCCAGCCCGGTCGCCGCGCCGACGGTCCCTCGTAGGAGGGCGGCGAGGGGTTGTGTGGCGGGGGTGGTGTGGAGGGTGGTGCGGGGGGTTAGGGCGGGCTGGGGGGTGGGGGGGTGCGGGGGGATTTGGGGGGTTTGGGGGGCTTGGTGGGTGAGGAGAGTGTGGGGGGCGGGGATCAGGGTGCGGGTGGTGGGAGTGTGGGTGGTGGGGGTGTGGGCGGGGGTGTCCATGGCCATGGGGTTCCTTGGGGTTGTTTGGGGCTGCTTGGGGCTGCTTGGGGTTCCGGGGGGTGTTTTCGTGGCGGGTGGTGTTGTGTCGGGCCCTTTTTTCCTTCCCCACCCCGCCCCTTCCCGAGACCCTCCGGGGGAAAGTGGGCCGACTGCGGGTGGTTGGTGGCTGGTCGCGCAGTTCCCCGCGCCCCTGAACGAGTTTCAGGTGGGGGGAGTGGGTGGCTTTCAGGTGCGGGCCGTGCGTGGCTGGTCGCGCAGTTCTCGCGCCCCTGACCCCGCTTTCGGCTGCGGGCCGTGGATGGCCGCTCGCGCAGTTCCCCGCGCCCCTGAAACCCGCCTTCGCCCGCGGACCGTGATCGCTTCCCGCGCAGTTCCCCGCGCCCCTGGCGGCGCTGGTGCAGGGGCCGTGCCGGCCCGCTCGGGCACCCTCAGCCCGTCCGGCGATTGAGGACGAGCGCCGTTCAGG
Organism: Streptomyces sp. NPDC048416; assembly: GCF_043200435.1. Classification (NCBI taxonomy): domain Bacteria; kingdom Bacillati; phylum Actinomycetota; class Actinomycetes; order Kitasatosporales; family Streptomycetaceae; genus Streptomyces; species Streptomyces sp. NPDC048416. The sequence goes on from NZ_JBICXU010000001.1 coordinate 615,245, forward strand.
CGCGAACGGGGGTGCAGGGGGCGGAGCCCCCGCATGGGGTCTGGGGCGCAGCCCC
>NZ_JBICXU010000002.1:0-443707 GCF_043200435.1 Streptomyces sp. NPDC048416
ATAGCTCCGCTATCACGACGTTCCGGCGCCTTGCGATGCACCGCACCAGGCGCCGCACCCTGACCGACCCTGATCCACCAGACACCCCCTAGCGCTCCGCGAGCACGGCGCGCAGCTGGTCGAGCCCCCAGTCCAGGTCCTCCTTGCTGATGACCAGGGGCGGGGCGATCCGGATCGTCGAGCCATGGGTGTCCTTCACCAGGACCCCGCGGCCCATCAGCTTCTCCGAGATCTCGCGCCCCGTCCCGTACGAGGGGTGGATGTCCACGCCCGCCCACAGGCCGCGCCCGCGCACCGTCTCGACCGCGCCGCCGCCGGTCAGCAGGCCGAGCTCGTGGTGCAGGTGGTCGCCGAGCTCGGTGGCCCGCAGCTGGTACTCGCCGGTCCGCAGCATCGCGATCACCTCAAGGGCGACCGCGCAGGCCAGCGGGTTGCCGCCGAACGTCGAACCGTGCTCGCCCGGCCGGAACACGCCCAGCACGTCCGCCGACGCCGCGACCGCCGACACCGGGACGACGCCGCCGCCCAGCGCCTTGCCCAGGATGTACACGTCCGGGACCACGCCCTCGTGCTCGCACGCGAAGGTCCTCCCCGTGCGGCCGAGCCCGGACTGGATCTCGTCGGCCATGAACAGCACGTTGCGCTCGCGCGTCAACTCCCGTACGCCCGCCAGGTATCCGGCCGGCGGGACCAGCACCCCTGCCTCGCCCTGGATGGGTTCGAGCAGCACCGCCACGGTGTTGTCGGTGACCGCGGCCCGCATCGCGGTGAGGTCGCCGTACGGGACGATCTCGAAGCCCGGCGTGTAGGGGCCGTAGTCCGCGCGGGCCTCCGGGTCGGTGGAGAAGCTGACGATCGTGGTCGTACGGCCGTGGAAGTTGTCCCGGGCCACCACGATCTTCGCCGTCCCGTCCGGCACGCCCTTGACCTTGTACCCCCACTTGCGGGCGGTCTTCACTGCGGTCTCCACCGCCTCCGCCCCCGTGTTCATGGGCAGCACCATGTCCATGCTGCACAACTCGGCCAGCTCGGAACAGAATTGGGCGAAGCGGTCGTGGTAGAACGCTCTCGACGTGAGGGTCACGCGCTCCAGCTGGGCCTTGGCGGCGTCGATGAGACGACGGTTGCCGTGGCCGAAGTTGAGCGCCGAGTATCCGGCCAGCATGTCGAGATAGCGCCGGCCCTCCACGTCCGTCATCCAGGCGCCCTCGGCGGAGGCGACCACGACGGGCAGGGGATGGTAGTTGTGCGCACTGTGTGCCTCGGCGGAACGGATGGCGTCTTCGGTCGCTGCGTGGGTCGACACGGGTTCTCCGATCGTCATGCGGCATGGGGCGTTGATGGTGCCCTTTTCTATCGTCGCTCGGATGCCGGACGGGGAAACCTTGCCGGGCGGGGTCCCCGGTAGGGTGTTCGGTACGCGCGGCGACTGGCGAGCGGGGAAGCGACCCCGGGGGAGCCGCGCGCGGCCCACCGCACGAGGTGCCGCCCGCCTGGGCACCCCGGGAACCTGTCAACGGACCCCGGAGGACGCCATGAGCCTTCCCCTTTCCCACCCCGTCCTGCTCGCCACCGACCCCGAGCTCGCCGGGCTCGTCGCCGCCGAGGAACAGCTCCAGTCGGACACCCTGCGCCTGATCCCCAGCGAGAACTACGTCTCCACGGCGGTCCTCGAAGCGTCGGGCACGGTGCTCCAGAACAAGTACAGCGAGGGCTACGCGGGCCGGCGCTACTACGAGGGCCAGCAGAACATCGACAAGGTCGAGCGACTGGCCGTCGACCGCGCCAAGGCCCTGTTCGGCGTCGAGCACGCCAACGTCCAGCCGTACTCCGGCTCACCCGCCAACCTCGCCGTGTACCTCGCGTTCGCCGAGCCCGGCGACACGGTGATGGGCATGGCCCTGCCCATGGGCGGCCACCTCACGCACGGGTGGGGCGTCTCGGCGACCGGCAAGTGGTTCCGCGGCGTCCAGTACGGGGTGCGCGCCGACACCGGGCTCATCGACTTCGACGAGGTGCGCGACCTGGCCCTCAAGGAGCGCCCCAAGCTGATCTTCTGCGGTGGCACGGCGCTGCCCCGCACGATCGACTTCGCCGCGTTCGCGGAGATCGCGCAGGAGGCGGGCGCGGTGCTCGTCGCCGACGTCGCGCACATCGCCGGGCTGATCGCGGGCGGCGCCCACCCGTCGCCCGCGCCGTATGCGGACGTCATCTCCACCACCACCCACAAGACCCTGCGCGGTCCGCGCGGCGCGATGCTGATGTCCCGCGAGGAGCACGCGAAGGCCATCGACAAGGCGGTCTTCCCCGGGCTCCAGGGCGGGCCGCACAACCAGACCACGGCGGCGATCGCGGTCGCGCTGCACGAGGCGGCGCAGCCGGCGTTCTGTGCGTACGCGCACCAGGTGGTGGCCAACGCGAAGGCGCTCGCCGATGCTCTGCTGGCGCGGGGCTTCGACCTCGTGTCCGGCGGCACCGACAACCACCTGATCCTGATGGACCTGACGCCCAAGGACGTCCCCGGCAAGATCGCGGCGAAGGCGCTCGACCGGGCGGGGATCGTCGTCAACTACAACACCGTCCCCTACGACCCCCGCAAGCCTTTCGATCCCTCCGGCATCCGCATCGGTACGCCGTCCCTGACGTCGCGGGGTCTTGGGGTCGAGCACATGGGGGCGGTGGCGGGGTGGATCGACCGGGGTGTGGCTGCCGCGCGGGGCGGTGACGAGGGGGAGCTGTCCGCGATCCGCGCGGAGGTGGCCGACCTCCTCTCCGCCCACCCGGCCCCCGGCCTGCCCCTGACCTGACCCCCTGGGGCTCCGCCCCAGCCCCCGTCCGCGCCTTGAGGGCGCTCGTCCTCAATCGCCGGACGGGCTGAGGATGCCGATGCGGGCCGGCACCGGGCAGTCCTCGGACGGGCTGGGGATGCGCATGCGGGCCGGCACCGGTGCCGCCAAGAGGCGCGGGGAACTGCGCGACCGGCCACGCACGGTCCGCACTGGGAAGGCGGGGGCCCCTGGGGCTCCGCCCCAGACCCCGTCCGCGCCTGAACGGCGCTCGTCCTCAATCGCCGGACGGGCTGAGGATGCCGATGCGGGCCGGCATCGGGCAGTCCCCGGACGGGGTGAGGATGCCGATGCGGGCCGGCACCGGGCAGTCAGCCGGACGGGGTGAGGATGCCGACGCGGGCCCGTACCGGGCAGGCGGGCGGGCTGAAGGTGTCGTGGGGGCCGGCCCCGGGGGCGGGCTGTGGGGCCGGTCACAAGGTCGGGGTTTCCGGGACGGCACACGCACCTGAGAGAATGCTGAACATGGCCTCCACTCGCCCGCCCGTCGCCCACCGCCACCCCCAGGGGAATGGCTTCGCCATGCCGCAGCGTCCGCGTGTGCTCTCCGGAATCCAGCCCACCGCAGGCTCGTTCCACCTCGGCAACTACCTCGGCGCGGTCCGCCAGTGGGTGGCGTTGCAGGAGTCCCACGACGCGTTCTACATGGTGGTGGACCTCCACGCGATCACCGTCCCGCAGGACCCGGCGGAGCTCCGCGCCAACACCCGGCTCGCCGCGGCTCAGCTGCTGGCCGCCGGGGTCGACCCCGAGCGCTGCACCCTGTTCGTCCAGAGCCATGTGCCCGAGCACGCCCAGCTCGCCTGGATCATGAACTGCCTGGCCGGTTTCGGCGAGGCCAGCCGGATGACCCAGTTCAAGGACAAGTCGGCCAAGCAGGGCGCGAGCAACGCGACGGTCGGCCTGTTCACGTACCCGATCCTCCAGGTCGCCGACATCCTGCTCTACCAGGCCAACCAGGTCCCGGTCGGCGAGGACCAGCGTCAGCACATCGAGCTCACCCGTGACCTCGCCGAGCGCTTCAACGGCCGCTTCGGCGAGACGTTCACCGTCCCGGAGGCGTACATCCTCAAGGAGACGGCGAAGATCTACGACCTCCAGGACCCGTCGATCAAGATGAGCAAGTCGGCGTCGACGCCGAAGGGCCTCATCAACCTGCTCGACGAGCCGAAGACGACGGCCAAGAAGGTCAAGAGCGCGGTCACCGACACGGACACGGTGATCGCGTACGACACCGAGAACAAGCCGGGCATCTCCAACCTCCTGACGATCTACTCGACGCTCACCGGGAAGTCGGTCGCCACCCTGGTGGCCGAGTACGAGGGCAAGATGTACGGCGCCCTCAAGGGCGACCTCGCGGAGGTGATGGTGGAGTTCGTCACGCCGTTCCGCACCCGTACGCAGCAGTTCCTGGACGACCCCGAGACGCTGGACTCGCTGCTCGCCAAGGGCGCGGAGAAGGCCCGCGCGGTCGCCGCCGAGACGCTGGCGACGGCGTACGACAAGGTCGGCATGCTGCCCGCCAAGCACTGACCCGAGCGCGCCGCACGGCACCGGCCGTGCGGCGCCCGCCGCTCCGGCGCCGCGATCCGGCCGGAGCGCGCCCCGGCCTCTGGCCACGGGCCGGCCGGCCCGTCACACTGCACTGCATCACCACCACCGCAGCACCACCACAGCACGGAGGAGAACGACGTGGGGACCGTAACGCTCGGCGTTTCGATCGCGGTCCCGGAGCCCTACGGCAGCCTGCTCCAGGAGCGGCGCGCGGGCTTCGGTGACCCCGCCGCCCTCGGCATCCCCACCCACGTCACGCTGATGCCTCCGCACGAGGTCGAGCGGGGGTGCCTGCCGGAGATCGAGGCGCACCTGGCATCGGTCGCCGCGGCCGGGCGTTCGTTCACGATGCGTCTGGGCGGCACGGGGACGTTCCGTCCGCTGTCCCCGGTCGTCTACGTCAAGGTGGTGGAGGGCGCCGGCGAGTGCGCGTGGCTCCAGCAGCGGGTGCGGGACGAGGCAGGACCGCTGGTGCGCGAGCTCCAGTTCCCCTACCACCCCCACGTCACCGTGGCCCACGGCATCTCCGACGAGGCGATGGACCTGGCGCACGACTCCCTCGCCGGGTTCTCCGCGTCCTGGACGTGCGGCGGGTTCGCCCTGTACGAGCAGGGCGCCGACGGGGTGTGGCGCAAGCTGCACGACTATCCCTTCGGCGTCGGGTCGCTCGGCCTGCCCGCCCAGGGCGCCTCGCTGGACCACCCCTCCCTGCGCTAGCTACACCGGCAGCCGGCGGAACACCCCGCGCGGCACGTGCCGCAGCGCCGACATCACCACTCGCAGCGCCCCCGGCACCCACACCAGCTCCGCGCGCCGCCGAAGCCCCGCCTCGATGGCCAGGGCCACCGCATCGGGCGTCGTGGCCAGCGGCGCATCGGGCAGCCCGGCCGTCATCTTCGTACGGACGAATCCGGGGCGTACGACCATGACGTGCACCCCGCTGCCGTGCAGCGCGTCGCCGAGCCCCTGCGCGAAGGCGTCGAGCCCGGCCTTGCTCGAACCGTAGATGAAGTTGCTGCGCCGGGCGCGTTCGCCGGCCACCGACGACAGCACGACGAGCGAACCGTGGCCCTGCGCCTGGAGCGCCTTCGCGCAGACGAGCCCCGCCGAGACCGCGCCGGTGTAGTTGGTCTGCGCGACCCGCACCGCGGCGAGTGGTTCGCCCTCGTCGCGCGTCTGGTCGCCGAGCACCCCGAACGCGAGCAGCACCATGTCGATGTCGCCCTCGGCGAAGACCTTGCCGAGTGCGACCTCGTGCGCGGCGGAGTCGAGCGCGTCGAAGGCGAGCGTGTGGACGTCGGGGCCGAGCTCGCGCAGGCCGGCCGCCGCCGCTTCCAGGGCGGGCGAGGCGCGTCCCGCGAGCCAGACGGTACGGGTGCGGCGGGCCACCAGGCGGCGGGCCGTGGCCAGCGCGATCTCGGACGTACCGCCGAGCACGAGCAGCGACTGCGGGGTGCCGAACGCGTCCTTCATCGGGGCTCCTTGAAGAGGATGGACGTGCTTGAAGAGGATGGACGTGGGGGAGGGCGGCGGCGACGGGGGCGACGGGGGTGGGCAGACCTCACGCGGACTCCCGCGGCCTCGCGCAGAGGTCACGTCGGGCTCACAGGGCCAGGCGCCGGCTCATGTCCGAGGTGAAGACGCCGCGCGGGTCCAACTCGGCGCGCAGCGCCCGGAATTGGGGCAGCATCGGATACATGCGTGCCACCAGTTCCGGACGCAGCCGCGCGTCCTTCGCCAGGTAGACCCGGCCGCCCGCGCCCGCGACGTCCTCGTCCAGTTCGTCCAGGAGGGCGCCGAGGCCCGGCAGGTTCGCGGGGATGTCGAGGGCCAGGGTCCAGCCGGGGAGCGGGAAGGACAGCCAGCCGGGGTCGGCCTCACCGAAGCGTTTGAGTACGGCGAGGAAGGAGGGGCAGCCGTGCCGCGAGATGCGGCGCACGATGGTACGCAGGGTGTCCTCGTGGCCGTACCCGACGACGAACTGGTACTGCACGAAGCCACCGCGTCCGTAGACGCGGTTCCAGTGCGGCACCCCGTCCAGGGGGTGGAAGAACGTCGAGATGCGCTGGAGTTCGCCGGTGCGGTGCCTGGGCGCTCTGCGGTACCAGAGCTCGTTGAACGCCGAGACGGAGGCGCGGCCGAGCAGCCCCTCGGGCAGGAAGGAGGGGGCGGCGGGCAGCCGGCGGGGTCGGAAGGCGAGCGGGGCGCGGCGGGCGCGGGGCGGCAGCATGTCCAGCGGCGCGTGGTCACCGCGGGTCAGCACCGACCGGCCGGTCCTGGCGCCCCGCGCGAGCAGGTCGATCCACGCCACCGAGTAGCGGTAGCGGTGGTCGCCCGTTTCGAGCCGCGTCATCAAGTCGTCGAGGTCACTGGCACGTTCGGTGTCGACCGTCATCAACGAGGTGCGCACCGGCAGGAGTTGAACGGTCGCGTGCAGGATCACTCCGGTCAGGCCCATGCCGCCCGCCGTCGCGTCGAACAGGTCGCTGTCCGCGGTGACGGTCCGTACGGTGCCGTCCGCCGTGAGGAGGTCAAGGGTGCGGACATGGCGGGTGAAGGAGCCCGAGACGTGGTGGTTCTTGCCGTGGATGTCGGCGCCGATCGCGCCGCCGACCGTGACGTAGCGCGTGCCGGGGGTCACCGGCACGAACCAGCCGAGCGGCAGCAGCACCTCCATCAGGCGGTGCAGGCTCACCCCCGCGTCGCAGACGACGACGCCGGCCTCGACGTCCACGGAGTGGATGCGGTCCAGGCCGGTCATGTCCAGGACCGCGCCGCCCGCGTTCTGCGCGGCGTCCCCGTACGCCCGGCCGAGTCCTCGGGCGATCGTGCCGCGCGCCCCGCATGCCCGGACGGCGTCCGCGGCCTCCTCGTAACTGCGGGGGCGTAGCAGCCGGGCGGTGGTGGGGGCGGTGCGGCCCCAGCCGCTCACGGACGTCGGCGGGCCGGACGTCGGCGGGCCGGACGTCGGCGGGCCGGACGCCGGCGGGCCGGATGCCGGCGGGCCGGGCGTCGGCGGGCCGGGCGGCGCGGGCGCGGTGTCGGGTGACGTGTCGGCAGACATGAATGTGACCGTATCGCCTCTCTCGTCCCCTTTGTCTTAGTCACGCGCGGTCTTGGGTCGGTCGTGGTCGCGCGGCGTCCCGGTCGCGCGCCCCGGTCCGGGCCGCATGCGGCCCTTCAGTCCCTCATCCTGATAATCACTCACCGAAATGGGTGATTATCAGGGTGTCAGTCTCTTTTGTCCGCTCTTCGTGCTGCCCGGCGCAGGAGAGTCGCCGGTGGCCTGCGGCCGGTTGGCGGGCCGACGTCACGGAAATGGGGTGGCAGATGCAGAAGCCGTCGTGCGCCGACGCCGACCAACGGCTCCTGGCCGCACTGCGCGACTGCGCCGGAGATCCACGGGTGGCCGCGGCCGCCCGGGCGCTGTCCTTCGCCGGTGAACACGGAGCGCTGTGGCTCGCGGCCGGGCTCGCCGGGGCCGCCGCCGACCGGGAGCGGCGCGGCGCCTGGCTGCGCGCCGCCGCTCTGGTGGCCGCCGCCCACCTGGCCAGCATGGGCGTCAAACGCGTGGTGCGCAGGCCACGCCCGCCCTTTGTGAAGGGCGGCCCGCTGGTGCGTACCGCCGGGCGGCACTCCTTCCCCAGCTCGCACGCCAGCTCGGCCGCGGCCGCCGCCGTCGCGTACGGGGCGCTGCGCCCCGTGGGGGCACACCTCGTGCCGCCGCTGGCCGCCGCGATGTGCGTGTCCCGCATGGTCGCCGGGGTGCACTACCCGAGCGACATCGCGGCGGGCGCGCTGCTCGGCGGTGTCACCGCGCGGGCCGGCGCCGCCTGGATGCGCGGACCGCTCGAAGGCAGGCGCCGATGACCGAGCCCGGCCTGGTGGTCCTCGACGAGGCGGGGGCGGCCCCCGCTCCGCGGCGCCTGCTCGCGCTGCCCGGAGCGCTCGTGCGCACCGCGCGGCCCCGCCAGTGGATCAAGAACGTGCTCGTGGTGGCCGCGCCCGCCGCCGCGGGCCGCCTGAGCAGCCCCCATGTGGTGGCCCAACTCGCTCTGGTCTTCTGCCTGTTCACGGCGGCGGCCGCAGCCGTCTACCTCATCAACGACGCCCGCGACGCCGAGGCCGACCGCGCCCACCCCGACAAATGCCACCGTCCCGTCGCCGCAGGGCAGGTGCCGGTGGCCGTCGCGTACGCGACGGGCGGCGTCCTCGCCGTGCTCGCGCCGCTGGCCGCCGCACTGACCTGCAACGCGATGACGGCCACGATCCTCTCCGGATACGTGGTCATGCAGCTGGCCTACTGCGTCAAGCTCAAGCACGTCCTCGTCGTCGACCTCGTCGTGGTCACCAGCGGGTTCCTGATGCGCGCGATGACCGGCGGGGTCGCGCTCGGCATCGTGCTGTCCCGCTGGTTCCTGATCACCGCCGGGTTCGGCGCGCTGTTCATGGTCGCGGCCAAGCGCTACTCCGAAGCTCTCCAGATGGAGGGCCGGGGAGCGGCGACCCGGGCGCTCCTCGACGCGTACACCACCGGCTATCTGCGCTTCGTGTGGCAACTCGCGGCCGGGGTCGCCGTGCTGGCCTACTGCATGTGGGCCCTTGAGGCCGGCGGGGTGGCCAACGGGGCGCTGCTGCCCTGGCGGCAGCTGTCGATGGTCCCCTTCATCGGGGCGATCCTGCGGTACGCCGTGTTCGCCGACCGGGGGAGCGCGGGGGCGCCCGAGGACGTCGTCCTGCACGACCGGGCGCTCGCGGTCATCGGCGTGGTCTGGGTCGCCCTGTACGCGCTCGCCGTGGCCGACCTGTGAGCGTCACCCGGGCCGAGGTGGCCGGGTTCGCCCTCGCCGGAGTCTGCGCCTACGCCGTCGACCTCGGGCTCTTCGTGTGGCTGAGGTCCGGGCTCGGCTGGGACCCCGTGACCGCCAAGTCCCTTTCCTTCGTTGCCGGTTGCACGGTCGCCTACCTCGGCAACGCGTTCGGCACCTACCGGGGGCGCAGGGCCGGCCGGCGCGCGTACGCCGTGTTCATCGCCGTGAACGTCGCGGGCGCCCTCGTCCAGTTGCTGTGCATCGCCGTATCGCACTACGGCCTCGGTCTCACCTCGCCGCGCGCCGACACCCTCTCGGGAGCCGTCTTCGGGATGGCCCTCGCGACCTGCCTGCGGTTCTGGGGGACCAGAACGCTGGTCTTCGGCGGGGCCCGGAAGGCAGGGACACCTCACGACACGCCCCCGGCCGGCAGGACACGGCCGGCCCGGAGAGGGTAGTCGTACGTCATGGACTGGCTGAAGAAACTTCCCGTCGTCGGGCCGTGGATCGCCCGCCTCATGCGGACGCACGCCTGGCGTTCCTATGAACGGCTCGACCGGGTCTACTGGTCCAGGCTGGCCGCCGCCATCACGTTCATCAGTTTCCTCGCCCTGTTCCCGCTGCTCACCGTGGGCGCCGCCGTCGCGGCCGCGCTGCTGTCCACCGGCCAGGTGCACCAGCTCCAGAACACCATCGCCGAACAGGTCCCCGGCATCTCCGACCAGCTGGACCTCCAGGCGCTGATCGACAACGCGGGCACCGTCGGCGTGGTCGCGGGCGCCCTGCTGCTGTTCACCGGCATCGGCTGGGTCTCCCAGATGCGCGGCTGCCTGCGTGTGGTGTGGGAGATGGAGGACACCGACGCCGAGGAGAACCCGGTCCTGCGCAAGCTCAAGGACGGCGGCATCCTGCTCGGCCTCGGCGGCGCCGGGCTCGCGTCCTGGGCCGCGTCCTCCATCGGCTCCACCGCGATCGGCTGGACCGCCGACCGGCTCGGCATCGACCAGGGCGGCGCGGGCGGGGTGCTGCTGCGCGTCGCGGCGATCGCCGTCGCCGTCCTCGCCGACTTCCTGCTCCTGCTGTACGTCCTGACGCTGCTGCCCGGCGTGAGCCCGCCGCGCCGCCGCCTGATGGTGGCCGCGCTGGTCTTCGCGGTCGGCTTCGAACTCCTCAAGATGCTGCTCGGCGGCTATATGAAGGGCGTCGCCGCCAAGAGCATGTACGGGGCCTTCGGGGTGCCCATCGCGCTGCTGCTGTGGATCAACTTCACGGCGAAGCTGCTCCTGTTCTGCGCCGCGTGGACGGCCACCCCGTCCAAGGAGGACGACCCGGCGCTCGCGGCGGAGGGCGCCCCGGCGCTCGCCGACAAGGACGACCCGGCGCTCGCGGCGGAGGACGCCCCGACCCTCGCCGACAAGGACGGCCCACCGCTCGCCGAGAAGGACGGCGGCCCCGACGTCACCGCCTCCGGAGCGGCCAGCGACGGTTGATCAGGAAGACCGCGCCCGCCACGAAGACCAGCACGCCGCCCGCGATCCCGAGCGCGATGCCTGCCCCACCGCTCTCGCCGTCAGCGGTGGCGGCGGCCTGTCCCGGACGCTTCTTCGCGGCGTCCTGCGCACTGCCCGCGTCCGTCCTGGTGCCGGTTCCGGTGCTGGTGCCGGTGCCGGTGCCCGTCCTGGCCGTCGCGGACTTCGGCGCGATCAGCTCGCCGACCGGGGTGACCTTCCCCTTCGCCGCGAACCCCCAGTCGAGCAGGCGGGCCGCCTCCTTGTAGACGGCCTGGCTCTCCCTGGACTCCGGGTTCATGACGGTGACCAGGAGCACCTTGCCGTCCCGCTCGGCGACGCCGGTGAAGGTGGCGCCCGCGTTGGTGGTGTTGCCGTTCTTGACGCCCGCGATGCCCTTGTACGGGTTGAGCCCGAAGTCGCCGGTGAGCAGCCGGTTGGTGTTCTGGATCTCGAACATCTCGCGCTTGTTGTCCTTGCCCGCGGCGCCGGGGAACTTCGCGGTCGCCGTCGAGCAGTACTCGCGGAAGTCCTTGTTCTGCAGACCGGCGCGCGCGAACAGCGTCAGGTCGTAGGCGCTGGAGACCTGGCCCGGCATGTCGTAGCCGTCGGGTGAGACGACCCGGGTGTCCAGGGCCTGGAGGTCATCGGCCTGGGTCTGCATGTCCTGGACGGTCTGGGCCACGCCGCCGTTCATCGAGGACAGCACGTGCACGGCGTCGTTGCCCGAGCGCAGAAAGACCCCGAGCCACAGATCGTGCACCGAGTACGTCAGGTTCTCCTTCACGCCCACCAGGCTGCTGCCCGCGCCCAGCCCCGCGAGGTCCTTGGCGACGACCGTGTGCTGCTCGTCCCTGTTGAACTTGGGCAGCACGGTGTCCGCGAAGAGCATCTTCAGGGTGGAGGCGGGCGGCAGCCGCCAGTGCGCGTTGTGCGAGGCGAGCACCTGGCCGCTCTCGGCGTCCGCGACGATCCAGGACCGCCCGGTCACGTCCTTGGGCAGGACGGGCACGCCGGCGCCGAGCCGCACCTGGGTGCCGGGCTCGCCCAGCTGGTCGCCGCCGACCTTCGACATGCCGGCGGGCGGTGTGTCGTCGCGCTTGCCGGCGGCGTCGGCGGACGTGGTCGGCTTGTCGTCCCGGGGCAGCGCGGCGGCGGGCACCGCGGCCACGGCCGGCCACGCGGCGGCGCAGGTCACGGCGACGGACAGGGCGAGCCCGGCGGCCCGCTTCGGCGCGCGCGGACGCGCCTTCGGGACGTGCGGACGCGGGGCGCTTCGGTTCACGTTCAGGGGAGACACGTTCGAGAACGTACAGGCTGCGGCCACCGATCCGATGATCGTAACGATGACCCGCCGACAGCTCCCACCCGCCCGGACGTGCGCGACGGCGGGCGCCGATGCCGGACCCATGAGACTCAGCCGCCCCCTCTCCTGGTTCCTGCTCGCCTTCGGCGCATGGAGCTGGGCGCCGAGGGTGAGGCATTTGGCGTGCTGTGATTCGTGAATATTCGAGAATCACGCCGGACAGGAAGCGCGGGGCGGACCCATCCTGGTCGCGGTCTGTTCAGGCTCCACCGAGAGGAGAACGACGATGGCCCGGCGACTTCGCTTCATCGGCACCAACTCCGGGAACGACGGCTGCCCGACGCTCTACGAGGACATGGACACTGGGGAGGTACTCGTTCAGGGCGACGCCGTGACCGACCCCGAGGACGTGGCCCAGCTCCGCAACGTCAAGCCCGGGGAGGGGTTCGTCTTGGTGCCGCGCGTACTCCTGGCCGACTTCGTCCCGAGGGAGGTGGACAGGGTGCCTCAGGTGATCAGCTTCGAGGAATTCGGCGGGATGTTCCGCAGCTTCGAGCACACCGCGTGGCGTCTTGAGTCCCGCCGCCGGTACCAGTCGGACGAGGAGACCGAGACCTATCACCGGTTCGTCCGGGGGGAGGATGCCGGATGGGACCTTGACGATCCGTGGTGCATCTCCCGGCGGGAACAGTCGGCCCTGGGCAAGCGATTCGAGCGGGTGCGAGTCGTGGACGATCCGCCGACCGTGGGCCAGCGGTACCTACTGGACAACGCCCGCCGCAATAGTGCCGTGGGGGAAGACATCCGCAACCTGTGGAGGAGCGACGCGGAGCGGCTGCGGCTCCCTGAAGAGGACTTCTGGTTGTTCGACTCGCGCGTGATCGCGAGGCTCGGGTTCGATGACGGTGACCGGATGACCGGCGTCGAACTCGTCACGGACCCGTGGAAGTCCTGCGCGCCTGCCAGGTCCGCGACGCTGCTTGGCACCACGCCGTACCGTACGACGCCTTTGTGGGCCAGGTACCGTCCGCCGAGTGACGACCGATTTTCAGCAAGCCAGAGCTGCCCTGGGTGCACGGCTCCGTGAGCTGCGCACCCAACGGGGCCTCACGGGACGGGAGTTGGCTCGTGAACTGGGATGGCCTCAGTCCAAGGTCAGCAAGCTGGAGACGGGGCGCCAGACCGCAACGGCCGACGACCTGCGCGCATGGGCACGGGGCACGAGTACCCCGGAGGCGGCCGAGGAGCCAACCGCCCGGTTGCAGAATCTGGAGTCGCGGTCTCGGTCCTGGCGGCGGCAGCTCTCAGCCGGACACAAACCGGTTCAGGACGCCCTCACAGCCGAGTACGAACACTCCACGGTGCTCCGAGCCTGGCAGGGCTCCATGGTCGTCGGCATGCTCCAGACCCCCGAGTACGCCCGCCACGTGTTCACCCAGTACGTGGAGCTGCACCAATCGGTCCGCGACGTGGAGAAAGCCGTACGGGCCCGCGTAAAGCGCCAGGAGATGCTGTACGCGCCGGGCAAGACGTTCCACATCGTCATGTGGGAAGCAGCCTTGCGCGCTCGGGTATGCCCGCCCTCGGTGCTGGCCGCACAGCTCGACCGGCTCAGTGGGGTCCTGGGAATCGACACCGTCGTCCTGGGCATCGTTCCGTTCGACGCCACACTCAAGCTCCCACCAGCCAACGGGTTCTGGCTGTACGACGACCGCTTGGCCATCGCGGAGGACTGGCACGCGGAACTGTGGCTCAACGATGCCGAGACCATAGGTGTGTACCAGCGGGTCTGGCAGGCCCTTTCCGATTCGGCTGCCTACGGAGCCGACGCCCACCGCTTGATCATGCGTGCCAGACGGGCACTCGGGGCCTTCTGAGAATCACCGGGAAACATGCTTGTCCACGCTCGAATCACGGCGAATCAGCCCGTCCACGCCACGTTCGCGGCCCCTACCTTTCCAGAGGCAGTGCACTGATCGGCACGTTCGAGGGGACGGCGAGAGTCATGGCCCAGGAGGATCAAGCACGGGGCGCGCGCTACAAGGTTGACCCGTCCGGCAACGTCGGGGAGGTGGTCGGTTCCTACCTGGGGAGCGTCTACCTTCGGCCGCCGGGCGGCGGGAGGGAGTGGGCTGTTCGCCCGGACAAGTTGAGGGACCCGACGCCCCGGGAGCTGGGCCAAGCTCTCATGCTCTCAACTCCGCTGGGGGCACGCTGATGTGGGCCATTCCGCCCGGCATCCTGTGGGAGCGCCGAGACGAAGAACCCGTCCCGCCGCCACTACGGCTGGTCCGCCGGGCGGCGGCACTCCGGTGTGACGCCCTCATGCGAAGCAATGCCGCCAAGGCGGCCCGGGCGCAGACCGGCGGGACGCCATGACCCAACATCCGTTACTCGATGCTGCGTTGACCCGCATGGCTGAGAACCCCGACGGCCAAGGCTCCGGTTACAGCGCGGAGTGCGTGAGGGGCGATTGCAAGTGGAGGCACGATCTCTCCGCAGGCCCCTTCGCGGTTCACCGCGCCTTGGAGGACCACGCCCTGGAGACTGACCACGTCTTCTTCCCCACCGTGGGGACCAGCATCAACGTTGTAGGCGTGCCTGGCGTCAGGGAGCACCGGACGAAGCGGGACCTCCCCGCCGGCCAGGACCCCACGTGAAGCTCCAGGCTCTGGCCGTCACGCTCGGCGCGGCCCTGTGGATGACAACCATCGCGGCCATAGTCGGCCGCCTCTGAAGCTCTCGGCCCCGTTGGCCGTTCAGATTCTCGGCTACGGATCAAAACGACCAACGGGGCACGGGTTGGTACCACGGCGCGGGGACCGTTTCCCCGTTCGCATGGCGAAGGGACAGCGAGACAGACCCGGAAACGGGCTGGGCGTTCTGTCTGCCGTGCGGCGAGCCGATCGCTCCTCCGCCGCCCCCGCCGTGCCCGGGGCCACAACCGTGGAAGGGCCGAGCCACACAGCTCCCGTACCGACCACGGGGACACTGAGGGATCAAGCCGGCCCCGGCTCTTCCGCCTCCCCATGGCGGAGGGGCCGGGACTTGTTCGCCCGAACCCCCCGAAGCCCGATGACGCCGATGATCGTCCCGAGGATGAACGAGACGATGGCAAGCGTCAGGTGGACCCAGAAGTACGCCGTGGGCCGGCCGTGGTCGAAAGCAAGCCCGCTGGCGTCGGCCCACAGGTTCTTGGCGAAAGTCACCCAGACCACCCAAGACCAGGCGCCGAACGCGAGCAGGAACCAGGAGACGCGACGGCTGAGCTTCATGGGGGAGTCCTTCGGGGTGGGCGTGGCGTTCACTGCCAGTATCGAGCCGGCCTTGCCGGGCCCGTTCGGCGGGGGCTTTGGGCAAGCTCTGGCGTGAACAGCCGGCTACGGAGAGTTCCGTCACGCTCGGCTAACGAGTACCTGTGAGGAAAAGGTTGTCCCTTCCACAATGTGAAGGTCGTGTGATTGGGTGAGCGTCATCACGGGCGCAGCGTGCCGACTCCGCGCGTCCGGCAAGGGTGGGGCGTTCCGAGGAGAGCACGGCGATGCGGTCGATCCGTATGCGGATGGTGGCGATTGGTGCGGCAGTGGTGGTCGCCGGTGTCGGCGGCTGGCAGCTGCTGCCGTCCGACCAGGCGAAGAAGGACCCGATCGCCATCGGCACGACCGACGTGATCACCTCGCTCGACCCGGCGGGTGCCTACGACGCCGGGTCCTGGGCGATCTACAACAACGTCTACCAGTCGCTGCTCACCTTCCGCGAGGGCAGCTCGACGCCGGTCCCCGACGCCGCCAAGAGCTGTACGTTCATCGGGCAGAAGCTCCAGACGTACCAGTGCGTGCTCCGTGACGACCTCACCTTCTCCGGGGGCCGCAAGGTCACCGCAGAGGACGTGAAGTTCTCCTTCGACCGCATCGTCAAGATCAACTCCGACGTCGGTCCCGAGCCGCTCTTCTCGATGATCGCCTCGGTGAAGGCCGAGGGGGACACGGTCACCTTCAACCTGAAGACGAAGGACGCCACCTTCCCCTCGAAGCTCGCTACGGGCGCCGGCTCCATCGTCGACAGCACCCAGTACCCGGCGGACGCGCTGCGCAAGGGCGACTCCGTGACCGGCTCGGGACCGTACCTCCTGAAGGGGTACTCCAAGGACGCCGACGGGCGCCCGGTCAGCGCGAGCCTGGAGCCCAACCCCCACTACCACGGCGCGGTGTCCAAGGCGGGGCTGCCGGTCACGGTGCGCTACTTCGCCGAGGCCGACCAGCTCAACGACGCCTGGCAGGCCAAGCAGGTCGACGTGACCCACCGCGAGATGCCGCCGTCCGTCCTCGCGAAACTGTCGCCCAGCCCGGACCTGCGGATCACCACCTCACCCGGGTACGACATCCGGACGATCAACTTCAACCTCAAGTCGTCGAGCCCGGTCTCCAAGACCAAGGTCCGTGAGGCCGCCGCCTCGCTCATCGACCGGGGCGCGCTCGTCAACGCCGTCTACAGCGGCACCGTCGACCCCCTGTACTCGGTGATCCCGCAGGGCTTCACCGGTCACAGCACCGCGTTCTTCGACGCCTACCCGCAGCCCGACCCGGTCAGGGCGAAGGCGCTCCTGAAGGGCGAGCAGCTTCCGGTCCACTTCGACATGGCCTACCGCAAGCTCGGCGCGAACGGCGCGGAGGCCGAAGAGATCAAGAAGCAGCTCGAAAAGGACGGCCTCTTCAAGGTCAACCTGATCGCGGAGGCCGACTGGCCGAAGATGCAGCAGAACTACGCCGAGGGCAAGTACGACGCGTACACGGCGGGCTGGCTCGCCGACTTCCCCGACCCGGACAACTTCAGCCAGCCCCTCGTCGGCACCGGCAACAGCCTCCACAACAACTACTCCGACAAGACGGTCGACGACCTGATCCGTCAGACGCAGGAGTACACCGACCGCGGCCGCACCGCCGACGACTTCAAGGCGCTCCAGGAGAAGGTCGCCGAGGACGTTCCGCTGATCCCGCTGTGGCAGGGCAAGAACTACGTGCTCGGCAGCAAGGACGTCAGCGGCTCGCAGTACCTCTCGGACGGCACCGGCGTGTGGCGGCTGTGGGAGCTGGGCTGGATCTGAGCCGCCGGTCGCACGCCGGGCACGCGCCGGCCGCACGCCGGGCACGCGCCGGCCGCACGCCGGGCACGCGCCGGCCGCACGCCGGTCGCTTACCGGGCGGGGGCCGGTGCGGCACAGGTGAACCGGCGGGGTTCACCCAAAGGGCTTCTGTCCAAGCCGCCACCGGTTCTGCTCCATTGACCGCGCCCGGAGTCGCTGCTTCCGTCGAAGGATGCGCCTCTCCCGCCGTACGCTCCTGAGTTCGCTCGCCGGATCGGCCCTCGCCATCGGGGCGGGCGCCGGGACCGGGCACGCCGCCGGGGACCCTGCCGCGCCCGACCCCGGCGCCGGGGAACCCGCCGCACCCGAGCCCGCCGCGCGGGCCCTCGCCCGGCTGCTGCCCCGCCACGCGGGCCAGGTCACCTTCCGCGCCCTCGCCCGCGCGGGCGAGGGCGACGGCTTCCGTGTCTCGGGCGGAGCCGGCCGGATCCTCGTCGAGGGCACCACACCGGCCGTCCAACTCGCCGGATTCCACTGGTACTTGCGGCATGAGGCCCACGCCCACATCTCCTGGGCGGGCGAACAGACCGACCTGCCCGCCACACTCCCGTCCGTGCCCACGCCCATCGAGAAGACCGCCGGCGTCACCCACCGCTTCGCCCTCAACGACACCAACGACGGCTACACCGGCCCCTACCACGACTGGACGTACTGGGAGCGCGAGCTCGACGTGCTGGCCCTGCACGGCTACAACGAGGTGCTGGTCTACCTCGGCGCGGACACCGTCCACCACCGCACCTTCCTCCAACACGGCTACACGGACGAGGAGTTGCGCGCCTGGATCCCCGGGCCCGCCCACCAGCCGTGGTGGCTGCTCCAGAACATGTCCGGCTTCGGCGGCCCCCTCTCCCCACAACTCCTGGCGGCGCGAGCCGAGTTGGCGGTCCGTGTCGTCGGCCGACTGCGCGAACTCGGCATGAACCCGGTACTGCCGGGCTACTTCGGGACCGTCCCGCCCGGCTTCGCCGACCGCGAACCCGGGGCGCGCGTGGTACCGCAGGGCAGCTGGAGCGGGTTCGCCCGGCCCGACTGGCTCGACCCGCGCTCGGCCGCCTTCGGCCGTGTAGCGGCGACTTTCTACCGCGTACAGGGCGAACTGCTCGGCGCCGCGCCCCTGTACAAGATGGACCTGCTGCACGAAGGCGGAACACCCGGTGACGTCCCGGTCGGCGAAGCCGCGGAAGCCGTCGAGACGGCACTGCACACCGCCCGCCCCGAAGCGCTCTGGGCCATCCTGGGCTGGCAGAACAACCCGCACCGCGAGATCGTCGAAGCCGTCGAGAAGGACCGGCTTTTCATCGTCGACGGCCTCTCCGACCGCTTCGCCTCCGTCACCGACCGCGAAGAGACCTGGCAGGGCACGCCGTACGCCTTCGGCTCCATCTGGAACTTCGGCGGACACACGGTGATGGGCGCCAACACCCCCGACTGGGCGTCGCTGTACGAGAGTTGGCGCACCAAGGAGGACAGCGCGCTCGACGGCATCGCGCTCATGCCGGAGGGCGCGGACAACAACCCGGCCGCGTTCGCCCTCTTCTCCGACCTGCCCTGGACCGAGGGCCCCCTCGACCTGACGGACTGGTTCCGCCAGTGGCCCCGCTACCGGTACGGCGCCGACGACCCGCACGCGGCCGCGGCATGGGACGTGCTGCGCCGCACCGCGTACGGCACCACCCGCGCCGACTCCTGGAGCGAGGGCGCGGACGGCCTGTTCGGGGCCCGCCCCGATCTGAACGCGCTGTCGGCCTCGTACTGGTCGCCGCACCGGATCCGCTACGACGCCGATGAGTTCGCCCGGGCACTTCCCGCCCTGCTGGCCGTCGCCCCGGCCCTGCGGGCCTCGACGGCCTACCGCTACGACCTGCTCGACGTGACCCGCCAGGTCCTCTCCAACCGGTCCCGGCTGCTGCTCCCGCGCATCAGCGCCGCCTACACGGCCAAGGACGCCGCGGAGTTGACCCGCCTGACGGACGAGTGGCTGCGCGACATGGCCCTGCTTGAGCGAGTCGTGGCGACGGACCGGGGCCATCTCGTGGGCCGCTGGATCGCGGACGCGCGCGCGTGGGGCACGACGGAGCAGGAGAAGGACCGTCTCGCACAGGACGCGTTGTCGCTGCTCACGGTGTGGGGCCCCCGGGCGGCGGCGGACGACGGTCATCTGCGGGACTACGCGAACCGGGAGTGGTCCGGTCTGGTGGGCGGCCTCTACGCGCTGCGCTGGCGCACCTGCTTCGACGCCCTGACGACGTCCCTGACGTCGGGCCGTGTGCCGGTCCCGGTCGACTGGTACGCCCTGGAGGACACCTGGGTGCGCACCCACCCGGCGTTCGCGACGGAGCCCACGGGGGACATCGTGCAGGTGGCCGGGGAGGTGGCGCGGGCGCTGGGACTGTGACCCCCGGCCCGCGGCGCTGGCTAGCGCTTCTTGCGGGACGCCGCCGCCTGGGACATGCCGGGAAGGAAGTCGGTGAACAGCTCGTGCACCTCGTGCACCAGCGGTCGCAGCGCCCGGAAGCGGGCCAGCGCGACCCCGCGGGTGGTGAGCTTCGCGCCCCGCGCCGCGAGCCGGTAGCTCCGTTCGCGCCCGGGGGAGCGGTCGAACACCCAGTACAGGACAAGGCCCATCTGCGACAGCCACATCAACTCCGGCAGCACTTCGACGAGTTCGGCCGGAACCTTCGTCCTCGTGCCCGCCAGTACCTCGCGGTGCACGGCGATCGCGGCCTCGCGGGCGTGCTGCGACTCCGTGGAGAACGGGCTGAGCGGGCTGTCCGGATCCGCCGCGTTCTTGAAGAACTGTGCCGCGAACTCGTGGTACGGCGAGGCGATGTCCAGCCAGACCCGCAGCACCCCGGCGAGCCGGGACTCCAGATCGGTCTCGGTGTCCAGGACGTCGCGGACCGCGGCATGGTGCTCGGCCGCGATCCGGTCGTAGAAGCCCTGGATGAGGTGTTCCTTGCCGGCGAAGTAGTAGTACGCGTTGCCGACCGAGACCCCGGCCTCCTGTGCGATGGTCCGCATCGTGGTCTTGTCGTACCCCCGCTCCTGGAAGAGCCGCATCGCGGTCTCCAGGATCAGGGTGCGGGTCTGCTCGCCCTTGGCGGGACGGGACCCGGCCGGACCGGGGGCCGTCTCTTCGGGCGCGTTCTGTGCTGGCACGGCACGAGCCTAATCGGACCGGCGCCGGCGGAGTCGGCAGGGCTGCGGCCCCGGCGCGAGGGCGGACGGTGTCCGGCGTTCAGCACCGGACGCGGGGCAGCCCGGTGACGCTCATCACCGCTGAATACAGGGAGGTGTTGGCGGTGATGAAGAGGCGGTTGTTCTTGGGCCCGCCGAAGGTGATGTTGGAGACGGGCTCGGGCACGAGGAGCCGGCCGATGAGCGTGCCGTCGG
This sequence comes from Streptomyces sp. NPDC048416, assembly GCF_043200435.1. Classification (NCBI taxonomy): domain Bacteria; kingdom Bacillati; phylum Actinomycetota; class Actinomycetes; order Kitasatosporales; family Streptomycetaceae; genus Streptomyces; species Streptomyces sp. NPDC048416. The sequence continues at coordinate 20,562 of NZ_JBICXU010000002.1, forward strand.
GGTCGTAGCAGTGCACCCCGCCCGACATGGCGGCCACCCACAGGCGCCCGCCGTCGTCGAAGCGGATGTTGTCGAACCGGCTGATGTCGTCGCGGACCTCGGCGAAGACCTCGCCCTCGCCGAGCGTCCCGTCGGCCCGCACGTCGAAGCGGCGGATGACGCCGCCGCGCGTGTCCGACACGTACAACCGGGACTCGTCGGGGGAGAGGACGAGCCCGTTGGGCGCCTCGAATCCGTCCGCGACCAGCCGCACCTCCCCGGTCGAGGGGTCGGCACGGTAGACATGGCAGCCGTCGATCTCGGGGTCGGCACGGACACCCTCGTAGTCGCTGGTGATCCCGAAGTCCGGGTCGGAGAACCAGACGGACCCGTCCGAGTGGACGACCGCGTCGTTGGGGCTGTTGAACCGCTTGCCGCCGAAGTGGTCGGCGATCACGGTGATCCGCCCGTCGGGCTCGGTACGGGTGACGCGGCGGTTGCCCTGCTCGCAGCTGATGAGCCGGCCCTCACGGTCGAGCGTGTTGCCGTTGGGGTGCCCGGCGGGGGAGCGGAAGAGGGAGACCGCGCCGGTCGCCTCGTCCCACCGCAGCATGCGGTCGTTGGGGATGTCGCTCCAGATGAGCTGGCGCCAGGCGGGCAGGTAGAGCGGGCCCTCGGCCCACCGGCACCCGTCGTGCAGCACCTCCAGCCGGTCGTCCCCGGCGGCACAGCGCCCGTCACGGAACCGCTCGTCCAGGATCTCGTACAACGGAGTACGCAGCTGATCGGACACAATCTCCCCTTGATGCAGTGAAGCCGAACCACATTCGATCAATGGTGACTATGCCAGAACGAGATATGGTTCGGCCATGGGGAATGTGGATGAGGTTGACCGGAAGCTGATCGCGCTGCTGCAGCAGGACGCGAGCACCGCATACGCGGCGCTGGGCAGGGAAGTGGGCCTGTCGGCCGGCGCCGCGCACGAGCGGGTGCGCAAGCTGCGCGAGCGCGGGGTGATCAGGCGCACGACGGTCGAGGTGGACCCCGCGGCGCTCGGCCAGGGCGTCCTGGCCTTCGTGACGGTCGACTCCACGGCGTGGATGGGCGACGCGGCGGCCGCCTTCGCGGCGATACCCGAGATCCAGGAGGCCCACGTGATCGCGGGCAGCGCCTCGGTCCTGGTGAAGGTGCGCACGGCGACGACGGAACAACTCCAGGACGTGCTGCGCCGCCTGTACGCCATCGACGGCGTGAGCGGCACGCATGCGACGGTGTCCCTGGAAACGTTCTTCGAGCGCCCGGTCTCGCCGACGGCTGTCGTCGAGGCGTAGCCGGGTCCTGCGGTCCGCTGAGCGGCTGCGGCTTCTGCGGCTTCTGCGGCTCCCGCGGCTCGGACGTGCGCACGGCTGTGGGGCGGGCGCGCCCCGGCGGGGTCCATCGCGCCTTCACCGGAACGGGCGAGGGCCCCGCCCCCGGAAGCGAAGTTCCGGGTGCGGGGCCCTCGTCGGGGCGTACAGGGATCAGAAGCGGCGCGTGATCAGGGCGCGCTTCACTTCCTGGATGGCCTTGGTGACCTCGATGCCACGGGGGCATGCGTCGGTGCAGTTGAACGTGGTGCGGCAACGCCACACGCCGTCCTTGTCGTTCAGGATCTCCAGGCGCTGCTCGCCCGCCTCGTCACGGCTGTCGAAGATGAAGCGGTGCGCGTTCACGATCGCGGCCGGGCCGAAGTACTGGCCGTCGTTCCAGAAGACCGGGCAGGACGACGTGCACGCCGCGCACAGGATGCACTTGGTGGTGTCGTCGAAGCGCTCGCGGTCCTCGGGGGACTGAAGACGCTCACGCGTCGGCTCGTTGCCCTTCGTGATGAGGAAGGGCATCACGTCGCGGTACGCCTGGAAGAACGGCTCCATGTCCACAACCAGGTCCTTCTGGACCGTGAGGCCCTTGATGGCCTCGATGGTGATGGGCTTGGAGGGGTTGATGTCCTTGATCAGCGTCTTGCAGGCGAGCCGGTTCTTGCCGTTGATGCGCATGGCGTCGGAACCGCAGATGCCGTGGGCGCAGGAGCGACGGAAGGTCAGCGAACCGTCCAGCTCCCACTTGATCTTGTGGAGACCGTCGAGCACACGCTCCTTCGGGTCGATCTCCAGCTGGAAGTCCTCCCACGTCGCTTCCTCGGAGATCTCCGGGTTGAAGCGGCGGATGCGGAAGGTGACGGTGATGTACGGCGAGTCGGCGAAGCCGGGCTCCGGCGCTCCGGCCGTGCCGGGCTTGTCCATCGTCGGGGTTGCCATCAGTACTTACGCTCCATCGGCTGGTAGCGGGTCTGGACGACGGGCTTGTAGTCGAGGCGGATCGAGTCCTTGCCGCCGTCCGCGACCTCGCGGTACGCCATGGTGTGGCGCATGAAGTTGACGTCGTCGCGGTTGGGGTAGTCCTCGCGGTAGTGACCGCCGCGGGACTCCTTGCGCGCCAGGGCCGAGACGGCCATGACCTCGGCCAGGTCGAGCAGGTTGCCCAGCTCGATGGCCTCAAGGAGGTCGGTGTTGAACCGCTTGCCCTTGTCCTGGACGGACACGTTCTTGTAGCGCTCGCGCAGCTCGGCGATCTTCTCGACCGCCGTCTTGATCGTCTGCTCGGTGCGGAAGACCATGACGTTGGCGTCCATGGTCTCCTGGAGCTCCTTGCGGATGACCGCGACCCGCTCGGTGCCGGTCGCCGACAGCAGGTTCGCGACCTGCGCCTCGACCATGGCCGCCGGGTTCTCCGGGAGCTCGGCGAACTCCGTGGTGTGCGCGTAGTCGGCGGCGGCGATGCCCGCGCGCTTGCCGAACACGTTGATGTCCAGGAGCGAGTTGGTGCCCAGACGGTTGGCGCCGTGCACGGAGACACAGGCGACCTCGCCGGCCGCGTACAGACCCGGCACGACCGTGGTGTTGTCGCTGAGGACCTCACCCTGGACGTTGGTCGGGATGCCGCCCATGGCGTAGTGCGCGGTGGGCTGGATCGGGATCGGGTCCGTGTACGGCTCGATGCCCAGGTAGGTGCGCGCGAACTCCGTGATGTCCGGGAGCTTGGCGTCCAGCTGCTCCGGCGGCAGGTGCGTGAGGTCGAGGTAGACGTGGTCGCCCTCGGGACCGCAGCCGCGGCCCTCACGGATCTCCGTGTAGATGGAGCGCGAGACGACGTCACGGGACGCGAGGTCCTTCATGACCGGCGCGTACTTCTCCATGAAGCGCTCGCCGTCCTTGTTGCGCAGGATGCCGCCCTCACCGCGGGCGCCCTCCGTCAGCAGGATGCCCATGCGCCAGATGCCCGTCGGGTGGAACTGGAAGAACTCCATGTCCTCCAGGGGCAGCCCGCGGCGGTAGCACGCGGCCTGGCCGTCACCGGTCAGGGTGTGCGCGTTGGACGTCACCTTGAAGAACTTGCCGGTGCCGCCGGAGGCGTAGATGACCGACTTCGCCTGGAAGACGTGGATCTCGCCGGTGGCCAGCTCGTAGGCGACGACGCCCGCGGACTTCTTGACGCCGTCCTCCTCGACCAGGAGCTGATCGAGCACGTAGAACTCGTTGAAGAACTCCACGCCCTCCTTGATGCAGTTCTGGTAGAGGGTCTGGAGGATCATGTGGCCGGTGCGGTCGCCCGAGTAGCAGGCACGGCGGACCGGGGCCTCGCCGTGGTTGCGGGAGTGACCGCCGAACCGGCGCTGGTCGATCTCACCCTTGGGCGTACGGCCGAAGGGCAGGCCCATCTTCTCCAGGTCGAGGACGGCGTCGATGGCCTCCTTCGCCAGGATCTCGGCGGCGTCCTGGTCGACCAGGTAGTCGCCGCCCTTGATCGTGTCGAAGGTGTGCCACTCCCAGTTGTCCTCCTCCACGTTGGCGAGCGCTGCGGCCATGCCGCCCTGCGCCGCGCCCGTGTGGGAGCGAGTGGGGTAGAGCTTGGTCAGCACGGCGGTGCGGCTGCGCTTGGTCGACTCGATGGCCGCGCGCATGCCGGCGCCGCCGGCGCCGACGATGACGGTGTCGTACTTGTGGATCTTCATCAGAGAATTCCTCAGTCCCTCAGCCCGTGGCCTAGCGGATGTTCGGGTCGAAGGTGAAGATCACCAGCGTGCCCAGCAGGACGGTGAACACCGTGGCGGTGTAGAGCAGCATCTTCAGCCAGAAGCGGGTGTTGTCCCGCTGCGCGTAGTCGTTGATGACGGTGCGCAGGCCGTTGGCGCCGTGCAGCATGGCCAGCCACAGCATGGTCAGGTCCCAGACCTGCCAGAACGGGGACGCCCAGCGGCCCGCCACGAAGGCGAAGCCGATCTTGGTGACGCCACCGTCGAGGATGAGCTGGATCAGCAGGTGGCCAAGCACGAGGACGACCAGCACGATGCCGGACAGCCGCATGAACATCCAGCCGTACAGCTCGAAGTTCGTACGGGTCGACTTCGGGGTCTTCCTGGTGCGCCGGCGCGGGGCCTCGATGAGCGGGGCCGGGTGATCGGTGTCGTACAGGCTCGCGCCCTCGACTTCGCCGATCGCGGCGGAAGAGGTTTCGGCAGACATCTCAGTCCTCAGCTCCCGAACAGTTCACGGACGGCGTGGCCGAGCACCGGGTAGAGCGCGCCCACCATCAGCACGACCCAGACGCCGACGACGGTCCAGAGCATCTGCTTCTGGTAGCGCGGGCCCTTGGCCCAGAAGTCGACGGCGATGATGCGCAGGCCGTTCAGCGCGTGGAACAGGATCGCGGCTACGAGGCCGTATTCCAGACACGCGACGATGGGCGTCTTGTAGGTGGCCACGACCTTGTCGTACGCCTCGGGGGAGACACGCACGAGAGCGGTGTCGAGGACGTGGACGAACAGGAAGAAGAAAATGAGGACGCCGGTGACTCGATGAGCCACCCAGGACCACATTCCTTCCCGGCCGCGGTACAGCGTTCCAGCCGGCACGGAAGAACCCTCCGGGAGCGGTGTGCGAGGGCCGGCCGGCTTCAGTGTCGGTCTGACCCGGCCGGGTACGGTCCACCGGCCCCGGTCATCGTAGCGACGCGATGTCGGTTCCCTCGCGCCGGGTCCATAGGTGTGATCAAACAGGCAATCAAACAGCCTCGTACGGCCTAGAGAACCCGGGGTGCGGCGCTCCACGCGTCGGGTTCGGTACGGGTTGCCACGAGATGGGCGAGCCGGGCGCGGGCGAGCCTGCGCAGCTCGTCGGCGGCGATCGACCGCTCCTCGTCGGCCTCGTTGGTCATCCGCACCCGGATCCCGGTCAGCACCCGGTCCAGGTGCTCGGCCGGGTCGACCCCGTCGAGGCAGATCACGAAGGCGTGCCGGAAGCTGCTCTCGTACGCCGCGTGGGCGGCGGCCAGCGCCGTGTGGGCGGCCCGGGGAGCACTGTCGTGCAGGCCGGGCGAGGACTCGGCGGCCAGCGCCTCGGCGAGGTCGCCGACGCTCAGGTCGTAGCTGGCCTCGTCTGCCGCGGCGAGCAGCGAGCCCAGATCGGGGTAGGGGCGGTGGGCGGCGATCCGCAGCGCCCAGCGGCGGCTGGCGCAGCAGGCGAGCAGGGCGGCCTGGGCGGCGCCGTCGGAGGCGGCGTTGAACCGGTCGAGCCCGCCGGGCCGCTGCGGGCCCTGCGGAACGGATGTGCCCCGGGCCTGATTCGGTATGGCCGCCCGCCCCTGGGCACGAGGAGTGTGATGGAGTGTCGGCGGTCGCTTCCGGGGGCCGGCGTGGGAATCGCTGGACAGCGTGGGCTCCTCGAAACACCGCGCGGGACGGTGCAGTGCGGGACGGACGGGCTGCGGAGCACGGAGACTGGAGTGGCAGAAGAGGTGGGAGTGCCGCCACGCTATCCACGTGGGATGAAGGGCGCCCGACTGTTGCGCGAATTTCACCCGGACGTGAGAGCCGGGGCACGCGTGATGGACGGACTCCCGGGTACGTCGCCGCATCGCTGCCCGGCAGCCCGGACGGCACGCGGGAGAACCGGATCCGCCCTTACCCTTGCAGGACGGACGGGAGGTACTGAGTGATGTCGCGTTTCAGGATGTCACGGGCCCGGCTGCCGTGGTCCGGCAAGTCCGACGGGCCGTCCTCGCCGTCGTCCGGGGCGCAAGGCCCCTGGTTCCGCACGCCGTGGTCACGCCCCGCCTGGCTGCACAGGCCGCGCGGCCGGCCGGCCCTGGTCCTCAAGGTCGCCCTGCCCTGTCTGGCGGTACTGGCGCTGATCATCGCGGTCTGGCCGGACGACGACACCGACGGCGGTCACGGTGGCCCGGCCGACAGCGGGCGCGCCGTATCCGCGTCGGTCTCCCCTTCACCCATTTACCCGATCTCGTCGCCGCCCCGCACGATTCCCTCCGTGCGCGAACACCGGCCCGCCCGCGGGCCCGGTTTCAGGCCGGGCGGCTCGACCCGGGTGATCGTGGCCGTCGGCAGCGAGAGCCTGGCCGACGAGGGGAAGCTGTTCGCGCAGGAGATCGGCGCGACGTACGCCCTGGGCGGGCAGCCCCGTGCGGGCGACATCACGCTGGCCCTGAGCCCGCCGCCCGCGGGCCGCCAGGCCGTGCCCGAGTCGTACACGCTCACCACCCGCGACCGCCGGGTGTCGATCACCGGGCCCGACGACGCCGGGGTCTTCTACGGCACCCGCACGCTCAAGCAGGCGCTCAAGGGCGGCGGGGTGATGCCGGAAGGCGTCGTGAACGACCGGCCGGACAAGCCGCAGCGCGGGCTCAACCTCGACATCGCGCGCAAGCCGTACAGCGAGACGTGGATCGAGGGCCAGCTGCGGCAGATGGCCGACCTGAAGCTGAACCAGCTCGGCCTGCACTTCTCCGACGACCAGGCCTTCCGCATCGAATCGGAGAGCCACCCCGAGATCGTCTCGCGCGACCACCTCACCAAGCGCGACGTCCAGCGGATCGTGGAGCTCGCCACCAAGCTGCACATCACGGTGATCCCCGAGATCGACTCGCCGGGACACCTCGGGGCGGTGATCGCCGCCCACCCCGACCTCCAGCTGCGCGACAAGGACGGCAACGCGGTCAAGGGCGCCATCGACATCGCCAACCCCGACTCCGCGCGCATCGTCGACGACCTGCTGCGCGAGTACGCCGACCTGTTCCCCGGGCCGTACTGGCACCTGGGCGGCGACGAGTACCAGGCGCTGGTGGTGAAGGCCCCGGCCACCCCCGAATCCACCTTTCCGGGCCTCGCGGACGCCGCGCACGTCAAGTACGGGGCCAAGGCGGACATCAAGGACCTGGCGACGGGCTGGCTCAACGACCGCGCCGATGTGCTGCGGGCGCAGAACGCGGGCCTGACCTTCAAGGCCTGGAACGACGGCTTCTTCGCCGGGGGCGAGGTGGCCGCCGACCCGGGCCGCGAGGTCGAGTACTGGACGGGCAAGGAGATCGGGGCGCGCCCGCCCGAGGACTATCTCGCCGAGGGCCGCCAGGTGGTCAACCTCAACGACGAGTACCTGTACTACGTGCTCGGCCAGCCCGGCACCTTCAAGTACCCGACGGGCAAGCGCATCTACGAGGAGTGGACGCCGCTGGTGCTGCGCTCCACCAAGCCGGTGGACGCCAAGTACGCCGGGCAGATCCTCGGCGGGCGCTTCGCCGTCTGGTCGGACATCCCGGGCGCCCAGACCGAGGAGCAGGTGGCGCGCGGCATCCGGCTGCCACTGCGCGCGACGGCCCAGAAACTGTGGGACGCGCGGACCCCGGCCATGGCCTGGGAAGAGTTCAAGTCGCTGGCGGACCGGCTGGGGTGAAGGTGAGCTTGGGGCGAACGGGGAGGAACCCTGCCCGGCCCCGTGGCACACGTACGGAGGACGACCGGGGCCGCCACCCCCGGTCCGGCCGAGCCATAAAGGGCCTCTGACCTGGCGCTTTGGTATCCGGGTGCAGGTTCTCGTTTACCGCCCGGATCGGCCCCCATCCAGGTGTTTCTGACTGTTCCTGGCCGCTGTTGGTCACGCGTTGGCCATGTGGCCAACATCGGATCGGCCTCTGCGGGCTGTCGTGCTGGAAGTTGCCATCACGGGGTGGGGCGGGTGGCTGATCTTTTAAATCCGGATGCCGCAGCCCGAGGCGTAAAGTCCAGTGCGACATTTTCTGTCGAAGTAGACTTAGACGAGTTTCGTCGCAGCCGATGTGTGGGAGGGCGAGTGAAGAAGGGCCTGCTGGCCAAGCCGGGCGATGTGATCGACCGGGACCCGGAGTGGGATCTGCTCGCGGAGTTCCTCACTGATCCGGATCCGGCGATGCGGCTCGGCATCGTGTCGGGGCGGCGGCGGCATGGGAAGTCCTATCTTCTGCAGGCGCTGTCCGAGCAGGTCGGCGGCCTGTACGTCACAGCCGTCCGGGAGGAGGGGCGACTGCCCGCGATCCAGCGGTTCAGTGACGCGGTCGCCGCGCATGCCGGTCTGAGGCCGGGCAGTCTGCGCCTGACCGACTGGCGTGACGTGTTGTCCAATGCCCTTGATGTGACGGCCCGCTCGGCGCATCCGCTCCTGGTGATCGACGAGTTGCCCTACCTGCTCCAGCACTCGCCCGAGATCCCGGGGCTGCTGCAACAGCTCTACGACGAACGCCAGCGGGGCGCCCGCCCCGGTGCCGGGCCTGGACCGCGGCTGATCCTGTGCGGCTCCGCGATGAGTGTCATGCACGAACTGCTCTCGGGGACCAAGCCGCTGCGGGGACGCGCCGTGGTGGATCTGCGGCTGGGCGCCTTCGACTACCGGAACAGCCGGGCCTTCTGGGGGATTGCCGATCCCCTGACCGCGCTGAAGGTGCACGCGGTTCTGGGTGGCGCCCCGGGCTACCGACCGGTGGCTGCCCGGCCGCACCCGGACGACGGCTTCGACACCTGGCTCAGCCGGACGCTGCTCGACCCGGGCCGGGCGGTGTACTCCCGTACCGAGACCGAATACCTGCTGCGTGAGGACCCGAGGATCACGCAACACACGCTGTACTACGACATCCTCACCGCGATCGCGCAGGGCGCCACCACCCCCAGCAAGATCGGTGCCGCCCTGGAGCGCCCGCGCAACGCCGTCGCCCACCCGCTCAGAGTGCTGGAATCCACCGGCTACATCCGGCGGGAACAGGACATCCTCCGCTCCCGGCACCCCGTCATCACCCTCGCCGATCCCGTCATCCGCTTCAACCAGCTCATCACCATCCCGCAGGCCGCCGCCGTGGAGCAAGGCTTCGCCGAGCAGGTATGGCAGCAGGCAGCTCCGACCTTCAACTCCAAGATCCTCGGGCCGCACTTCGAGGACCTGGCCCGCGACTTCACCCGTCGGTACGCCCATCCCCTGTTGCCGGGGGGACTGCCCGGCCCGGTCGGCACCACCGAGGTCGCCGACCAGGCCGCCCGGACGAAGCACGAGGTCGACGTCATCGCCCTGGCCGCCGGCGAGCGCCCGCAGGCTCCCCGCGCGAGGATCGCGCTCCTGGGCGAGGCCAAGGCGACCGCCGCCCGCCGGGGGACCGGTGACCTGGAGCGCTTGGAGCGCATTCGTGCCCTGCTCGCAGACCAGGGGTACGACACCGCTGCCACCACTCTGGCCCTGTACTCCCTGCACGGGTTCTACCCCGACCTGATCGAACTGTCGGGCCGTCGCGACGACCTCCTTCTGGTCGATCTGCCCACCCTCTACGGTGGCTGACGCCGCGGCCAGGCTTCGAGCCAGGCGTTGTACTGGGTGGCTGGCGGCGGCCTGTATTGGACCAGGCCGTGGTGGCTCGATTCGAGCCGCGTCGACACAGATCGCTGCTACCGGGGCAGGCCGACTGGATTCACTACAGCAAGCTGACGGACACTCAGGAAACATTGAAGTTGACGATGAGCATGCCCCTGATGCGGCTCACCCGGAGCTACAGCCCCCTTGGACTCGAACCTGAGTGGTGACTGCTGCCAGATAGGCGGCGTACGTCTCCCGCTGATTCCATGCGGTGAACCGGGCCAGTGCCCGGTGGTGCCACGGCGCGCGGGACAGCGGGGGGATCCCTCGGAGGACTCGGCCAATGTGAGGTCACCGCTCGACGGCGCATCACGGCCCGGCCTGGTAAGCGCAAAGTCGACGAGGGCCGGTCGACGCCACGGGCGACTCGGTTCGGTGCTGAACGGGATCGCCTGAGTTGCCTGGCCGGTTGGTCACGCGTTGGCCGCGTTGGTCACCACTGCCACGCATCGCCCCAGGTCAGAGCAGGTAATCCCAGAGGACGACCGGGGCCGCCACCCCCCACAGGAGAGGCCCCGGTCGTCGTCCGGCGGGGCCGTTGTGGCGGCCCCGTACTCTCTTCAGCGCCGGGCGTGCGTTTTGTGTCACACCGCGCTGCGTCAAGAGGTTGTTGCAGGTTGTACAAGCCGTGGACTTATGGGGCACCGAGGCCGTAGCGTGCAGATTCCCGTACGGGGATGCGGCCGTGATGACCAGCGGTGACATCGAGACAGTCAGCCAGGACAGGGTGCAGGGATTGCTGGGGGACGACGCGGAGCTGACCGCCGCGGTGCTCAAGGCGCAGGACGGGGACGAGGAGGCCTTCCGTGCTGTCTACCGCGCCGTGCACCCACGCCTGCTCGGCTACATCCGCACGCTGGTCGGCGAGCCCGACACCGAGGACGTGGCCTCCGAGGCCTGGCTCCAGATCGCGCGCGACCTCGGACGTTTCACCGGGGACGCCGACCGGTTCCGCGGCTGGGCCGCCCGCATAGCCCGCAACCGGGCGCTCGACCACATCCGGATGCGCGGCCGCAGGCCCGCCACCGGCGGCGACGAGAGCGAGCTGGTGGCCCGCCCCGCCGATGCGGACACCGCCGACGAGGCGATCGAGGCGCTCGGCACCGGACGTACGATGGCGCTCATAGCCCAGCTCCCGCAGGACCAGGCCGAGGCCGTGGTGTTGCGCGTGGTGGTCGGCCTCGACGCGAAGAGCGCGGCGCAGACCCTGGGCAAACGGCCCGGCGCGGTGCGGACCGCCGCGCACCGGGGCCTGAAGCGGCTTGCTGAACTGCTCGGCGCGGACGGCCCCCAGGGGGACGTGGCCCAGGATGCGGAGGAGCTGGGCGCCGTGCCGTCGCAGCGTGCGCCGGAACGCGGTGTGACGCAATCGCGCGCCCGGACGCAGAAGGACATGTGATGGCTGACGAGCGGCACGAGTGGCTTGACGGGGATGCCGCCGAGCGACTGCTGCGCGGCGACGGCATCGAGCCCGGTGACGAGCGGGCCCGCGCCGAAGCCGCAGAGCTCGCCGCCCTGCTGCGTTCCCTCGCCGCCACCGAACCCGCCGCCGGGCTCGCCACCGGGCCCGCCACCACCGAACTCCCCGGCGAGGCGGCCGCCCTCGCCGCCTTCCGCGCGGCGCGCGCCGAGACCGCGGCCGCAGGCGAAGCCCTCGGCGTCGTACGGGTCGGACGCGTCGCCGACGTGCCCGCTGCCCCCCGGCGCCGCCGCTTCGCGCCGGTGCGGCTCGGCCTGGCCGCCGCGCTGGCCTGCTGTGCGCTCGGCGGGGTGGCCGTGGCCGCGGGCACCGGCGTGCTGCCGGGTCCGTTCGCCTCCGACCAGGAGGACCCCACGCCCGCATCGACCGTCTCCGCCGACATGACCCCGGGTCCCGTCGTCACCTCGCCCTCGCAGTCGCTGCCGCCCGGCTCCCCGACGCCCGGCCGGTCCGAGCCGTCCGCCGACGCGACCCCGTCCGGCGGCGACCCGTCGCGCCCGGCCGCCTCGGGCGGCCCGACCGCCGGCACCGGCACGGGCCCCGGGGCGAATGACGGCACCCGGCAGGGCGGTCCGTCCGGCGGTACCGAGGGCGCGGGCAGCGCCCAGTGGTTCGCGAAGACGGCCGACGACTGCCGTGACTACCGCGCGGGCCGGCTCGACCAGGACAAGCGCCGCAGCCTGGAGTCCGCCGCCCACGGGCCGGCCGCCGTGAAGACGTTCTGCGACCTGCTGCTCGACGGCAAGGGCGGCAGCGGCGGAGCCGGTGGCAAGGGCGGAAAGCCCGGCGGCTCGGACGGCGGCGGCGCGGGTGGCGGCGCGGGCAAGGGCAAGGGTGACGGCGCAGGGAACAAGACCGGCGGCGGTGGCAAGCCGAACTCGGTGACCCGGCCCGACCGGATACTCGACTGGCTCAGGCCCGGCGCGTCCAGCACGCCCGCGACCTCCTGAGCGACCCCAAAAACGGCTCGTCCCGGCGCTGCTCGGAACGGGCAGTAACGTTTTTTGAGACGGCGGCGCAGTACTGAGTGAGCCGACTGGTCATCGGCGGCGCAGATGAGCCGGGGTTCCCCCCGTACCTACGGCTCTGCGCGAATGGCGCGGGCGGGACACGTTCCCCCGGTCCCGCCCGCGCCCCCCTTCCCGTGCGGCCGCCCGGCCGCGGGGCCTCACCAGTAGACGACGACCTTGTCGCCGATGTGCACCTGGTCGAAGAGGGCCGCCACCTTGGCCTTGTCCCGGACGTTGACACAGCCGTGCGAAGCGCCGTTGTAGCCGCGGGCGGCGAAGTCCGACGAGTAGTGCACGGCCTGACCGCCGCTGAAGAACATCGCGTAGGGCATGGCCGTGTGGTAGATCGTCGAGACGTGGTCGCGGCTCTTCTCGAAGACCTTGAAGACACCCTCGCGAGTCGGCGTGTACTGCGACCCGAAGCGCACGTCCATCGTCGACTGCACCGTGCCGTTGACCACCCAGGACAGCGTGCGGCTCGTCTTGTCGATGCACATCGCGCGGCCCGTCATGCAGCGGGCGTCGAGCTTGGCGGCCGGCTTGTTGACGCCCCTGCCCGCCAGTTCCTGAGCCGTCGGCTTGGACGTCATGCCGAGCAGCCGGTCCCAGGTCACGCTGTCCGTGGCGCCCGTCGCAGGGAGCCCGCGCCTGCCCTGGAAGCCCTTGACGGCCGCGGTGGTGACGGCCCCGTACGTGCCCGTCGGGGTGTCGTCGAACCAGCCGATCTGGGCGAGCCTGGCCTGGAGCTCCTTGACCCGGTCGCCCTTGGACCCGTTCGCCATCAAGACCTTCGGCGCGGGCTTGGCGGCCGGAGTGGCCGACGCCCTGGACGCGGCGGGCGCGCCGCCCGGCTTGTCGTCGGCGGCGGATGCGGACGCGGCGGCGGGCGCGGAGGGACGCGTGGCCCCGGATGCGGATGGCGAGGGGGCCGTCGATGATGAGGCCGAGGGCGAGCCGGGAGCGGCCGGAGCGCCCGCGCCGGCCTTGCCGCTCTGCGGACCGCACCCCGCGGCCACGGCGATGACGGCGGTCACGGCGAGGGTGTTGGCTATGAGAGTGGTGCGGTGGTTCCGGCGCATCGGTCGCCCCCTGATTCTCTGGTGTCCCCCAAGACAGATTCCCGCGCCGAACGGTTGCAAAAGCAGGCAATCGCATCGCGGACGTTGTGAGCAAGCTCCCAGCGCGCGCCTGTCCACCCGCCGCACGCTCGCCGCTACAGTCCGTCGCGAGGGTTGGGTACCAGCGAGTAACAGAGCTTCAACGGGAGGCACAGCACATGGCGCGCGAGTCTGAATCCGGTCTGCCCATCGAGCCGGTCTACGGCCCGGACACCCTCGCCGGATGGGATCCCGCCGAAAAACTCGGCGAGCCCGGCGCGTACCCGTTCACCCGTGGCGTGTATCCGTCGATGTACACCGGCCGCCCCTGGACCATGCGGCAGTACGCCGGCTTCGGCACCGCCGTCGAGTCCAACGCGCGCTACAAGCAGCTCATCGCCAACGGCACCATGGGTCTCTCGGTCGCCTTCGACCTGCCGACCCAGATGGGCCACGACTCCGACGCCGCGATCGCCTCGGGCGAGGTCGGCAAGGTGGGCGTCGCCATCGACTCGGTCGACGACATGCGCATCCTGTTCGACGGCATCCCGCTCGACAAGGTGTCGACGTCCATGACGATCAACGCCCCGGCCGCGCTGCTGCTCCTGATGTACCAACTGGTGGGCGAGGAGCAGGGGGTGAGCGCCGACCGGCTCACCGGCACGATCCAGAACGACGTCCTGAAGGAGTACATCGCGCGCGGCACCTACATCTTCCCGCCGAAGCCCTCGCTGCGGCTGATCGCGGACATCTTCAGGTACTGCAGGGCCGAGATCCCCAAGTGGAACACCATCTCGATCTCCGGCTACCACATGGCCGAGGCCGGCGCATCGCCCGCGCAGGAGGTCGCGTTCACGCTGGCCGACGGCATCGAGTACGTACGCACCGCGGTCGCGGCCGGGATGGACGTCGACGACTTCGCGCCGCGCCTGTCCTTCTTCTTCGTCTCCCGTACGACGATCCTCGAAGAGGTCGCCAAGTTCCGTGCCGCGCGCCGCATTTGGGCCCGGGTGATGCGGGACGAGTTCGGCGCGAAGAACCCCAAGTCGCTGATGCTGCGCTTCCACACCCAGACCGCGGGTGTGCAGCTCACCGCCCAGCAGCCCGAGGTCAATCTGGTGCGCGTCGCCGTCCAGGGCCTCGCGGCCGTGCTCGGCGGCACCCAGTCGCTGCACACCAACTCCTTCGACGAGGCGATCGCCCTGCCGACGGACAAGAGCGCCCGGCTCGCCCTGCGCACCCAGCAGGTCCTCGCGTACGAGACCGACGTGACCGCCACCGTCGACCCCTTCGCCGGGTCGTACGTGGTCGAGAGGATGACCGACGAGGTGGAGGCTGCCGCCCTCCGACTCATGGAGCGCGTCGAGGACTTGGGGGGCGCGGTCAGCGCGATCGAGCACGGCTTCCAGAAGGGCGAGATCGAGCGCTCCGCCTACCGCATCGCCCAGGAGACCGACTCGGGCGAGCGCGTCGTGGTCGGGGTCAACCGCTTCCAGGTCGAGACCGAGGACCCGTACGAGCCGCTGCGCGTCGACCCGGCGATCGAGGCCCAGCAGGCCGCCCGCCTCGCCACCCTGCGCGCCGAACGCGACCAGGCGGCGGTGGACGCGGCCCTGTCCGAGCTGAGGAAGGCGGCCGCGGGCGAGGACAACGTCCTGTACCCGATGAAGGACGCGCTGAAGGCCCGCGCCACGGTGGGCGAGGTGTGCAACGCGCTGCGCGAGGTGTGGGGGACGTACGTGCCGACGGACGCGTTCTGACGGTTCTCGCCGCAGGCGTGCCGGCCGGCCCGGACGGCCAGGCCGGGCCGGCACGTCCTGGGCCCGGCGGAACGGGCTGTTCCGCTCTCTGAAACGCGGGTGCCCGGTGTCGTACCCGCGTGCGACACTCGGCCGCATGCTGGGTGTGACCGATCTTCCGACCTATCTCGCCGGCCTCGTGCTGATCATTCTGCTGCCGGGGCCCAATTCGCTGTACGTGCTGTCCGTCGCGGCCCGGCGCGGGGTGCGCCCCGGCTATGCGGCCGCCGCCGGAGTCTTCACCGGCGACACGGTGCTCATGACGCTGTCCGCGGTCGGAGCGGCCTCGCTGCTCCAGACGACGCCGGTGCTGTTCGCGGCCGTCAAGTACGCGGGCGCCGGCTATCTGACCTGGATGGCGATCGGCATGCTGCGCCAAGCGGTGGCCATGTGGCGCGCGCGGAACGAGCAGGCCGAGGAGCGGGCGACGGCGCCGGAGGCGACGGCCGAGCGCCCCTACCGGCGGGCGCTCATGCTCAGCCTGTTCAACCCGAAGGCGATCCTGTTCATGATCTCCTTCTTCGTGCAGTTCGTGCGGCCCGACTACGCCTATCCCGCCTTGTCGTTCCTGGTGCTCGGCACCCTGCTCCAGATCGGCAGCTTCCTGTACCTGTCGACGCTGATATTCAGCGGCACGCGCCTGGCGGCCGCGTTCCGTCGCCGCAAGCGGCTCTCGGCGGGCGCCTCCTCGGCGGCGGGCGTGCTCTTCCTCGGCTTCGCGGTGAAGCTGTCGCTCAGCGGGGTGTGACGGGCCGGTTGGTCAGTGCCCGGCGCAGCAGCGGCGTGGCCCAGCGCTCCACGTACCGATGGAGCAGCCAGGCGAGCCCCAGCATCGCCGCGATGGTGAGGACGAACGTGGCCGGGGCCGGGATGTGCAGGCCCCGGTGCAGTACGCCGACCACCACCCAGCCCAGGTGCTCGTGCACCAGGTAGAACGGGTAGGTGAGGGCGCCCGCCACGGTGAGCCAGCGCCAGTTCGCCCAGCGCAGGTGGCCGAGCGCGATCGCGCCGACCAGCAGGAAGCCCAGCGTGATGATGAGGATGATCACCGAGGCGTGCCGGTTGGAGAAGGCCGCCGGGTTCGGCTTGTGCCACAGGCCCACGACCGCCCAGTGCTGGCCGATGGCCCAGCTGACGGCGACGATGCCCCAGGCCGTGACGTCGCGCCGGTCGCGGTGCAGCAGGTACAGGCCCATGCCGCCGATGAAGAACGGGGCGTACTGGGGCATGAACACGGCGTCCAGGAACGGCTGGTGGGCCGTCGCCGTGATCGCGGCCGCCAGGGTCCACCCGGCGCAGAACAGCACGACCCGGCGCCGGGTCGTGCCGGGCAGCACGACACAGAGGGCGAAAAGCGCGTAGAAGCGCAGCTCGGCCCAGAGCGTCCAGCACACCCCGAGCACCCGGGGGGCGCCGACCGGCATCTGGAGCATGGTCAGGTTCACCACGAACTCGCTGGGCGTGACCGTCCTGTAGACCACCCAGGGCAGCGCGAACACCGCGGTGACGATGATCAGCGCCGCCCAGTACGCCGGGTAGAGCCGGGAGACGCGCGAGGCGAAGAAGGACCGCAGCGGACGGCCCCAGCCGCTCATGCAGATGACGAAGCCGCTGATGACGAAGAAGATCTGCACCCCGAGGCAGCCGTAGGAGAACCACTCGTGGGCCCCGGGGAACAGCTTCTTGGGTGAGGCGCCCCAGCCCCGGCTGATGTCGCCGGAGCGCCCGCCGTAGTGGTAGAGCGCGACCATCAGGGCGGCGACGAGCCGCAGCCCGTCCAGCGCGCGGAGCCGGGAGACCGGGGCCGGCACGGGGTCGCGCCGCGGCGCATCCGGCTGCCGCTCCACGGGTCCTCGTACACGCGGCAGGGTGTTCGTCACGGCATCCTCTTCCGGCGGCTCCGCTGCGGCCCGGCGGGCCCTCGGCGTCGACAGAGTAGGTCCGCGGCGGGGCGCAAGAGAGCCCGCGGCGCCGGAGTTCCCCCGCTCGACGCGGCATGTTCATCTCCCGCCGCGACGGGTTCGCCCGGGCGTCGATTTCGGCGCGGCGGGAGTGAGGGCGGGGCGAGGGTGGGGGCGCGGGTGGGGCCGGACGCGGATGCGGGCGCGGGGGCCCGATGGGAGCCCGAGGGCCCAACCCCACCTGTAATCAGTGCTGTTGACGCACTCCCAGCGCGGTGAGGTAGTCGTCGAGCCCGGTGGTGTTCTCGCCCGCCCAGCCGATGTAGCCGTCGGGGCGCACCAGGAACAGCCCGCGCCCATACGCGTCGTACGCGCCGAGCTCGTGCACCCGGACCTGCTCGCAGGCGATGGCGGGAGCAGCGGTGGCGAAGGCGAGGAGGGTGAAGTGCGGGCCGCGCAGCAGGTCGAAGATCCTGCCGTCGGGGAGCGGGCCGTCGGGGGCGCGCATGCCCGCCTCCAGAGCTCCCGCGCGGCCGCGGGCGAGGGGGCCGCCGTGGTAGCCGAGGTCCAGTTGGCGGGTCTCGCCCTGGGCCGGGCTCCTCTCGCCGAGTATGCGATGGCGGTGCAGCCGGGTGGACATGCCGAGCACGCCCGCCGCGATGGGACGCCGCTCGTCCTCGTACGTGTCGAGGAGCGCGGCGGGCGCGCCGTGGCGCAGCACCTGGGCGAGCTTCCAGCCGAGGTTGTAGGCGTCCTGGACGCTGGTGTTGAGCCCCTGGGCGCCGGCCGGCGAGTGGATGTGCGCGGCGTCGCCCGCGAGGAAGACCCGGCCGTCGCGGTAGCGGGTGGCGAGCGCCGCGCGCGGTCTGAAATCGGAGGCCCAGAGGACCTTGGTGATCTGGTCGTCGGTGATCGGGGTGAGCGAGGTGAGGCGGTCCACGACGCCGGCGTGGCTGGTGTCGGGGACCGCGTGCTCCTCGTCGAACCGGACGATCAGCTGGAAGAGACCGGGCTCGCCCGGCAGCGGGCAGAGCACGGCGCCGCCGTCCCCGCGGCCCTGCCACACGTGCCAGTTGCGGTCGTCGATGATCACGTCGGGGGTGAGCAGGACGTCCGCGACGAGCAGCGGTCTGGGGTCGACGCTCTCGCCCTCCATGGTGATGCCGAGTGCGCGCCGGATCGCGGAGCGGCCGCCGTCGGCGGCGACGACGTGACGCGCGCGGACGGTGCGCCCGTCGGTGAACGTGGCGGTCACGCCCTCGGGGTCCTGGGCGATCCCGCTCACCTCGCAGCCGAAGGCGACCTCGCCGCCGAGACCGCGCAGGTGGGCGTGGAGCACGTCCTGGAAGCGGGACTGGCCGATGAGCAGGGCGTTGGCGTAGGGCTCCTGCTCGGTGGGTTCGGAGCGCTCGACCATGTCCCACTCGCGACCGCGCACGGTGCCGTCCTGGCCCTCCCAGCTGAGCATCCGGGGATAGTCGCGGCCGGCCCGCTGCACGGCGCCGACGAGGCCGAGGTCGTCGAGCACTTCCAGGGTGCGGGGCTGGATTCCCTTGCCGCGCGAGCCGGGGAAGAGGCGGTCGGACTTCTCCACGAGCAGGGCGGTGATGCCTCGGCGCGCCAGGTCGATGGCGAGCACGAGACCGGTGGGGCCCGCGCCGACGATGAGGACGTCGGTGGCCGGAGGCACAGCCGGGACGGTTTCCTTAACGGCGTTAAGTTCCATGCTCGGAAGCGTGCGCTTAACGGTGTTAAGTTGTCAAGGTGGGGGCGACGATAAATTGACGGGGTGGCTACGACGAAGATCGACCGGGCGCAGGTCGCCGACACCGCGCTGCGGCTCCTGAACGACGTGGGCCTCGACGGCCTCACCCTGCGCGCGATCGCCAAGGAGCTCGGCGTCCAGGCGCCCGCGCTGTACTGGCACTTCAAGAACAAGCAGGCGCTGCTCGACGAGATGGCGACCGTGATGTACCGGCGGATGGCCGCCGACGGGCCGCCCGGCGCCGACGAGCCCACCTGGCAGGACCAGCTGCGCGCCGTCAACCGCGCGCTGCGCTCGATGCTGCTCAGCTACCGCGACGGCGCGAAGGTGTACGGCGGCGCCCGCTTCACCGGCACCGACCACGCCGAGTCCCTTGAGGTCTACCTCGGCCGGATGTGCCAGGAGGGCTGGAACCTGCGCGACGCGGTACGGGCGGGCACGCTGGTCTACGCCTACACGATGGGCTTTGTCGCCGAGGAGCAGGGCAGCGCGCCCCGGCCCGACGAGAAGGACGCGCCCTTCGACATCGCCGCCCGCGCGCGGCGCCTCGCCGCCCATCCGCTCGCGGCGGCCGCGGGCCCGGAGATCTTCGCCTCGTACGACGAGCGCTTCGAGGAGGGCCTGACCGTCCTGGTCGCCGGCATCGAGGCCACCTACCGGCGGCCCGGCGCCTGAACCGCGCGCGTCCCGCTCCCTTCGGGCCGTGCGGTGACACGGGCGCGGCTCCACCGAGATGGGTGCCCTACTGGGGGCGCGGGGAACTGCGCCGGTGGCCCAGCACGGCCTGTAGTCGAAAGCCGACCCGCCGGGGCTCCACCCCGGACCCCGGGGGGTACCCCACCCCGCTCCGCGCCTCAAGAACGCTCTTCCTCAATCACCCCGAGGCCTTGGGGGCCAGGGGCCCCATGGCGGGCCGGGGATGCCGACGCCGGGCATTCTGCCAAGATCGGCCCCGCCAGGGGCGCGGGGAACTGCGCCGGTGACCCAGCACGGCCTGTAGTCGAAAGCCGACCCCGCCGGGGCTCCGCCCCAGACCCCGGGGGGTACCCCACCCCGCCCCGCGCCTCAAGAACGCTCTTCCTCAATCACCCCGAGGCCTTGGGGGCCAGGGGCCCCATGGCGGGCCGGAGATGCCGACGCCGGGCATTCTGCCAAGATCGGCCCCGCCAGGGGCGCGGGGAACTGCGCCGGTGGCCCAGCACGGCCTGTAGTCGAAAGCCGACCCCGCCGGGGCTCCGCCCCAGACCCGGGGAGGCACCCCCGCGCCTCCCGAAACGAACTGCGCGAGCAGCCAGCGCGCCGTCCGCAGGCGAAAGCGGGGTCTCGCGGGTCGCCTCAGCGGCGGGCCAGTGTGCGGACCAGGGCGCGGCTGCGGGCCAGGCCGCGGGCGCGGGCCAGGGCGCGGGCGCGGCGGGCGATGCGGCGGACCGTCGCGTTGCGCGGCACGAAGCCGAGCCGGGCCGGGACCGCGCCCGGCAGTCCCAGCGAGGTCAGCCGCCGCCGCTTGAAGTAGCGCCAGGTGTACGCGTCGAGCGACCCCGCGAGGTACCGCTCGGCCGCGTCGCGCAGATCCGGCCGCAGCTCGGACCGCATCGCGTACCCCACCGCGCTCAGCAGCCCCGGAAGGTCGACGGGCGGCGCGAGCGGGCCGCGCTCCAGGGGTGGGAGCAGTGCGTCCGCGATGGTCACCGGCACCCGGTTGCTGTTCTGGTAGGGCGCGAGCCGGTCAAGCAGCAGCTCGGTGCCGACCCGGGCGACCGGAATGCCGTAGAAGGACGACGCCGTGAGCAACGCCGTCGAGAAGCAGCCCACCACGAGCGCGGGGGAGAGTCGTTCGTACAGCACCTCGGCGAGCAACGGCCGGTCGACGACGGTCAGGTGGACGCCCAGCTTCGCCGCCTCGCTCAGGAGCCGCTGCGATGCGGCGTCCGGCGCCGAGGGGTGCGGCTTGAACACGATGCGACGATGCCCGCGCGCCGCCGCGCCCCGCAGCATCCGCAGATGCAGCTCCTCCTCCTGCTGCACGGTGAGGATGGACAGCGCGGACAGATACTGGCCGAGCAGGATCGCCACCGGCTCGGTGTCGTCGGCGAGATCGTCGGTGATCCTCAACTCGCTCTCTGCGAGCGCCAGTTCGTTGACCGTCTTGCGGAAGTCCTCCGTCGCCACCGGCTCGCACGGCACCCCGAACTCGCCGAGGAGCAGAGGCTTGAGGCCCGGTACCAGGTCGAGGTGGAGCACCCTGCGTATCCGTGTGCCGATGAGCGGGTCGAGTTTGTTGCGGGTCGGGCCGTACGTCATCAGGCCGTCCGCGTACACCGTGATCGGCGCGTCGGGGAAGAGCTGGGCCACCGCCTGCGCGGGGTTCACCTGGATGGATTCGACGGCGAGCTCGATCCGGTCGTCGCCGAGTCCCCACACCGTCCTCAACTGCCGTTCCCACAACGGGACATCGTCCGGGCGCGGGGACCAGCCGCCGGGATGGAACGGGGCGATGGTGTCGTTCCAGGAGAGCACCCCGTCGAAGCGTCCCCGCAGTCGCTCGAAGCCCGGCATGGTGTCGAGCGGCGCCGAGGTCTCCGGCGCGGGCGCGTTGTCGCTGATGAGCAGCAGTCGCCGGTCCGCCGCGGGGAAGCAGCCGCTGTCGAGCGCGGCGGCCAGCGTGGCCACCCCGTACAGCGTGGACGCGGCGAAGATCTGTGTGGTGCGCGGAGCCGGTGCCGTACGCATCAGGCGACCGCCCCCGCCGAGGACCGGGCCGGGCGGCGGTACAGCCGGCGCAGCCGGGAGGCGCGGCGGGCGTCCATCGAGTCCAGCGCGTCCCTGAGGTGGTCCTGCGGCAGCCGCCGCAGGGCGCTCGCGCTCAGGGTCCGCAATTTTCTGGCCACGGCAGGTTCGAACCTTTCGATGCTGCTCAGGTGGTGGGAAATGATCGCGCAGTACGTCCGTACCGCCTTCGGGAGCAGGGCGGCGGCGTCCCGGTCCCGCGCCGTCTCCTCGATCACCTGGTCGAACGCGCGGAGGAAGTCGAGTTGCCGCACATCGCCGATCTGGGTCAGCGAGGAGGCCACGCCGCGCCGGTAGAAGACGCCCAGCTGCCCCGTCACGGCGAACGACTCCGCCTCGCGGTGCAGCCGCCATATCCACGGCCGGTCCTCGGCGGTGCGCAGGCCGTCGGTGAAGTGCAGAAGGCCGCGGTCGGCGAGCCTGCGGTGGTACATCCCGGCCCAGGCGTACGCGTAGTCCACCGAGGTGGAGCGGGTCGCGGGCAGGATGGCGTCCCGTGGCGACATCACCTCGCCGCGCCGGCCGTGCGGCACACGGTGCACCGTGCGTTCCTGGCCGGTCACCTGGACGTGGTCGGTGCGGATGAAATCGCACCCCAACTCCTCCATGGAGGCCAGGAGTTGGGCGAAGTGGCCGGGGGCCGTCCAGTCGTCGCCGTCCAGGAACGTCAGATAGGTGCCGCGCGCCGCGTCCAGACCGGTGTTGCGGGCCGTCGCGAGGCCGCCGTTGCGTGCGTGTCTCAGCACCACCGCCCCGGGCAGCTCGCGCCTGGCACGGTCGAGCAGGTCGGCCGTGCCGTCCGACGAACAGTCGTCGACGAGCAGGAACTCGAAGTCGTCGCGGGCGTTCGCGCGCAGACTTCGCAGGGTGTCGGGTGCGTAGGCGCGCACGTTGTAGAACGGCACGATGACGGAGAGCTTGACCACGGCCCCGACGCTAGGGCGCCGCGTGTCCTTCGTCCTGTCCGGCGCGGGGATGCCGGATGAACGACGCACGGCGGGACCGTTAACCGGCCCGCCCCGCCGCCCCGCACGCCGTCCGTAGTCACGCTGTTAACCCTTTGTTGCAGCCGAGTTGGGCCGCGAATCCGCCGGGCTTCCTAGTTTCTACGGCGTGCCATCACGTACCGATTCGCGGCTTCGGATCGCGGTTCTCGCGGATTCGGACACCCGGTGGAAATGGGGCGCGCTCACCGCGCGCCGCCTCGCCGAGCAGGCGTCCGGGACCGAGCCCGCCGAGCCCAGGACCGCCGCCCCCGCCCCCGACGGCTTCCTGCTGCGCGGCCGCGCCACCCCCACGCCCCGTCAGCTCGACGAGGCCGGGATCGCGACCGACACCGCACGGGAGGTGACGCTGGCGCAGTTCCTCGCCGCCACGGAGGAAGGGGCGACGGACGGAACGCGCCGGGCGGCGTACGACGTGATCGTGCTCGCGCTCGTCGGCGGCGCCGCCCAGGCGGCGCTGCACGGGCTCGCCGCCCGCTGGCGTGGGCGCGCCCGGCGGCCCGTGGTCGTCACCGGCTACGTCGGCGTGGTCTACGAGAAGCTCGCCGACGGCCTGCTCCTGCGGCACGGCGCGGACATCGTGCTCGCCAACTCCCGCCACGACGCCGAGCGCTTCCGCGCGGTGTACGAGGGGGTGGGCGCGGACGCCCGGGCGGTCACTCAGGCGGCGCTGCCCTTCCTCGGCGGCGCCGCCCACCGGGTGGAACCCGGTCGCGACACGGTCGTCTTCGCCGCCCAGCCCTCCGTCCCGGAGAGCCGCGCCGACCGGGAGTACCTGCTGCGGCGTCTGATCGGGCACGCCGGGCGCCACCCCGGGCGCGAGGTCGTGCTCAAGCTCCGCTCCAAGCCGGGCGAACACACCACGCACATCGAGGAACACCCCTTCCAGCGACTCGCCCGCGGCCTGGACACGCCGCCCAACTTCCGTATGGCGTACGGGAACATGGGCGATGTCCTGGACCACGCCGACCTCCTGGTGACCGTCTCCTCGACCGCCGCCCTGGAATCCCTGCACCGTTCGGTCCCCACCGCCGTCCTGACCGACCTCGGTGTACGCGAAGTCCTGGGCAACCACCACTTCATCGGTTCCGGCTGCCTCACCTCCTGGGACCGGCTCGACGCCGGACACCGTCCCGCGCCCGACCCCGCGTGGCTCGCCGCCCAGGGCATCGCGCCGGGCGCGGCCCACCACCGCGCCTTCGACCACGTACGCGAGCGCCTGGGCGACCTGCTCGCGCGGGAGGCGCTGCCGCCGATCACGCCGTACTACACCGCCACCACCGCGCCGGGCTATCTGCCGGGCATCCTCGCCCGCCACCACCTGGCCCCCGACGGCGCCCCGCTGCCCGGCGCGGCCCCCGCGCGCGAGCCGTCCGGGCTGCGCCGCGTGCTCAGGGACGCCGTGCGCGACGCGGCGCGGGGCGCCTACCGCCACGGCGTACAGCGGATCGCGCCCGTGATCCGCCGGATGGGAGAACTCTGATGAGCACAGCGAAGGCCGCCCCCGTGAGGAAAGTCCTCGCGGTGATCCCCGCCCGGGGCGGCTCCAAGGGCGTACCCGGCAAGAACCTCGCCAGCATCGCCGGAGTGCCGCTCGTCGTCCGGGCCGTGCTCGCCTGCCGGGCCGCGCGCCACGTGAGCGATGTCGCCGTCTCCACCGACGACCCCGCGATCGCCGCGGCGGCCCGCGCCGCCGGCGCCGACGTGGTGACCCGCCCGGCCGCCATCGCGGGCGACACCGCCACCAGCGAGGCCGCCGTGCTGCACGCCCTGGACGCGTACCCGGACACCGACGCGGTGCTGCTCGTCCAGTGCACCAGCCCGTTCCTGACCCGCGAGGACATCGAGGGGGTGGCGGCGGCGGTGATCGAGGACGGCGCCGACACGGCCGTCACCGTCGCCCCCTTCCACGGATTCCTGTGGCGCGAGTCCATCGAGGACGGGGCGGCTCACGGCCAGGGCATGGGCCACGACAAGGCGGTCCGGCCGCGCCGTCAGGACCGGCCCCAGGACTTCCTGGAGACGGGCGCCGCCTACGCCATGGACGCGGCGGGCTTCCGCACCCACCGGCACCGCTTCTTCGGCCGCACCGCGCTCGTGCGCACCGACCCGGCCCGGGTCCTGGAGATCGACGAGCCGCACGACCTGGAACGCGCCCGCGCGCTCGCCCCCCTCATGGACCGCCCGGCGCTCCCCACCCTCGACGACATCGACGCGGTCGTCCTCGACTTCGACGGCACCCAGACCGACGACAAGGTGCTCATCGACTCCGAGGGCCGCGAACTCGTCGCCGTGCACCGGGGTGACGGCCTCGGCATCGCCGCCCTGCGCCGGGCAGGACTGAAGCTGCTCGTCCTGTCCACCGAACAGAACCCGGTCGTCGCCGCCCGCGCACGCAAGCTCAAGATCCCCGTGCTGCACGGCATCGACCGCAAGGACCTCGCCCTCAAGCAGTGGTGCGAGGACGAGGGCGTCGACCCCCAGCGCGTGCTCTACGCCGGCAACGACGTCAACGACCTGCCCTGCTTCGCGCTCGCCGGCTGGCCCGTCGCCGTCGCGAGCGCCCACGACACGGTGCGCGCCGCCGCGCGCGCCGTCACCAGCACCCCCGGCGGCGAAGGAGCGGTCCGCGAGATCGCCGCCTGGCTCCTCGGACCCGGACTCGACCGCACCCCACCGACCCGGCCCCACCACACCTCCCGGCCCCACCCCACCCCCCAGCCCCACCACACCCCCGCACACGAAGGAACCTCCTCATGAGCAACCGTCTGCGCACCCTCGGCAGCCGCACCGCAGGCCCGGGCCGTCCCGTGTACGTCACCGGCGAGATCGGCATCAACCACAACGGCGACCTCGACACGGCGCTCGCCCTGATCGACGCCGCGGCCGACGCCGGCTGCGACGCGGTCAAGTTCCAAAAGCGCACCCCCGAGATCTGCACCCCGCGCGACCAGTGGGACATCGAGCGGGACACCCCGTGGGGCCGGATGACGTACATCGACTACCGCCACCGCGTGGAGTTCGGCGAGGACGAGTACCGTGCCATCGACGCCCACTGCACGCGCCGCGGCATCGACTGGTTCGCCTCCCCGTGGGACACCGAGGCCGTCGCCTTCCTGGAGAAGTTCGACGTGCCGGCCCACAAGGTGGCCTCCGCCTCGCTCACCGACGACGAGCTGCTGCGCGCCCTGCGCGCCACCGGACGGACGGTCATCCTCTCCACCGGCATGTCCACGCCGCACCAGATCCGGCACGCGGTGGAGGTGCTGGGCAGCGCCAACATCCTTCTCTGCCACGCCACTTCGACGTACCCGGCCAAGGCCGAAGAGCTCAACCTGCGGGTGATCAACAGCCTGATGGCCGAGTACCCGAACGTGCCCATCGGCTACAGCGGCCACGAGACCGGGCTCCAGACCACGCTCGCCGCCGTCGCGCTCGGCGCCGCCTTCGTCGAACGCCACATCACCCTCGACCGCGCCATGTGGGGCTCCGACCAGGCCGCGTCCGTCGAGCCCGGCGGCCTGGTCCGCCTGGTCCGCGACATCCGCACCATCGAGGCGGCGCTCGGCGACGGCGTCAAGAAGGTCTACGAATCCGAGCTCGCGCCGATGAAGAAGCTCCGCCGCGTCGCCGGAGTCGTCGCCCAGGCGGAAGCGGACACCGGCGCGGGCCACGCCGGCCGCGCCGCCGGGGACCGCACCGCGGCCACGGTCTGAGAGGGCGTGCCCGCCGTGCCTCGGGACCCCCGCGCCACCGTCGCGTTCGTGGAGAGCCCGGTCCAGCTGCTCAACGTCCTGGAGTGGGCGCACGCGCCCGGCCCGCTGCTCGACGGCGTGCCCGCACAGCAGCGCGCCGAGACGCCGGACCTGTCGGACCTGACCGTCGTGGTGCTCTCGCCGACCGACCCCATGTCGCGCGGCCAGCTGCGCCGGATGGCCGAACTCGCCCGTGACGCGGGGGCGAAGGTGCGGTGGGAGGAGGCACGGGCCGGGCTCACGGCCCCGCTCCAGACGGTGGGCGGGCTCGCCCCGATGCTGCGGCGGGCGGAGCGGATCGTCATCGGCGACCCGTTCTCGCGCTACGTACAGCTGCTCCTGACCGCGGCCCGCGCGCGTGATCTGGTGGTCGTGGACGACGGCACCGCGACCATGGAGTTCGTCTCCCAACTCGCGCGCGGGGAACGGCTGGTGCGCTGGCACCGGCGCGGCAGCAGGGCCGGGGCGCGCGAGCTCCTGTTCGCGCCGGTCTCCGCCGCGGCCCGCCGCCGGCTCAGCCCCGCGCGGCGCCGCGCGGTGACCGTGTTCAGCGCGATGCCCATCGAGGCACCCGAGGGCGTCATGGTCGCCCCCAACACCTTCGGCTGGACCCGGGCGCGCTTCGGCCCTCCCCGGCTGACCAAGGGCGCCGACCTGGTGGGGACCTCGCTGGTCGAGACCGGTGTCGTCGATCCCGTCAGCTACCTCGAAGCGGTCGGCGTCCTCGCCCGTACGCACGGTGTGACCCGCTATTTCGCGCACCGCCGCGAGTCGGCGGACAAACTGCACACCCTGCACGCCCGTACCGGCCTGGAGATCGTCCGGCCCGATCTGCCGCTCGAACTCATCGCGCGGCGCGGGCCGGTGGGCCGCACGGTCCTGAGTTTCCCCTCCACCGTCGTCCACACGCTCCCGCTCGCGCTCGCGGGCACGGGCGTGTCCGTGGTGGTGTGCGACATCGACCCGCGGTGGCTCACCGAGCGGGCTTCCCCCCGTGCGCAGGGCTTCCTCGACGGGGTGACCGGGACGGCCCGCAAGGCCCACGGGCTCGCGACGGTGGCCGCCTAGGGGGTGTCTGGTGGATCATGGCCGGGGGTGCGGCGCCTGGCACGGCACCTCGCGGCGTTGCCGAAACGCCCCGATAGCTCCGCTATCACGACGTTCCGGCGCCTTGCGATGCACCGCACCAGGCGCCGCACCCTGACCGACCCTGATCCACCAGACACCCCCTAGCGGGCCCGAGCCCGCTCCCTGAAGCGCGGCGCCTCCTCCCGCGGGGGAACGCCCGTTCCACCACATCGGGCAGAAGGACGAAATACTTTACCCAGCCGACGCGATCGACATGCGCCAGGCGACCAGCTTTCTTTCCCCTATGCGGCTGAACTTTTGTTGATCGCGAGCGAGTTGAGCCTCAAAAAGGCCTACCCTCAACGAGTGAACCAGTTGATGTCCCGTGACTCGTCCGAAGCCGATCTGCCCGGTGACGCACCGCTGCCCGGCGAGCTGAGCGAGGCCCTGTGTGCCGAACTCATCGCCTTCCGGCGGGACTTGCACATGCACCCGGAGCTGGGCAATCAGGAGTTCAGGACCACCGCCGCGATCAGAGCCCGGCTCGAAGCGGCCGGCCTCGAACCGCGCGTCCTGCCGGGCGGCACCGGGCTCATCTGCGACATCGGGGCACCGGCGGGGGAGCGGAGCGCGGCCAGGAGCGGCGGGCGGCGGGCCGGCGCCCGCGCGATGCTCGCCCTGCGCGCGGACATCGACGCACTGCCCATCCCCGACGCGAAGGCGGGCGTCCCCTACCGCTCCACCGTGCCGGACCGCGCGCACGCCTGCGGGCACGACGTGCACACCACCACCGTCCTCGGCGCCGGCCTCGTCCTGGCCGCGCTGCACCGCGAGGGCCTGCTCCCCGCTCCCGTACGGCTGCTCTTCCAGCCCGCGGAGGAAGTCCTGCCCGGCGGCGCGGCGGACGCGATCGTGGCGGGCGTCCTGGACGGCGTGGGACGGATCATCGCGGTCCACTGCGACCCGCGCGTCGACGCGGGCCGGATCGGTCTTCGCCCCGGCGCCATCACCTCCGCCTGCGACCGCCTCGAAGTCGCCCTCGACGGCCCCGGCGGCCACACCGCGCGCCCGCACCTGACCACCGACCTGGTGACGGCCGTCGCGCGCGTCGCCTCCGACGTGCCGGCGCTCCTCGCCCGCCGCATCGACGCCCGCGCCGGGCTCGCCCTCACCTGGGGCCGCATCGAGTCGGGCCACGCATGCAACGTGATCCCGATGCACGCCGAGCTGGCTGGAACCGTGCGCTGCCTCGACCTCGACGCCTGGCGCGACGCGCCCGACCTCGTACACGCCGCGATCGACGAAGTGGCCACCCTGCACGGGGCCAAATCGGAGATCAACTACGTGCGCGGGGTGCCCCCGGTCGTCAACGATCCGGCCGTGACCGAGCTGCTGCGCGACGCGATGGCGGCGCGCCGGGGCCCGTTCGCCGTCGAGGACACGGAGCAGTCACTGGGTGGCGAGGACTTTTCGTGGTACCTGGAGCACGTACCAGGGGCGATGGCCCGCCTCGGGGTGCGCACGCCCGGCTCGAACGCCCGGCTTGACCTCCATCGGGGTGATTTCGACGCGGACGAGGCGGCCATCAAGGTGGGCGTGGAGCTCTTCACCGCCGCTGCGCTGCTCGATGGCAACCGCGCGTAACCGGACACTTCATCCCCTGTTCGCGGCGATTCGATAACGGCTTCCGAACAGGGCTTTACGCGACATCTACGCGCGTTACGATCCGACGCGAAACCAGCGCCGGTAGGGGCGCCTCGGTTCAGGTTTGAAGGGACCTCCTCTTGCGCCGGGTATCCAAGATCGCTGCGGCAGGTATCGCCACCGCCGCGCTCGCGCTTTCCGCCACCGCCTGTGGCTCCACGTCCTCCCAGAAGGACTCGGGCACCTCTTCGTCGTCCTCCGCGGGCGGCAAGGGCGTCAAGATCGGTGTCGCGTACGACGTCGGTGGCCGTGGTGACCACTCGTTCAACGACTCCGCCGCGCGCGGCATCGACAAGGCCAAGTCCGAGTTCGGCGGCTCCGTCAAGGAGCTGACGGCCAAGACCACCGACACCGAGGCGGACCGCGAGCAGCGTCTGACCGACCTCGCGGGCGCGGGCTACAACCCGGTCATCGGCATCGGCTACGCCTACGCGAACTCGATGAAGAAGGTGGCGGGCAAGTACCCGAACGTCACCTTCGGCATCGTCGACTCCGTGGTCGAGGGCCCCAAGAACATCGACAACATCGTCTTCACCGAGGAGCAGGGCTCCTACCTCGCGGGTGTCGCCGCGGCGCTGAAGACCAAGTCCGGCCACGTCGGCTTCATCGGCGGCGTCGACGTCCCCCTCATCAAGAAGTTCGAGGCGGGCTTCAACCAGGGCGTCAAGGACACCAAGCCCGACGTCAAGATCGACAACCAGTACCTGTCGCACGGCTCGGACACCTCCGGCTTCGCCAGCCCCGACAAGGGCAAGGAAGCCGCGCAGGGCATGCTCGACAACGGCGCCGATGTCATCTACACGGCGGCTGGCTCCTCCGGCACCGGTGCGATCGAGGCCGTCGCGGGCAAGAAGGGCGCCTGGGCGATCGGTGTCGACTCCGACCAGTACCAGCAGGCCTCGCTGTCCAAGTACAAGAACTCGATCCTGACCTCGGTCGTCAAGAACGTCGACATCGGCGTCTACGACCTGATCAAGTCGATCAAGGACGGCAAGCCGCTGGTCGGCACCAACAGCTACCCGCTGGCCAAGGGCGGCGTTTCGCTCGCCACCAGCGGTGGCTTCATCGACGACCTGAAGCCGCAGCTCGACGCGGCCCAGAAGAAGATCGTCGACGGCACCATCAAGGTCAAGACGACCCCGTGACCCGTGGCGGTCACTGACCGCCCTGTCGTACCTCGGCCCGGTGAGCAGGGACCACCCTGCTCACCGGGCCGTAACGAAGTGTCAACTCTACGCGCGTAGGCCGAAGTTGGCGCGCCGTGAGTGTGCTGAACTACTCAGCCGGGAGCCCGGCTTGGCACATCAGTACGCTTCCCGGCTTCCCCGGAAGCTCCCCGCCCCCCTGCTCCTGCCCACGAGGAGAGTGCGCCATCAACGCGTCCAGCCCTCCCGCCGTCGAACTGCGCGGCATCACCAAACGATTCCCCGGTGTCGTCGCCAACAAGGACATCGACATCACCGTACGCATGGGCACCGTGCACGCCCTGTGCGGTGAGAACGGCGCCGGCAAGTCGACCCTGATGAAGATCCTCTACGGCATGCAGAAGCCGGACGAGGGCACCATCACCATCGACGGCACCGAGGCCTCCTTCTCCAGCCCCGCGGACGCCATCGCGCTCGGCATCGGCATGGTCCACCAGCACTTCATGCTGGCCGACAACCTGACCGTCCTGGAGAACGTCGTCCTCGGCGGCGAGAAGCTGTACGGCATCGGCGCCAAGGCCCGCAACAAGATCCAGGAGATCTCGGACGCGTACGGCCTCGGGGTGCGCCCCGACGCCCTCGTCGAGGACCTGGGCGTCGCCGACCGCCAGCGCGTGGAGATCCTGAAGGTCCTCTACCGCGGCGCACGCACCCTCATCCTCGACGAGCCGACCGCGGTCCTGGTCCCCCAGGAGGTCGAAGCCCTCTTCGACAACCTGCGCGAGCTCAAGGCCGAGGGCCTGACCGTCATCTTCATCTCGCACAAGCTCGGCGAGGTGCTGTCGGTCGCCGACGAGATCACGGTGATCCGGCGCGGCACCACCGTCGGCACCGCCGACCCCCGCACCACCACCACCAAGCAGCTCGCCGAGCTGATGGTGGGCAGCGAGCTGCCCTCGCCCGAGACCCGCGAGTCGACGGTCACCACGGTCCCCATGCTCCAGGTCGCCGACCTGCGCCTGGCGGCCACCGACCCCGACGGTGTGGTGCGCGAGGTGCTGTCCTCGGTGTCCTTCACCATCCACAAGGGCGAAGTGCTCGGCATCGCGGGCGTCGAGGGCAACGGCCAGGCCGAACTGGTCGAGGCCATCATGGGCATGCGCCTGCCCGACGGCGGCGTCATCACCCTGGACACCAGCGACATCTCGACCGCCCCGACGCGCAAGCGCCGCGAGGGCGGCATCGGCTACATCCCCGAGGACCGCCACCGCCACGGCCTGCTCCTGGAAGCGCCGCTGTGGGAGAACCGCATCCTCGGCCACGTCACCGAGAAGCCCAACTCCAAGGGCGCCCTCCTCGACAACGGGGCGGCCCGCAAGGACACCGAGCGGATCGTGCGCGAGTACGACGTGCGCACCCCCGGCATCGAGGTCACCGCGGCGTCCCTGTCCGGCGGCAACCAGCAGAAGCTGATCGTCGGCCGCGAGATGAGCCACAACCCCAAGCTGCTGATCGCCGCGCACCCCACCCGGGGTGTGGACGTCGGCGCCCAGGCGCAGATCTGGGACCAGATCCGCGAGGCCCGCCGTGAGGGCCTCGCCGTGCTCCTGATCTCCGCCGACCTGGACGAGCTGATCGGCCTGTCCGACACCCTGCGGGTGATGTACCGGGGCCGACTGGTCGCCGACGCCGACCCCGCCACGATCACCCCCGAGGAACTGGGCTCCGCCATGACCGGTGCCGCCAGCGGCCACCTGGAGCACCAGCAGAACACTGGGGGAGAGGACCGATGAAGAAGCTCACCTCCCGGATCGACAAGGAGAAGCTGCTCCTCGCGATCGCGGCCCCCGTGCTCGCGCTCGTCGCGGCCCTTGTCGTCACCGCCCTGATCATCCTGGCCACCGGCAAGAACCCGTTCCCGGCCTTCAACGACATGCTGTCGTACGGCTCGGCGAGCGACAGCCAGGTCTACATCCTCAACAAGGCGACGACGTACTACCTCGCGGGCATCGCGGTGGCCATCGGCTTCCGCATGAACCTCTTCAACATCGGCGTCGACGGCCAGTACCGCCTCGCGGCGTTCCTCGCGGCCGTCGTCGGCGGCGCGATGAGCCTGCCGGGCATCGTGCAGATCCCGGTCATCATCATCGTCGCCATGCTGGTCGGCGCGATGTGGTCGGCGGTCGCGGGCATCCTGAAGGTCACCCGGGGCGTCAGCGAGGTCATCTCGACCATCATGCTGAACGCCATCGCGACCGCGATCATCGCCTACCTCCTCCAGCCCGACCGGCTCGGCCAGCTCGACGAGGCCGGCACGTTGGTCTCCACCAAGCCGCTGCCCAGCTCGTCGTGGTTCTTCACCCTGGACATGGGCCCGGCAGGACAGCTGTGGGGCTTCATCGTCGTCGCGGTCCTGGTCGGCGTGGCGTACTGGTTCACGCTCGGCCGCACCCGCTTCGGCTTCGACCTGCGGGCCGTCGGCCAGTCCGAGTCGGCGGCCGCGGCGAGCGGTGCCAACGTCAAGAAGATGATCGTCACCAGCATGATCATCTCGGGTGCGGTGGCCGGCCTCGTCGGCATGCCGACGCTGCTCAACGACAGCCACCAGTTCGACAACAGCTTCCCGCTCGGCCTCGGCTTCACGGGCATCGCGATCGCGCTGCTCGGCCGCAACCACCCGGTGGGCGTCGCGCTCGCCGCGCTGCTCTGGGGCTACCTGGAGCGCACCACAGGACACTTCGAAGTGATCGGCTACGACAAGGAGATCCTCGGCGTGATCCAGGGCGTCATCGTCCTGTGCGTCGTGATCGCCTACGAACTCGTCCGCCGTTACGGCCTCAAGCGCCAGCAGCAGCGTGTCGGCGCCGAGCTCGCGGCGCTGGCCGCCAAGACCGAGACGGAGGTGACGGCATGAGCGTCACGACCGATACGACCACGACCCCACCGCCTCCGGCCGGAGTCAAGCGGGGCAACGCCACGCGCAAGTTCTCCCTCGCACAGGTCCTGATGATCATCGCGGGTGCGCTGATCCTCGTCTCCGCCGTACGCATCATCACCGGCGCCGACCAGCTCACCAGCGAGGGCCAGATCAGCGCCGCGCTCGGCCTCGCCGTGCCGATCGGGCTCGCGGGCCTGGCCGGTCTGTGGTCCGAGCGGGCCGGCGTGGTCAACATCGGCCTCGAAGGCATGATGATCCTCGGCACCTTCGGCGCCGGCTGGGTCGGCTGGCAGTCCAGCCCCTGGCTCGGCCTGCTCGCGGGCATCGGCTTCGGTGTACTCGGCGGCCTGATCCACGCCGTCGCCACCATCACCTTCGGCGTCGACCACATCGTCTCCGGTGTCGCGGTCAACCTGCTCGCGCTCGGCGTCACGCAGTACCTCGCCAAGCTGTTCTTCAACGGCGGCGAGGCCCAGGTCAAGGGCGGCAACCCCAAGCAGTCGCCGCCCGCCGACCCGCTGCCCAGCTTCAGCATCCCGGGCCTGTCCTCGGGCCTCGAATCGATCCAGAACCACCACTGGTTCCTGATCTCCGACGTCGCGGGCATCATCGGCGGCCTGGTCACCGAGGTCTCCTGGGTCACCGTCATCGTCGTGGCGCTGTTCGTCGGCACCTGGTGGCTGCTGTGGAAGACCGCCTTCGGACTGCGCCTGCGTTCCTGCGGCGAGAACCCGATCGCGGCCGAGTCGCTGGGCGTCAACGTCTACTCCTACAAGTACGCGGCGGTCGCCGTCTCCGGTGGCCTCGCGGGCCTCGGCGGCGCGTTCCTCGCGCTGGTCACCTCGCACATCTACCTGGAGAACCAGACCGGCGGCCGCGGCTACATCGGCCTCGCCGCGATGATCTTCGGCAACTGGCGTCCGGGCGGACTCGCCATGGGCGCGGGCCTGTTCGGCTTCTCCGACGCCCTCCAGCTGCGCAACGGCGGCACCACCGTGCACGCCCTGCTGCTCCTGCTCGTCGTGCTCCTCGCGGCGCTGGCCGGCTGGAAGGCGTACAAGAAGGCGATGATCCAGGCCGCGGTCAGCGCGGTGATGGCCGTGCTCATCCTGGTCTGGTACCTGGTCACCGACGACGTGCCCGGCGACTTCGTCGGCGCGACCCCGTACGTCGTGACGCTCCTTGTCCTCTCGCTCTCCGCCCAGCGGCTGCGGATGCCCAAGGCGGACGGCATGCGCTACCGGAAGGGCCAGGGCAAGTGACGCCGACACTCGACTGGGACGCCCTGCGCACGGCCGCGCGCGAGGCCATGTCCCGCGCGTACGCGCCGTACTCGGGCTACCCGGTCGGCGCGGCCGCCCTGGTCGACGACGGCCGCACGGTGACCGGCTGCAACGTCGAGAACGCCTCGTACGGCATCGGCCTGTGCGCCGAGTGCGGGCTCGTCTCGGCGCTCCAGCTCTCCGGCGGCGGCCGCCTGACGCACTTCACCTGCGTCGACGGCCACGGCGACGTGCTCGTGCCGTGCGGGCGCTGCCGTCAGCTGCTCTTCGAATTCGGCGGCCCCGAGCTCCTGTTGGAGACCCCGGCGGGCATCCTCACGCTGTCCGAGATGCTGCCCCAGGCCTTCGGCCCGGACCACCTGAAGTAACCTCTCCGGCCCCCGCACCCCGGTGCGGGGGCCGCACTGTCCTCACCTCTCTATGCGCGTAGAGTCGCGCACGTAACGTGCACCAAGCCGGAAGGAATGCCATGGACGTCATCTCCGTCATCCGCACCAAGCGAGACCGGGGCGAGCTGTCTCCCGAGCAGATCGACTGGGTCATCGACGCGTACACGCGCGGCGTGGTCGCCGACGAGCAGATGTCCGCCCTCGCCATGGCGATCCTCCTCAACGGCATGAACCGCACGGAGATCGCCCGCTGGACCGCCGCCATGATCGCCTCCGGCGAGCGCATGAACTTCGACGCGCTCTCCCGCCCGACCGCCGACAAGCACTCCACCGGCGGCGTCGGCGACAAGATCACCCTGCCGCTCGCCCCGCTGGTCGCCGCGTGCGGCGCGGCCGTGCCGCAGCTCTCGGGCCGGGGCCTCGGCCACACCGGCGGCACCCTGGACAAGCTGGAGTCCATCCCCGGCTGGCGCGCGCTGCTCTCCAACGAGGAGATGCTGAACGTCCTCGACACCACCGGCGCGGTCATCTGCGCGGCGGGCGACGGCCTGGCCCCCGCCGACAAGAAGCTGTACGCGCTGCGCGACGTGACCGGCACGGTGGAGGCGATCCCCCTGATCGCCTCGTCCATCATGTCGAAGAAGATCGCCGAGGGCACCGGCTCCCTCGTCCTGGACGTGAAGGTCGGCACCGGCGCGTTCATGAAGAACATCGAGGACGCGCGTGAACTGGCGTCCACGATGGTCGCGTTGGGCACGGACAGCGGCGTGAAGACGGTGGCGCTGCTCACCGACATGTCCACCCCGCTCGGCCTGACCGCCGGCAACGCCCTCGAAGTCCGGGAATCCGTCGAGGTGTTGGCGGGCGGCGGCCCCTCCGACGTCGTCGAGCTCACCATCGCGCTGGCCCGCGAGATGCTGGACGCGGCGGCCATCAAGGACGCCGACCCGGCGAAGGCCCTCGCGGACGGCTCCGCGATGGACGTGTGGCGCCGGATGATCGCGGCGCAGGGCGGCGACCCGGACGCGGCCCTGCCGGTCGCCCGCGAGCAGCACGTCATCACCGCCCCCTCCTCGGGCGTCCTGACCCGCCTCGACGCGTACGACATCGGCGTTGCCGCCTGGCGCCTCGGCGCGGGCCGCGCCCGCAAGGAGGACCCGGTGCAGGCGGGCGCGGGCGTCGAGCTCCACGCCAAGCCCGGCGACACGGTGACCGCGGGCCAGCCCCTGCTGACCCTGCACACGGACACGCCGGAGAAGTTCGCGTACGCGCTGGAGTCGCTGGCCGCCTCCTACGACGTGGCGCCGGCCGGGACGGCGTTCTCGGCGACGCCGATCGTGCGGGAACGTATCGCCTGACCTGCGCTTTTGGGCGACGCCCTCGTATGGGTGAACGGGACCGGTGGACCTCCGCCGGTCCCGTTCGGCATGCTGGACTGCGTGACGAACCGACGTAGGGAGACCGCCATGAGCGCACTCACGGTTGGCCACGAGCCCGGTCAGGGCTGGGACGACCTCGTCCGTCTCTGGGAGGAGACGGACGCACCCGAGGGCTGCAAGGTGGAGATCATCGAGGGGATCGTCACCTTGTCACCAACGCCATCGAACGATCACAACGACATCGCTGACACCGTGCAGCGGCAGCTCTATTCCGTGATCCCCGCGGACTGGGGTATCTACCAGACGCTTGCGGTCGCGGTCCCGTCCCGGCGGGGGATGTACATCCCGGACCTGGCGGTGGTTCCCCGGGACGCGTTGTCCGGCGGCAGCAACTTCATCCCTGCCGAAGCCGTCGAATTGGTGGTCGAGATCACCTCGCAGTCCAACGCGAGCCACGACCGCATCACGAAGGCCGCCGGGTACGCGCAGGCGGGCGTACCGCTTTATTTGTTGATCGACCGGTGGGCGCCCGGCGGGCCCACCTTCACTCTGTACGGCGAGCCCAGGGGGGACGTCTACCGAACGCTCACGGCAGGCAAGTTCGGCGAGGGGGTCACGCTGCCGGCGCCCTTCGAGCTGGTGATCGAGACGAGCGACTTCCCGGGGCGTTAGGGGGTGTCTGGGGGATCATGGCCGGGGCCGCCAGACACCCCCTAGGCCCCTGGGGGCTGGGTCGGCCACCGATGAGTTCCGCAGGTTCGCGGGGTCTGCCAGGTGTGGAAACCACCGGCTCTCCGGGGCAGCACCCTGTCCTCGTCGTCCCCGCCGCCCTCACCTTCGCCGACGTCCCGCTCCTGTGCGAGCGGCTGCGCGGGCTGTACCGGGCCGGGGCGCGGGAGGTCGTGTGCGACCTCGGCGCGGTGACCCGGGCCGACCTGGCCGTGGTCGAGGCGGTGGCCCGGCTCCGGCTCACGGCGCGGCGGGCCGGGGGCCGCGTGCTGCTGCGTAACGCGGGCGCTGGGCTTGTCGCGCTGCTTGAGCTGACGGGGCTGGGGCTGGACTCCCCGTAGAGCCCGGCCGCCGTCCGAAGCCCCGGTGCGCGGATCCCTACGCGGCCGGCCCCTCCGGTACGGGGTTGCTCGGATCGCCCAGCCAGACATGCTCACCCGTCGTACCCACAGTCAGCCCGAACTCCTCGATGGCGGGCCGCCCTTGCGCGACCCACCACACGATCCCGGACCGCACGGCATCCCACAGCCGGCGCGGCCCCGACTGCCACACGCGGGTGGTGGCGTGGTCCCGGAACTGCGCGCAGGCCCAGGAGCGGTCGGTCAGTCCGTAGAACCAGACAGCACGCGTACCTCCCTCCCTTGCGGCGATGACGCGCACGCAGTCCCGGACGCACAGGCCCAGCACGAAGTCCTGCGCGCTGAAGGGGCCGCCCAGGAGTTGTTCCTCCGTGACGGTGCTGGACGATGCGTCGCCATCGGCAACGCTGCCCACCACGTATGCGGCGTGTGTCACGCGTGGTTGACGCTGGGCCCGCGCCTTCATGAACTCCACGGGCCCGGTGAACCGCCCCGACGCGCTCCCGCCGTCATCGGCGACGACCAACCGGGCCACGGCGTCCGCGTTGCTGTAGTGGGTCCCCCACGGAGCCACGATGATCGCGCCGGGCCGGGCCTGCGCGATCCACGTGCGGGGGATGGACCGCAGACCGCAGGTCGCGATGATCCGGTCGTACGGCGCCCCCTCGCTGTAGCCCCGGAGTCCATCGCCCGTCTCCACGCGTACGGGAAGTCCGAACCGGTCGAGTACGGTACGGGCCGCTGCCGCGACGCTGGAGTCGAGCTCGACACTGACCACGTGCTCGGTCCCGAGCCGGTGGGCGAGCAGCGCGGCGTTCCACCCGGTGCCGGTGCCGATTTCCAGGACGCGTTGGCCGGGACGCACGTCCAGGTCGGCGAGCATCCGGAACACGACGGACGGCATGGACGCCGACGAGGTGGACACGCTGCCGGGGTCGGTGCCGGTGTGCGTGCCGTCGTCCCACTGCGTCACGACGGGGACGTCGGAGTCCGCGTATCCGAACCACCTCTCCGGATCGGCCGCCCGCGACACGGGAACGCTCCGCCCCGTCTCCATGTCCCACGGCCAGATGAGGTCGGGGAGGAAGCGGGAGCGCGGGACGGCGGCGAAAGCGGGTGCCCAGTCCGGGGTGAGCGCGCCCCCGGACATGAGGGCACGCCCCAGCGCGGTGCGGCTGGGGCGTTCCTGGTACGCATCGGCGGTCACCGGCTAGGCGGCCTTCGGCGGGTTGGGGACTCCGGGGCCGCCGTCGGGAGTCGGCGGCTGGTGCGGTCCGGGGTAGGGCTGCCCCGGCAATGTGTCGCCGCCGGGGGCTGGTGCGATGCTCATGGGGTGTTCTCCTTCACCACGTGATCGTTGTACCCGCCCGTGTGGATGAGCGGGGTCCATCCCGCCCCGACCGATGCCGACGAGTGAACACGCGGCGGGGGAACCGGGGTTCAGCCGGCCCGGGAGGGGCGGAGTCTGGGTCAGGCGCGTACCGCCGGGGCTTTCGTGATGCCTTTACGTCGAAGCGGGTAGTGGGCACTCACACGTTGGCCCGCGCGTCCTCGGCGGCTCCGCCGAGGTGCCAGTACTCCAGGGCGTTGGCCTCGGCCCGCCGTTCCTGTTCGGCCCGGTCCGCCAGGACCACGACCGCCGTGTCCTCGATCGTGCGCGAGAAGACCGCGTGACCGGTGCTCGCCGTGTGCTCCTGCATGGCCCGGCTCACCGTGTCGGCCTTCTCGGTCGGCGAGACCACGTAGGGGCAGGCCCCGTTCATGCAGGTGGCCGAGACGCGGAAGGCGCCGTCCGGGTGGGCCATGACCCGGTAGCGCACGAACCGCGCGGTGCTCCTGGTGCTCACCGGCGCCGCCGCCCCTCGATGGGGGTGTCGAAGACGCGCGCCTGAACGAGTTCGGCGGCCGACGGGTGGCGCAGGGCCTCGGGCGCCGTGGTCCATTCGGCTCCGCCGCCCGGCGGCCGGAGGTACACACTCCCCTCGAAGCGCGCCTGCACGACGCCGATTCTGTCCCCGTTCGCCGTGTCCACCGCGTACTCGGCGGTCCCTTCGGCGAACTCCTCGGTCCGGTCAATAGTGCTGTCCACGTCCACGGCGCGGTTCCTTTCTCGGCGGCCTCTCCTGTCTCTACGCAACCGCACGACCACGCACAGCGGTACCGTTGGTGCAGCGCGGCAGATTTATAGCGTTTAAATCGCCTACGCGCGCGGGGAGTTGGGCGACCATGGCGCACACGCCGAACGATCAACTGCGACGGCTGTTCGCGGAGAGCGGCTGGACGCTCAGCCAGTGGGCGCGGGCCGTGAACCTGGTGGGGAGCGAACACGGCACGCCACTGCAATACAACGCGTCCGCCGCTCATCACTGGCTGGGCGGTACGACGCCCCGGGAACGGGTACGGCGATTCATCGTCGAAGCGTTGTCGCGGCGGCTTGAGCGCCCCGTGACCCATGCCGAGGCAGGGTTCCGCAGCCTCCCCGATCCATCGGCCCATGAGCCGGATACGGTGGAAGGGCTGATTGAGCTGGGGAGGGGCGACATGGACCCATCACGCCGAAGCGTGCTCGGCGCTGGTCTCTTCTCGGTGGCACTGACCATTCCTGGCTGGCCCGACGTGGTGAGTCGCGCCGAGGCAGTTCAAACGGGGCGGACCAAGCGCATCGGCATGACGGACGTGGACATGGTCATCGCCATGACCGAGCGGGTGTCCGACCTCGATGACGAGTTCGGCGGACGCTATGCGCGCCCGATGGCCGCGGCGTTCCTGGTCAACACGGTGGCGCCCGCACTGCGCGTCGACGGCCCCGCAGAAGTCAAGAACGCCATGTGTTCCGCCGCCTCGGACTTGTGTTACCTCACGGGGTACATGGCCGTGGACGAAGGGTTCCACGGCTTGGCCCAGGGGTACTACCTCAAAGCCCTTGAGCTGGCCGGCGCCGCAAACGATCACCTCACCTACTGCACCACCCTGCGTGGGATGAGCGTGCAGGCCGTTGACCTGGGCCACGGACAGGCGGCTGTGCGACTGGCGGATTCTGCGGCCGCCGCTTCACCCGAAGCGGGACCACGGATGCGCGCGTTTCTGGCCGGCCAACAGGCCCACGCGGCAGCACGGGCCGGCGACCGTCACACCGCGTTGTCGTACTTGCGTGAAGCGGAAGTGGCCTTGGAAAAGGCGGAGTCACGCGCTACGACGTTCGCTTCGTACAACCCGTCATCGCTCAGCTACCACGTGGGACAGGTGCGCTACGAACTCGGTGACGTGAAGGGTTCCATCACGGCCCTCGCCGAGTCGGACAGACTCCGGCACCACACATTCCGTCGGAACCGGGTGCGGTACCTGTCCATGATGGCCGAACGCCAGTTGGAACTTGGGCACCTGGAGGCGGCCTGCGACACGTGGGGGCAGGTGGTGGACATCTATCCGCATGTCGAATCCGGCCAGTGCGACCAGCGCATCTCAACGCTCCTCCAACGGCTCCATCCCTTCACGAAGAACCAGGCGGCACGGAGTCTGTACGAACGGGCGACACTCGTTGCGCCATCCACGCTGAGGGCCTAGCAGGCCGGGCGGCCTCTCCTGCCGCTACGCTACGCAACCGCACGACCATGCACGGCGGTACCGTGTGAGGACGGTCAGAACATGAAAGCCATGAACGCCACGCGTACTGTGGGGAGTTGAGGGCATGGCCAACCGGACGCGCATCCCGAATGAGAGCGACATGGACCCGTCGCGGCGGGGCGTCATCGCTGCGGCCGGGCTGTTCTCCGCCGCCTTGGCCGTACCGGTGTTTGCCGCGGACGCCTATGCCGCAGAGGCCAACCCCGTACTGCCCGGCAAGCAGACGGTACGGATCGGAGCCGGACAGGTCGAATCAGTCCGCAAGATGACCGACAGGATCGCGGACATCCTTGACGAGTTCGGCGGAGCGCACGCGCGGCCGATGGCTGCCGCCTTCCTCGTCAACACCGTGGTTCCGTGGCTGCGCGCCGAAGCGACCGACGCCGTCCGGAGGGACATGTGGGCGGCCGCCTCGGACCTGGTCTATCTGACGGGGTGGATGGCCATGTACGAACGGGACCACGGAACGGCCCAGACGTACTACCTCAAGGCGCTGAAGCTGGCGAACCGCGCGGAAGACCATGTCACGTACTGTCGGACGCTGCGCGGCATGAGCCTCCAGGCGTCCAACCTCGGGTACGGGCCGCCGGCACTCACGTTGGCCGCCTCCGCGGCCGAAGCGGCACCCAAGGCCGGGCCGCGCCTCAAGGCGTTTCTCACCGGGCAACAGGCACACGCCACCGCGATGGTGGGGGATCACCGCCGCGCGCGTAACCTCCTCGCCGCGACTGAATCCGCCTTGATGCAGGCGGACAACCGGCGGGAGTCGATCGGCGGGTACGACCAGTCCGCGTACGCCTTCCATGTCGCACACGTGCTGTACGAGGGGAGGGATCTGCCGGGCTCCATCAGCGCACTGCACCAAGCGCTCAAGGTGCAACCCGCCAACGAGCGTCAGGGGAGTGTCCACTTCCACGGCGTGCTGGCCCAGCGTCAGCTTGAGTACGGTCATCTCGACGCGGCGTGCGACTCGTGGACACGCTTCCTGGAGGACTACGAGCATGTGTCGTCCGCCCGGGGGGACGAGCACTTCGACACGATGCGGCTCCGCCTGAAGCCGCACAAGAGTGCGCGAGCCGTCCGGCAGCTCGCGCCACGGATCAATGAGGTTGCCCGGCTCAAGGCGTGAGGACTCGGGCCTTCGTAGCCACCCGATCCGCCGGCGTCGTAGCGCTCTTGTTTGTTCGGAGAAGGACCAGAGGACGCATGGCCATCGGTGACGTGATCAGGGAGCTGTGCCAGGCGCGAGGGTGGAGCCAGGCCCGCCTGGCCGACGAGATCAATGAGCGGTATGGCACGAACCTGACCCGTGAGTACGTCAGCAAATGGTGGCGGGGCAAAGTCACGCCCAGGGGGTTCTACCTTGCCAAGCTGTCGGTCGTTCTCGACGTGCCCCTAGCCGTCCTTGAGGGTGAAGTGAATCGACGCACGTTCCTGACGGATGCCGCGGGGGCTGCCATAGCGCCTGTCATCGCCTCCGACCTTCTCACCGCGGGGTTCGCCGCCCGTCTCGCAGGGGGGCCTTCGGCGGACGCCTGGGAGAGCAAGCTGGCCACGTACGGCACCGAGTACATGTCGCTCGGCGCCGCGGACATCCAACGCCGGATCTCCGGCGAGCTGGTGGTGGTGCAGCAGCAACTCGACACACCGCACCTCTGGTCGGTGGCCTCGCGGCTCATGACGCTCTACGCGAAGACCTTCCCAGGAGCGGACGGGTCCAAGGCCGTGCACTGGTACCGCATGGCCGCGAGGGCCGCCGACCGCTCGGGGGACGTGGCGACCCGCGTGTGGGTGCGAGGTCGTGCAGCCATCGCCCTCGGGTACGAAGGGGCTTCGCTGGGCGTCGCGGATGTGGTCGCGCAACAGGCCCTGGAGATCAGCGACAAGCCCTCGCTGGGACTCCTGAACGCGATCTACGGCAGGGCGCACGCGGCGGCGCTCCGGGGTGATCGCGGAACGGCCCTCCGGTTTGACACGCAGGGACGACGCATCTTCGACGCAGCCGGGTCGCATGCGCAGACCTCGGACTACGCGGTCCCTCATTGGCGGCTGAACGTGTTCCGTTCGTTGCTGTTGGCCAGGCTCGGGGATGAGCGGGGAGCGGTCGCGGCACAGGACGCGGCCCGCGCTGAACTCCCCGCCGAACTGCCGCGGTTCGCCACGCACCTGGAACTCCATCGAGGCCTGATGCTGGCGCGTGCCGGTGATGAGGAGGGAGGCGCCGCTTACGCACAGGCGGCCATGGACGCACTGCCACCCGAAAAGCACAGCCTCACCCTGCGCATGCTCATGCGCGAGATCCAGGGGTGAGGGGCAGCCCGCCGCTGCACCCTCTCGAAGTGGCGAGGCACCCGGCGCCGGCCCGCCCCGCTCGGTGGGCCGGGGTTGTCCGGTGTCGGCGCACCCCGTGCCGGGAGCGGGTCCTCAGCCCACCCGGACCGGGTCACCGTCCTTGTCCAGGCGGGCCGGGAGGTTGAAGAGGGGGAACCAGCGGTCCGTGTCCAGGAACGAGCAGATGCCCGACACCTTGCCCCCCGACGTCTCGATCACCATCAGCGCCCACGGAGTGAACCCGCCCTCGGGATCGGGGTGGTAGTGCGCGAAGGCCGGCGTGCCGTTGGCCACCGTCGGGAGCAGGCGGGAGCCCCGGCAGACCTCGCCCACCCCCAGCATCCAGCCCACGATGTCGTCGTGGCCCCGCAGCCACAGGTCGTACGGCGGCATGGACAGCGTCGCGTCCTCGTGGAGCAGGGCGGTGAGCGCCGTCATGTCGTAGCCCTCGAAGGCCGCCACATAGCGGTCCAGGAGCTTCTGCTGCTCCTCGTCGAGGGGGTCGGCCGGGTCCGTCTGCTTCGGGTCGGAGTCGGCCAGGGTCGAACGGGCGCGCTGGAGCGCGGAGTTGACCGAGGCGACCGTCGTGTCCAGGAGCTCGGCGACCTCCGCCGCCTTCCACGCCAGGACCTCCCGCAGGATCAGCACCGCGCGCTGCTTGGGCGGCAGGTGCTGGAGCGCGGCGACGAAGGCGAGCCGCACCGACTCGCGGGCCAGCGCCGCCTCCGCCGGATCCTCGATGCTCGGCAGCACCCGCCCGTCCGGCACCGGTTCGAGCCAGGTCACCTCGGGGCGGGAGTTGAGCTGGGCGTTGGCCACCGGCGTGGGCGCCGTCAGATCCATCGGGCGGGCCCGCTTGTTGCCCGCGGTCAGCATGTCGAGGCACACGTTGGTCGCGATGCGGTACAGCCAGGAGCGCAGCGAGGAGCGGCCCTCGAACTTGTCGATGCTGCGCCACGCCCGCACCAGCGTGTCCTGCACCGCGTCCTCCGCCTCGAAGGCGGAGCCCAGCATCCGGTAGCAGTACCCCGTCAGCTCCCTGCGGTGCTCTTCGAGGCGTACGTCCAGGTCCGCCGCTGCCAGCTCACTCATCGGTCCACCCCGTGTCGTGCCGCGCAATACCAGCACTTCGGAAGCTACCCGACCCCACTGACAATCGCGCGCGAACCGGTGAAAGCGCAGGTCAGTGGCGGGCGTGCGCCAGGTGCAGGCGCTGGGTGCGGCGCTCGGCGCGGGCCGCGTGCGAGCCGTACAGGGTGACCGAGACGACGCCGAGGACCGCGAGGATGCCCAGCAGCACCGTGGCGGGCCAGCCCGCCGCGTGGAAGGCGACCGCGCCGAGCGTGCCGCCCGCGCTCGATCCCAGGTAGTAGGCGGACTGGTAGAGCGCGGACGCCTGGGCGCGGCCCTGCTTGGCGGTGTGGCTGACCGCGGACGACGCGACCGAGTGGCCCATGAAGAAGCCCGCGGT
This sequence comes from Streptomyces sp. NPDC048416, assembly GCF_043200435.1. NCBI lineage: Bacteria > Bacillati > Actinomycetota > Actinomycetes > Kitasatosporales > Streptomycetaceae > Streptomyces > Streptomyces sp. NPDC048416. The sequence continues at coordinate 65,317 of NZ_JBICXU010000002.1, forward strand.
GATCAGGACGAGCCCCGCCAGGATCGCCGGCAGCGAGGAGGCGAGCGAGAGCAGCAGCCCGGCCGCGGTCGTGGACACCCGGAGGTACAAAGCGCCGCGGCGGCCGACCCGGGCCACCAGCTTGCCGGCCGTCGCCGAGGCGACCGTACCGACCAGGTACACCAGGAAGATCGAGCCGATCAGGCCCTGCGGCAGGTGGAAGGGGGCCGCGGTGAGGCGGTAGCCGATCACCGTGTAGACCGCGCCGAACACCGTCATGAACAGCGCGCCGATCGCATACAGACGCACCAGGAGCGGGTCGGTGAGGTGGCCGCGCACCGTGCGGGCCAGGGCGCGCGGGTTCAGCGAACCCGGCGTGAAGTTGCGGGCCTTGGGGAGGAGCAGCCGGAACACCACCGCGCACACCGCGGCCAGCGCGCCCACCGAGAGCAGTGCCGCGCGCCAGCCCCAGGCCTGCGCCACCCACCCGGTCACGATGCGGCCGCTCATGCCGCCGATCGAGTTGCCCGCGACGAACAGGCCGATCGCCCCGATCAGCGCCTTCGGCTTCACTTCCTCCGCCAGGTACGCCATCGCCGACGCGGGGATCCCCGCGACCGCGGCGCCCTGGACCGCGCGCAGCGCCACCAGCCAGCCGATGCTGGGCGCGAACGGGACGAGCAGGCCCACCGCCACCGCGACGGCGAGGGACACCGTCATCATCCGGGTCCTGCCGAACCGCTCGGACAGGGCGCTCAGCGGCAGGACGAACAGCGCGAGCGCGCCCGTGGCGGCCGACACCGTCCAGCTCGCCGCGCTCGCCGTGGCCCCGAGGTCCGCGGAGATCAACGGCAGCAGTGCCTGGGTGGAGTAGAGGAGGGCGAAGGTGGCGACACCGGCGGCGAAGAGCGCGAAGCTCATCCGGCGGTAACCGGCGGCGCCCGGGGTGAGCTGGAGCGGGGACGGCGAGGTGGAGGCGTCCACGGTGGTGGACGCCCCGGTACTGGCGGGAGGCATGACACGACCGTAGGCCTGCCTGCATTTATGCGTCCAATGCGTGGATGCGCCAGAATCAATGCAGCACCGTATAAGGCGAGGTCAGGGGCGGGCGTGTCATTGAACAGTTACGAAGAATCCATGGAAGACGCCGCGATGGCACTCGCGCCGCGCCTCGCCTACTTCGTCGGGGTCGCCCGCCACGAGCACGTCACCCGCGCCGCGCAGGAGCTGGGCGTGCCCCAGCCGACCCTCTCGCGCGCCATGGTCCGCCTCGAACAGGACCTGGGCGTCGCCCTGTTCGCGCGCAACGGCCGCACCATCGCGCTGACCGCCGCCGGCCGCACCTTCCTCGGCTCCGCGGAACGGGCCCTCGCCGAGGTCGGGCGGGCCGCCGAGTCGGTCCGGGCGGACGCCGACCCGGGCACCGGCAGGATCGCCTTCGGCTTCCTGCACACCCTGGGCTTCGAAACCGTGCCGGGCCTCATCCGCGCCTTCCGGGCCGACCACCCCCGCATCCGCTTCACCCTCGTACAGAACTACGGCGAGGCGATGATCGAGCGGCTGCGCGCCGGCGAGCTCGACCTGTGTCTGACCTCGCCCGTGCCCGACGCGCCCGACCTGGCGGCCCGGCGCCTCGACGAGCAGCGACTGTGTCTGGTGGTGCCCGACGACCACCGGCTGGCGCGGCGCAAGCGCGTGCGGCTCGCGGAGGCCGCCGACGAGACCTTCGTGACACTGGAACAGGGCTACGGACTGCGCCGGATCGCCGATGCCCTGTGCGCGGAGGCCGGGTTCGCGCCGCGCGTCGCCTTCGAGGGCGAGGAGGCCGAGACGCTGCGGGGCCTGGTCGCGGCCGGGCTCGGTGTGGCGTTGCTGCCGCCGCCCGCGGTGGCGAGGCCGGGCGTCGTCGAGCTGACCGTCACAGCGCCGCGCGCGGTGCGCGAGATCGGCGTCGCCTGGCTCGACGGCCACCCGGACACCCCGCCGGTGGCCGCCTTCAAGGCCTTCCTGCTGTCCCGGCGCGGCAAGCTCATCCCCGGGTAGCCGGGCGCCCGCTCGCCCGCCGGTCCGGCCGCCGGGCGCCGGGCGCCGGGCGCCTACGGGCCTACGGGCCAACGGGCCAACGGGCCTACGGGTGAAGGGAATCGCCGAATCCGGAGGCCAGTGGCATGCGCAGTCCCAGCGGCGGGGGAGCGGCGAAGGCATCCGTGACCGGGCGGGCGTAGGGGCGGGAGAACAGGGTGCCCAGGACGAAGTCCACGGCCAGCGCGTGGACTTCGGAGCGGTGCTGGCGCATCGAGTGGCCGTCCGAGTGGACCTCGAAGCGGCAGGTGTCCCGGTTGGCCTTCTTGGCGCGCTCGGCGAGACGGTAGGACAACTCCGGGTCGCTGCGCCCGTCGTCGGTGCCGTGCACGATCATCACGCGCCGCCCCACGAGCTGCTTCACGGGCTCCGCGTCGGTCGCCAGATCCTCCGGCGGCACCCAAGGGGCCAGCGCCAGAACGGAGTTGACCGCCGGGTGGCCCGCCGCCCGCAGCGCGGCCCGGCCGCCCATGCCGTGTCCGGCCAGGCACACCTGCACGTCGCCGTAGCGGCGTACGACCTCGTCGGCCGCCCACTCGGCGTCCAGGGCGAGCCGGGCGTCGCCGCCGTTCCAGCCGTGGCCGCGGTAGTGCACGCCGTGCGCCACCAGGCCCTCCGCCCGCCCGTCCCTGGCCAGTCTGCGCGCCAGTGGCAGCGCGGCGGCGTACGCGAAGGGGGAGGGCCGGCGTGCCGAGACGGGATCGCCGTCCGGGAGCACGAGGACCACACCGCTGACCGTCGCGCCGGTGCCGGTCGCACCGACGGCCCGTCCCAGCCGGGCAGCAGGCAGGGGAATCGCTTGCTGTGCCATGGCAGAACAGTCTCAGAAGCCCGGGTGTACGCCACCCGTCCGCACGGTCACTGTTACGTATCGACGGCGCTCGGACGCCGGATGATCTACGCGCGTAGGGGCTAGAGTGCGCAGATGACGAGCCAGACCGCATCCGCACCCACCCCGGATCAGATCAGCCGTGCCCCGAAGGTGCTGCTCCACGACCACCTCGACGGCGGTCTGCGTCCCGGGACCATCATCGACATCGCCCGCGAAGTCGGGTACGACTCACTGCCCGAGACCGAGGCCGACAAGCTCGGCATCTGGTTCCGCGAGGCGGCCGACTCGGGCTCCCTGGAACGGTACTTGGAGACCTTCGCGCACACCTGCGCCGTCATGCAGACCCGGGACGCGCTGTTCCGCGTCGCCGCCGAGTGCGCCGAGGACCTGGCCGAGGACGGCGTCGTCTACGCCGAGGTGCGCTACGCGCCCGAGCAGCACCTGGAGCAGGGCCTCACCCTCGAAGAGGTCGTCGAGGCCGTCAACGCGGGCTTCCGCGAAGGCGAGAAGCGGGCGCGCGCGAACGGCCACCGCATCCGGGTGGGCGCGCTGCTCACCGCGATGCGGCACGCCGCCCGCGCCCTGGAGATCGCCGAACTCGCCAACTCCTACCGGGACTCGGGCGTCGTCGGCTTCGACATCGCGGGAGCCGAGGCCGGGTTCCCGCCCACCCGCCACCTCGACGCCTTCGAATACCTCAAGCGCGAGAACAACCACTTCACCATCCACGCGGGTGAGGCCTTCGGCCTGCCGTCGATCTGGCAGGCGCTCCAGTGGTGCGGCGCCGACCGGCTCGGCCACGGGGTGCGCATCATCGACGACATCGAGGTCGCCGATGACGGCAGCGTCAAGCTCGGCCGGCTCGCCTCGTACGTGCGGGACAAGCGGATCCCGCTGGAGATGTGCCCCACCTCCAACCTCCAGACCGGCGCCGCGAGCTCGTACGCCGACCACCCGATCGGGCTGCTGCGCAAGCTGCACTTCCGGGCCACCGTGAACACCGACAACCGGCTGATGTCGGGCACCAGCATGAGCCAGGAATTCGAGCACCTGACGAACGCGTTCGGTTACACGCTCGAAGACATGCAGTGGTTCACGGTCAATGCGATGAAATCAGCATTCATTCCTTTCGATGAACGACTGGCCATGATCAATGACGTGATCAAGCCCGGTTATGCCGAGTTGAAGTCCGAATGGCTGTTCCAGCAGACGGCTACGACCAGCGGTTCCGCGGTCGCGGGCGGCTGATATGAGGTAGCGGAAAGCGGCCGGGAGTGTGAACACCCGGCCGTTTTCCGGTGTTTGCGGCGGGGGTCGTCGAATGGCTACTTTGGCCAGCCGCTCACGTTTCCCTCCGCAAGGACGAATCTCTGATGAAGCAGTCTGCCAAGACGCTCGGTGTCGTTGCCCTCGGTGCCGCCTTCGCCGCCGCTGCCGCCGGTACGGCGTCCGCCGCTCCCGCGCTTCCCATGGGAGCGGTGTCGACCGTGGCCGCCGGCACCCCGCTCGGTCTCGTCAGCAAGGCGCTGCCCGCGGTCGCCCCCGAGTCGCTGACCGGTCCGAAGGGCCAGAGCTCCGACCCCGTCGCCGGACTGCTCGGCGGACTGCCCACCGGCCCGGTGGCGAGCAACCTCGCCGGCGGCGGACTGCCCGGCCTCTCCGGCTGACCGCACGTGCCGAACCCCCGAGGGGCGCACACCCGTGAGCCGGGTGCGCGCCCCTCGGGGGTGTGAGTAGGGTCCGGATCATGCGTCCGAAGGCGTCCGCCCGAGCGGCGGCGCTCATCCTCACCGCGCTGCTCGCGGCCGCCGCCTGCACCGGCCCGCCCGACGGGCCGGTCGAGTCCGTGAACGGCCCGTCCCGGACGCCGGCCACCCTGCTGCGGGCCGCACTCGCGCCGGGTGACGTGCCCGGCTACCAGGTCTTCGCCGATCCCTCGCCCGACGACAGCCGGGGCGCCGCCCCACGCGCCGACCGGGCCGCCTGCGCGCCGCTCGCCGAGGTGATGGGCGAGCGGCCCGACGACCGCGCCCGTGCGACGGTGAGCCGGGGACTCGGCTCGCGCGACACCCCGGGGCTCGCCGTGACGGCCTCGCTGTCCGCCTACTCGGCGGCCGACGCCCGGCACCTCGTCGACGGGCTTCGCACCGCCCTGGCCCACTGCGGCGCGGGCTTCGGCACGGTCCTCGACGGGCAGGCGGCCACCTACACGGACGTACGGGCCACCCCGTACGAGATCACGGGCGCGGAATCGGTCAGCTGGACGGCGACCGCGACCGCCCAGGGGGCGCCGGCCCCGGTGCACGTCGTCGTGGTGCGCCAGGGGGCCACCGTCGTGCGGTTCATGGCGATCAACCTGTCCGGGCGCGCGCCCTCGACGGCGAACGTGCCGCACGCGGTCGCCGACGCCCAGCTCGCCAAGCTGGCCAGGACCGCGCCGGGCTGACTACCAGGCGGCGCGCGGCGACTTCTCGCCGGGAATCAGGGCCCACATGGCCAGGTAGAGCACGAACTGCGGTCCGGGCAGCAGACACGACACGAGGAAGATCACCCGCATCGTCGTGGCGGAGGTGCCGAAGCGCCGTGCGAGCGCTGCGCACACCCCGCCGATCCTGCGGCCCTCGGTGGGGCGGACAAGAGGGGCGCTCATGAAAGGCTCCTTCGGGAGCTGGAGGGGAGCCGCTTCTTCATGGGCTCCCCGCGATGTATCCATGGTCCCGCCGGACGCCGCGCGCGACGTCGGGCTACGGGGCGATCCCGACCCTGGGAATCGTCGGGGTACGTCCCTGAGGGGAGTCCTCCCGAAGGACGGGCGGGTGGCTCTCGCGCTGGTTCCTGCGACGGATGGTGCGGCGGCCCGCAGGCACCACCGCGAGGTGGGCGAGCGCGACGCCCGCGGTGTTCAGGAGCAGCGAGTCCACATCGGGCACCCGCCCGGGCACGGACGTCTGGAGCAGGGCTATGCCGAGCGAGATCAGCGCCCCGGCGAGGACGGTGCGCACCAGGGAGGCGAACGGGGAGACCCGGAGCCGGCCCCCGGCCAGGGGAAGCAGTATCCCCAGCGGGGCGAGCAGCAGCAGACCGGCGCCGATCTGGTGGGCGGCCTCCAGGGGGCCGAGCGCGAGGTCGGCCTTGATGCCGGCGAGCGGCGTCAGATTGGTCGCGGTCACCCACATCACGTCGCGCGGCCGCAGCGAGACCCACGCCACGAGCAGCAGATGCGCGAGGAGGAGCACGCCGCCCACCACGCGGAACCGGATGACGGCGCTGCCGTCCTGACCATGACGCTGCTGCACGCTCCCCAAGACGCGGGCCGCGGCGGGAACGGTTCCGCCGTACCCAGGTGATTCCGCCGACCGCCGCCGAGCCGCCCCGCCCCCGAGCCGGACGGGCCCCCGAGCCCGGCGGACCCGGACAGCGGACCCGGACAGCGGACCCGGACAGGGCCTGTCCGCGGGCCCGGTGCGCGGGGCGGCCCGGCCCGGACCTACGCGGACCGGCTGGGCCGGGGGATCTCGCCGAGCGTGGCCGCGGTGTCCGGGCGCGACTTCATCTCGGAGGTGCAGGTGTAGCCCCGGGCCGGGGCCTCGCCGGGCCCGCCGAGCAGCACCTGCTGGGTGCCGGGCGCCGCCGGGGTGTTCTCCGCGAACGTGCACACCACCTGCGACAGCGCGAGGGCCGACAGGTCCTCCGGCTCGCGGCTCAGCCGCAGGGCGCCCGCGGGATCGTGCGCGCGGGCCGCCGTGACGGTGAGCGGGCCCTTGACCTCCGTGGCGTACCCGGCGTCCTTCTCGGCGCCCGACGGCTGGACGACGAGCTCGTCGAGCAGCGCCTGCGCGAACCGGATCCGGTCGGTGGCGCCCTTGCTCTCCGGGATGCGTACCGAACGCTCGGCCGTGACGAGCTGGGCGCCGCACACCAGATAGACCTGGACGGTGACGCCCTCGAACTGCGGAGTCACCGCGTTCTGCGGCACCGTGCACGCCACCCGGGACGGGGCCGGCCCCCCGTCGACGGGAACGGACGTGGGACGGATGCCGCAGCCGGTGGCGGCGGCGCCCAGCGCGAGCAGCCCGGCCAGCGCGACGGCTGTCCGGCGACGAAGTCCTCTCACTGCGCCGCGTCTCCTTCCGGCGTCTCGGGGTCGGCGGGCGGTGTGGCGTCCCGGGGCAGCCGCAGCACGAACACGGCGCCGCCATCGGGCGAGTTGGCGACGCTGATGTCGCCGCCGTGGATGTGGGCGTTCTCCATCGCGATGGACAGCCCGAGCCCGCTGCCTTCCGAGCGCGGCCGTGAGGCGCTGGCCTTGTAGAACCGGTCGAAGACGTGCGGCAGTACGTCCTCGGGGATGCCGGGCCCGTGGTCGCGCACCGCGATCACCAGCTCCTCGCCCTCGACGCGGACCGAGACCCGCACCGGGGAGCCGCCGTGCTTGAGGGCGTTGCCGATCAGGTTGGCGAGCACGACGTCCAGGCGGCGCGGGTCGAGGCGGGCCATGATGCCGCGCTCGGCGTCCAGTTCGACGGCGTCCAGCCAGGCCCTGGTGTCGATGCAGGCGGTGATCTGGTCGGCGATGTCCACGTCGTCAAGGACCAGGCGTGCGGTGCCCGCGTCGAAGCGGGTGACCTCCATCAGGTTCTCGACCAGGATGTTCAGGCGCCGGGTCTCGGAGACCACCAGCCGCACGGCGGGCGCGATCATCGGGTCGAGTGTGTCCTCCTCGTCCTCAAGGACCTCGGCGACGGCGGTCAGCGCGGTCAGCGGCGTACGCAGCTCGTGCGACATGTCGGCGACGAAGCGGCGGCTCGCCTCCTCGCGCGCGCTCATGTCGGTGACCTTCTTCTCCAACGACTCGGCCGTCCGGTTGAACGTCCGTGACAGTTCGGCCAGTTCGTCCGTGCCGGACACCCGCAGCCGGGTGTCCAGCTTGCCCTCGCCGAGCCTGCGCGCCGCGTCCCCGAGCCGCTGCACCGGCCGCAGCACGGTGGTGGCGGCCGCCTGCGCCAGCAGCGCCGACGCGAGCAGCGCGAGGAAGGTGGCGATGCCGAGCGACCAGGCGAGCGAGTTGAGGTCGCGCCGCTCCTGGTCGAGCGGGGCCAGCATGTAGCCCGTCGGCCCGGCGCCGATGACCTTCGTGCCGCCCACCAGGAAGGGACGGCCGTGCAGGGTGATCCGCTGCCAGAACAGGTGGTAGGCGTAGGCGTTGGTCTGGGTGACCTTCTGCTTCTTGGCGACCGCCTCCTGGAGCGAGACGGGCACGTCGTCGAGCGTGAAGTCGTCCAGGTCGGACGCGCCCACGATCGGCTTGCCGGGGGCGCGCTCGGCCATGAGCAGCACGTTGTAACGGGAGTTGGAGCCGTCCGCCATCTGCTGGGCGGCCACCTGGAGGTCGCGCTCGGAGGGCTGCAACGGCAGCGAGGCGGCCCGGTTCTGCATGCCCTGGCGGAAGTCGTTGAGCGCCGAGTCCTGCGTACGGACCAGTACGGCCTCGCGGTTGAGCCAGTAGGCGATGCCGGACGCGGAGACGGCGGCGGTCAGCGCGACGAGCGCGAACACGACGACGAGCCGCAGACGCAGACTGGTCCAGCGCAGACCGGCGAGTACAGCTCGCTTCACTTGCCCTGCTTCTCGGGGGTACGGGGAGGGTGCGACAGGTTCACGACGGGGTGTCCAGGCGGTAGCCCACACCGCGGACCGTACGGATCAGCGTCGGCGAGGACGGCACGTCCTCGACCTTGGCCCGCAGCCGCTGCACACAGGCGTCGACCAGCCGGGAGTCACCGAGGTAGTCGTGCTCCCACACCAGCCTGAGCAGCTGCTGACGGGAGAGTGCCTGCCCGGGGCGGCGGCTCAGTTCGAGCAGCAACCGCAGCTCGGTGGGCGTGAGTTGAAGGTCCTCGCCGTTCTTGGTGACGGTCATCGCGGCCCGGTCGATCACCACGCTGCCGAACGCCGCCGAGTCCGTCGCCTCACGTTCGCCGCGGCGCAGCACCGCCCGGATCCGGGCGTCGAGCACCCGCCCCTGGACCGGCTTGACGACATAGTCGTCGGCGCCCGACTCCAGGCCGACCACCACGTCGATGTCGTCGTTGCGCGCGGTCAGCAGGATGATCGGCAGCTGGTCGGTGCGCCGGATACGGCGGCACACCTCGAAACCGTCGATCCCGGGCAGCATGACGTCCAGCACGATCAGGTCCGGCCGCTGCTCGCGCAGCAGTTTCAGACCGTCTTCTCCCGTCGCCGCGGTGGCCACACGGTGGCCCTGACGGGACAGGGAGAGCTCAAGGGCCGTACGGATGGCGTCGTCGTCCTCGATCAGCAACAGGAAAGGCACGGAGGTCATTCTGGCTCATGGGGGACAGGAGCACGACCCCCGTCCGGCCTCGGGAGCGCACCGGTGTGCGACAGGGCCGCTGTGACAGGCCCGTGACACTTGGCGGACAACCCCATGAAACTGCCCGGGCAGGCTCTTCCTCGTAACCAAGCACGCCGATGAAACAGACTCCACCCGACGGGGGGCGCGAGATGAAAGCACTGCACAGCACCAACTCCAGCGCAGTTGTGACGCGTCTCCACGACGTCGTACGGAGCACCGAGAAGTCCGGCGCCGCGAGCATGCGGGGGTGCGCTCGCGGCACCGGACGTCCTCACCCGTCATCCGCACAGCAGGGTCTGTCGCCCTACATGACGGTGGTGGACGGCCCCGCGGTTCCGGCCGCGGGAAACAATCCGCAGGGGAGCGGGGAGGCGGCGTACCGGGAGGCCGCGGGGGAGCGGACGAACCTGTCGGAGGCGGAGTTCACCGCCTACGTACAGGAACGCCGCGCCTCCCTGTACGCCACCGCCTACCACCTGACCGGCGACCGCTTCGAGGCGGAGGACCTGCTCCAGAGCGCGTTGTTCTCCACCTACCGGGCGTGGGACCGCATCAGCGACAAGGCGGCGGTCGGCGGCTATCTGCGCCGGACCATGACCAATCTGCACATCAGCGCCTGGCGGCGGCGCAAGCTCAACGAGTACCCGACCGAGGAACTGCCCGAGACGGCCGGTGACACGGACGCGATGCGCGGCACCGAACTGCGCGCGGTGCTCTGGCAGGCGCTGGCCCGCCTGCCCGAACCGCAGCGCACGATGCTGGTCCTGCGCTACTACGAGGGCCGTACGGACCCGGAGATCGCGGACATACTCAACATCAGTGTCGGCACGGTGAAGTCCAGCATCTGGCGCTCGTTGCGCCGGCTGCGTGAGGACGACGTCCTCAGCTTCGGCCGTGACGAGGAGGAGTCCTTCGGCGAGCTGGTGGCCTGAAGGTCTGGGGGAGGGGAAACGGGGGTCCACGGGGGGACACGGGACCCACGGGGGGAGCGGCGGGGCCATTGGCCCCGCCGCTTCGTTGTGCGCGGAAGTTCCCGCGGGGTGCGGTCGGTCGGTTACGCGGCGGCGGCGGTGCGGGAGCGGCCCGCCGCAGCGCCCGCGATGCGGCCGAGCGCCTCCTGGCCGGCGCAGGGGTGCGCGCCGAGCGCCGTCTGGCGCGCCACGATCGCGCGTTCGGCCCGCATCAGCCGCCAGCCCCGGCGCAGCAGGAACGCCACCGACTTGCGGCCCTCGCGCAGATCGCGCAGCAGCCGCCGGCGGAAGGTCGTGGAGGGCCGGCCGCGCAGGCAGATCGCGTCCGCGAGCACGCCGAGTTCCTGACAGCGCGCCACGATGTCGGCGGCGAAGATGCCCTCCGCGATGAACAGCGGGGTGCGGTCGACGGCCAGCGTGGTCGTGCCGGTGATCGAGCTCGTCGCGATCGAGTAGACGGGCACCGCCGTGCGTCCGGTGCGGCACAGCTCGGTGATGGCATTCACCGCGGCGTCGGCGTCCCACGACAGCGGCGAGTCCCAGTCGATGTCCGAACTGCCCGCCACCAGCGGCAGCGTCGGGTCGTCCGCTTCTTTGTAGAAGTCGTCGAGGCGCAGTACCGGAAGGTCCGTGCGGGCGGCGAGGGACGACTTGCCGGAGCCGGAGGGCCCCGAGAGAAGGACGACGCGCGTCGCCACGGCAGAAGAGCTCACGGGACACCAGTGTGGGCCATGCACCCGGGAGTGGGACCCCTCGGGGAGGGCGTTGGTATCGAGCATCACATCTCAACTACGCTTCGCGATCGCGCCATTACACGCCATTACGTACGAGAGTGAGTGGGAACCCCATGGGACATCACGAGGCCCCCAGCCCCGCCAGGGCCCGGCGGCGCCGGGCGCTGCTGCGCGCCGGGCTCACCGTCACCGCCGCGGGCGCGGCCCTCGCAGGGGCGGGTCAGGCCGCCCAGGCCGCAACGGCTCCCACGCCCGCCGCGGGACGGAGCGCGATGGCGAACGACCTCACGGCGGCCGCACAGGGGCTGACCGGGTCGGTCGGTCACGCTGTCGGGCCCGTGGCGGGGCTGCGGCTCGACCCGCTGGCCAACACCGGCGTCGACCCGCTGACCAACGGGGTGGGCACCCAGGTCGCCGACTTCAAGCCGGTGTCGACGACCGCCGCGACGGGCGTGCTGACCAGCGGCGCCGCCCTCAAGGACCTCCCGGTCGTGGGCGAGGCCACCGGCGCGCTGTCGAGCTGACGCACACGCCGGGGCCCCGCCGTCACGGAAGGTGGACGGCGGGGCCCCGGTGCGCGTGGTCCTCGTGTGCGCTCAGCGCGTGCTCGGCGCCTGCCCGTACGTGCTCGGCGCGTGGCCCCGTACGTGCTCGGCGCGTGGCCCCGTACGTACGCGGCGCGTGGCCCCGTACGTACGCGGCGCGTGGCTCAGTACGCGGAGCCCGACGCGCCCAGCGAACCCGTCGGGTGCCAGACCGTCTTGGTTTCGAGGAACGCGGTGAGGCGGTCCGTGCCGGGGTCGGCAAGGAAGTCCACCGACCGGGGGCGCAGCACCCGCTTGAGGTTGTCGGCCGCCGCGATCTCCAGGTCGCGCGCCAACTCGGCGCCCGCGCCCGTCAGGTCGATCGCGTTGACGTCCTGGTGCGCGGCGAGCGGCGCCGCGATCTCGGCGGTCCTCCCGGACAGGATGTTGACGACACCGCCCGGCAGGTCGGAGGTGGCCAGCACCTCGCCCAGCGAGAGCGCCGGGAGCGGCGCCTTCTCGGAGGCGATGACGACCGCGGTGTTGCCGGTCGCGATGACCGGCGCGATCACCGAGACCAGGCCGAGGAACGACGAGTCCTGGGGGGCCAGGACCGTCACGACACCGGTCGGCTCGGGCGTGGAGAGGTTGAAGAACGGGCCCGCGACCGGGTTGGCCCCGCCCACGACCTGGGCGATCTTGTCGGTCCAGCCCGCGTACCAGACCCAGCGGTCGATGGCCGCGTCCACGATCGCGGCGGCCTTGGACTTGGACAGTCCCTCGGCGTCGGCGACCTCGTGCACGAACTGGCCCCTGCGGCCCTCCAGCATCTCGGCGATGCGGTAGAGGATCTGGCCCCGGTTGTACGCGGTCGCGCCGGACCAGCCGCCGAACGCCTTGCGGGCCGCGACGACCGCGTCCCGCGCGTCCTTGCGGGAGGAGAGCGGCGCGTTGGCCAGCCACTTGCCCTTGCTGTCGACCACTTCGTACACCCGGCCGCTCTCGGAACGCGGGAACTTCCCGCCCACGTACAGCTTGTAGGTCTTGAAGACGCTCAGCCGCGTCGCAGACTCAGACATCGAGGTAGCCCTCCAGGCCGTGCCGGCCGCCCTCGCGGCCGAAGCCCGACTCCTTGTAGCCGCCGAACGGCGAGGTCGGGTCGAACTTGTTGAACGTGTTGGCCCACACCACACCGGCCCGGAGCTTGCCCGCGACCGCGAGGATGCGCGAGCCCTTCTCCGTCCAGATGCCGGCCGAGAGCCCGTACTGGGTGTTGTTGGCCTTGGCGACGGCCTCGTCCGGGGTGCGGAAGCTCAGCACCGAAAGGACCGGGCCGAAGATCTCGTCGCGGGCGATGGTGTGCGCCTGGGTGACGTTGGTGAACAGCGTCGGGGCGAACCAGTAGCCGGCCGACGGCAGTTCGCACGGCGCGGTCCAGCGCTCGGCGCCCTCCGCCTCGCCGGTCTCGGTGAGCGCGGTGATCCGGGCCAGCTGCTCGGCGGAGTTGATGGCGCCGATGTCGGTGTTCTTGTCCAGCGGGTCGCCGAGGCGCAGCGTGGTCAGGCGGCGCTTGAGCGAGTCGAGCAGCTCGTCCTGGATCGACTCCTGGACGAGCAGGCGCGAGCCCGCGCAGCAGACCTGGCCCTGGTTGAAGAAGATGCCGGTGACGATGCCCTCGACGGCCTGGTCGATGGGGGCGTCGTCGAAGACGATGTTGGCGCCCTTGCCGCCCAGCTCAAGGGTGACCTTCTTGGAGGTGCCGGCCACCGAGCGGGCGATGGCCTTGCCGACGTTGGTCGAGCCGGTGAAGGCGACCTTGTTCACGTCCGGGTGCTCGACCAGGGCCGCGCCCGCGTCGCCGTATCCGGTCAGGATGTTGACGACGCCCTTGGGCAGGCCCGCCTGGCGGCAGATGTCCGCGAAGAACAGCGCGGAGAGCGGGGTGGTCTCGGCGGGCTTCAGGACGACCGTGTTGCCGGTGGCGAGCGCCGGGGCGATCTTCCAGGCCAGCATCAGGAGCGGGAAGTTCCACGGGATGACCTGGCCGGCCACGCCCAGCGGGCGCGGGTTGGCACCGAACCCGGCGTGGTCCAGCTTGTCGGCCCAGCCCGCGTAGTAGAAGAAGTGCGCGGCGACCAGGGGGAGGTCCGCGTCGCGGGTCTCCTTGATCGGCTTGCCGTTGTCCAGGGTCTCAAGGACGGCCAGCTCGCGGCTGCGCTCCTGGATGATCCGGGCGATGCGGAACAGGTACTTGGCGCGCTCCGAGCCGGGCAGCGCCGACCACGTCACGAACGCCCTGCGCGCGGCCTTCACCGCGCGGTCCACGTCCTCGGCGCCGGCGCGGGCGACCTCGGACAGGACCTCCTCGGTGGACGGCGAGACGGTCTTGAAGACCTGGCCGTCGGCGGCCTCGGTGAACTCGCCGTCGATGAACAGGCCGTAGGACGGCGCGATGTCGACGACCGAGCGGGACTCGGGAGCGGGCGCGTACGCGAACGCGGCCGCCTTGTTTTCCATGGTCATGGTGATCAGTCCACCGTCACGTAGTCGGGGCCGGAGTAACGGCCGGTCGCCAGCTTCTGACGCTGCATCAGGAGGTCGTTGAGCAGCGAGGAGGCGCCGAAGCGGAACCAGCGGTTGTCCAGCCAGTCACCGCCCACCGTCTCGTTGACCAGGACCAGGAACTTGATGGCTTCCTTGGTGTTGCGGATGCCACCGGCCGGCTTCACGCCGACCTGCGTCCCAATCTGGGCGCGGAAGTCGCGTACGGCTTCGAGCAGGACGAGGGTGTTGGCGGGGGTGGCGTTGACCGCGACCTTGCCCGTCGACGTCTTGATGAAGTCGGCGCCGGCCATCATGCCGAGCCAGCTGGCGCGGCGGATGTTGTCGTACGTCGACAGCTCGCCGGTCTCGAAGATGACCTTGAGGCGGGCCTTGTCGGCGCACTCGGCGCGGACGGCCGCGATCTCCTCGTAGACCTTGAGGTAGTGACCGGCGAGGAACGCGCCCCGGTCGATCACCATGTCGATCTCGTCGGCGCCGGCCGCGATCGCGTCCCGTACGTCGGCGAGCTTGACCGCCAGTGCGGCGCGGCCCGCCGGGAAGGCGGTGGCGACGGACGCGACCTTGACGTCCGAGCCCTTCAGCACCTCCTTGGCGGTCGCCACCATGTCCGGATACACACAGACGGCGGCGGTGTGCGGGGCGGAGCGGTCGGTCGGGTCGGGGTTGACGGCCTTGGCGGCGAGCGCCCGGACCTTGCCCGGGGTGTCCGCGCCTTCCAGCGTCGTCAGGTCGATCATCGAAATGGCCAGGTCGATGGCGTACGCCTTGGCCGAGGTCTTGATCGAGCGGGTGCCGAGGGACGCGGCACGCGCTTCCAGGCCCACCGGGTCGATGCCGGGGAGCCCGTGGAGGAAGCGACGCAGCGCGCCGTCGGACGCGGTCGCGTCGGCGAGGGCAGCAGAAGGTGCATTGGTGGGCATGGTCACCAGATGAGCATATCTACGCGCGTAGCTTCCTGTACAGCCCCCGAGGTGCAGGTGGGTGGGGGTGAGCTCGGTCACGGGCTCCGTCACATGCCTGTGACACGGAGCGGACCCTTCTCGGACACGTGATCCATAGATTTCTTCTCGCAGCCCCGCCCAGCCTCGACGGCCCCACCCGGCAGAGGAGGCGGCATGCGACCTCCTCTCTTCCTCCGGCCGCTCGGCCGCCTGCTTCACGGAGTCGTTCATGTCGACCTACAGCCGCATCGCCCTGCGCGCCGCGACCGCCACCGCCGTCCTCGCCGGCGCCCTTCTCGTACCGGCCGCCGCCTTCGCCGCCTCCGGCCCGTGCCAGGTCACCGAGCAGGTCCCCTCCGTGCTGGGCGGCATGTCCGTCTCGCTCACCAGCGACCCGGCGACCGGCCCGATCGCGGTGCTGAGGGACGCCAAGGGCGGCGCCGTCGCCACCGTGGACCGGGCCCACCCCACCGACCTGGCCGACGGCATCAAGATCGAGGAGTCCAAGGACGGCAAGGCCGTCTTCTTCCAGCGGAGCCAGGGCGGCGACACCGCCTGGCAGCCGCACCCCTTCCCGGCGCTGCCCGCGACCTGCACCGACCCGAGCGCCACCCCGTACAAGCTGGTCAACGGCGAAACGCTCACCGTGACCAAGTCCGCGCAGGGTCACTACCGCGCCGACTCGCTCGCCGGCGGCACGATCGTCAAGGTCATGGAAACGCAGGGCGACGGCGTCGACGTCGACGCCTACCTGCACGGCGTGCACGTGACCCTCGACGCCAAGACGGGCGTGGTCGACTCGGAGTACGTCGACGGGCGCTTCGGCTGCACCGTCACCGAGGTCGTGCCCAGCGTCTTTCGCGACGGGCTCTCGGTGAAGCTCACCAACAGTCCCGAAGGCGCGAAGGCGGCCCTGCGCAACAGCGCCCTCAAGGTGATCGCCACCGTGGACCGCGCCCACCCCGTCAGCGGCGAGGGCGGCATGCGCCTCGACGGTGTGAACACCGCGACCCCCAGGCTCGGCCAGGCCACCCAGGGCGGCGGGACCGCGTACGCCTACACCGACTTCCCGAAGCTCCCGGCCGGCTGCGCGAGCGGGGCCGCCGCCAAGACGTCGACGCAGACCTCGACGCAGACCCCGAACGGGACTTCGACCCAGACCTCGACCCAGGCCTCGGCGAAGACCCCGGTCAACTCCCCTGTCCAGAACGGCGGTCAGACCACCGTGGTGCCCAAGGGCGCCGTCG
Source organism: Streptomyces sp. NPDC048416 (assembly GCF_043200435.1). Taxonomy (NCBI): domain Bacteria; kingdom Bacillati; phylum Actinomycetota; class Actinomycetes; order Kitasatosporales; family Streptomycetaceae; genus Streptomyces; species Streptomyces sp. NPDC048416. The sequence goes on from NZ_JBICXU010000002.1 coordinate 81,568, forward strand.
CGGCCGGAGCCGAGATCGAGCAGGGCGGCAGCGACCACGGCATGCTGCTCGCGGGCGGGGCGGCCCTCGCCGCTGCCGGCGGGGCCGGGTTCGTGGTGCTGCGCCGCCGCGCTGCCGCCCGCAGCTGATCATCCTGGGCGGGCCGCCGGTGGGGGCCCGCCCTTCTCCCGTTCCCGGAGTCCTCATGTCCCGTACCCGCGTGGCCCGTTCGGCGGCCGTCGCTCTCTTCGTCATCGCCGTCGGCGCCTCGGCCACCGGCTGCGGTTCGAGCGCGCCCAAGGCCGCCACCCCGCCCCCGAACATCGTCTCCTCCAGCGCCGCGCCCAGCGCCCCCGCCACACCCGGGGCCGTGGCCGCGCTGCCCGCCTCCAAGCCGGTGCGGGTACGGATCCCGGCGGCCGGGGTCGACGCGAGCCCGGTCCTCGACCTCGGGCTCGCGGCCGACGGCACCGTCGAGGTGCCCTCCGTCGCCGACGCCGGCCGGATCGGCTGGTACGACAAGGGGGTCACGCCGGGCCAGAAGGGGCCCGCCGTCCTCATCGGGCACTTCGACACGGTCGAGGGACCCGCCGTCCTGAAGAACGTCTCCAAGGTCAAGGTGGGCGACAGCATCTCGGTCGTCCGCGCCGACGGCAGGACCGCCGAGTTCAGGGTCCGCGCGCTCGAACAGGTCGACAAGAAGACGTTCCCGACGCAGAAGGTGTACGGCGACACCGACCGTCCCGAGCTGCGGATCATCACCTGCGGCGGCGATCTGGTCGGCGGCCACCGGCCCGACAACATCATCGTGTACGCGGATCTGGTGGGCTGAGGAGGACCGGCCAGGGGGGTGTGAGGCAGAATCGGGCCATGACCAGCCCCACGCCGTCCGCAGAGCCGGCCTACGCCGACCGGACCTACCGTTCGTCCGCCGGTATCGCAGGCGGCGCGCTGCTGCTCGCACTGACCCTCTGGCTCGGCATCGACGCGGTGTTCCAGGGCCACGGCAACGCGCCCTGGCTCGCGCTCGCCATGCTGCTGTGCGTGGTGCCGCTGATCGTGGCCTTCAGCCTGCGCCCCGCGGTGTTCGCGAGCGCCGACCGGCTCCTGGTGCGCAATCCGTTCCGCACGATCACGCTGCCCTGGGCCTGCGTCGCCGACGTACGGGCCGGGTATTCGAGCGAGGCCATCGACCGGTCGAACCACAAGTACCAGCTGTGGGCGATCCCGGTGTCGCTGCGCCGGCGCAAGCGGGCCGCCCGGGTCCAGGCCCGGGACGCGGCGGTGGGCGGACGCTCCGGCCTTTCGGTGACCGCCGACGTGACCGACGACAAGGCGCGAATCGCGCCGGCCGACCAGTCCGTCCGGGATCTGCGCGACCTCGCGGAACAGGGCGCGACGCGGGAGAGCGCGCAGGGCGCCGTGAGCATCCGCTGGGCGTACGAGGTCATCGCGCCCGCGCTCGTCGGGGCGCTCCTGTTCTTCGTCCTGCTCGCCATCGGCTGACCGCGCTCACGGCGGTCCTGGCCACACCAGCAGCATGTAGGAGCCCAGCCACGCCGACGACAGCGTGGCCGCGCCCAGCACGAGGAGCGCCGTCGTGCGCCGGGCCCGGGCCAGCGCGAGCGCGAGCGGAAGCAGCAGCGGGAAGCCGGGAACCAAAAAGCGGGCCCGCGGGAAGTAGACGCCGCCGCTGCCGAGCACGACCAGGAGCAGGGCGCCCGTGAACACCAGCAGCACCAGCGGCTGGCGGTCGGCGAGGCAGAGCAGGTACAGCGCGCCGGACGCGATCAGGACCAGGGTGACCAGGACCAGGAAGAGCGGCGGCCGCGTGGCGTACACGAGGATCCCGCGCATGTCGCGCAGGGTGCCGACGCCGCCGTCCCACTGGTTGTCCCAGCGCTTCTGCACCGCGAAGTAGCCGTCCCAGCGCCCGACCCGCAGCCCCACCCAGGCCACATAGGCGCACCAGCCGAGCGGTGCGAGCAGGGCGCCGAGCACCGGGCGCCACGCCGGCTTCCGGACGCGTACGAGGGCGACGAGCGCGGCCAGCGAGACCGCGGCCGCCAGCGCGACGCCGGTGGGCCGGGTCAGACCCGCGAGCGCCGCGAGCGAGCCCGCCACGACCCAGCGCCGGGTCAGCACGCAGTACAGCGCCCACGCCGTCAGCGCGGTGAACAGCGACTCGGTGTAGCCCATCCACTGGACCGCCCCGACCGGCAGCGCGCCCCACAGCACCGTCAGGACGGTGCCCGTACGGCGGCCGTGGAGGCGGTCGCCGACCGCGAACACCCCGCACGCGGCGATCAGCGAGCACCCGACGGCGAGCAGCAGCCCGACGCCGGCCCGAGAGCCCGGCGTGACGGCGGCGACCGCCTTCACCAGGGCCGGGTACAGCGGGAAGAAGGCGAGGTTGCTCGGCTCGTCGGGGTCCGGCGGGAGCACATAGCCGTGGTTCGCGATGCCGAGGTACCAGTTGGAGTCCCAGGACGTGGCGAGCACCGGCCACAGGCCGTGGTGGCGGACGTGCGCCCACTTCGCCAGGACGAGCACGCCGAACAGGCGCACCGCCAGGTAGCCGAGCAGCGCGGGTCCCGCGTGACGAAGGGCGGTGCGGGCCCGCTCCCGGACCGGCGGCCGGCGTCCCGCGCCGCGCGGGGCCGGGTCGCGGCGGGCGGCGGGGACGGGGCGGCGGCGGCCCGTGGCGGTCGCTGGGGGCGGCGCGGTCGGGGGCACTGCGACGGCTCCTTGGCTCGGGCGCGGCGGGAAAGAGTACGGGTCACCCTTTCTCGCAAGTCCCCGCCGCATGCGGACCGCTGCGTCAACTGCCGTACGTAATCACCCGAAAGCAGGACCGGGGCGGTGGTCGCTTGACCACCGCCCCGGCTGTCGTTCCGGTTGTCCCGCCCGTGTACGCCGCTTGGGTACGCCGCCCGTCAGATGCCGGCGGCCGCCGCGAGGTCCTTCTTGATGCCGGCCAGGAGCTCGGCGCCCCTGGCGCGCGCGGCGTCCAGCCCGGCGGCCGACGCGACCGGCACGACGACCTCCAGGTAGCACTTGAGCTTGGGCTCGGTGCCGCTCGGGCGCACGATCACCCGGGCGCCCTCCAGGTAGTAGCGCAGACCGTCGGTGGGCGGCAGGTGCTCGGTGCCCTCCGTCAGGTCCTCGGCCTTCGTCACCGCGAGCCCGGCGAGCGAGACCGGCGGCTGCTCGCGCAGGCGCGCCATCGCGTCCGAGATGATCGTCAGGTCCTCCACGCGGACCGACAGCTGGTCGGTGGCGTGCAGGCCGTGCGCGAGGGCCAGGTCGTCCAGCAGGTCCAGGACCGTGCGGCCCTGCTCCTTGAGGACGGAGGCCAGCTCGGCGACCACCAGGGCGGCGGTGATGCCGTCCTTGTCGCGCACGCCCTCGGGGTCGACGCAGTAACCCAGCGCCTCCTCGTAGCCGTAGCGCAGCCCGTCCACGCGGGCGATCCACTTGAATCCGGTCAGCGTCTCCTCGTAGCCGAGCCCCGCGGCCGCGGCGATGCGGCCGAGCAGCGAGGACGACACGATCGACTCGGCGAACACGCCGGTCACGCCCTTGGTGACGAGGTGGGCGGCGAGCAGCGCGCCGACCTCGTCGCCGCGCAGCATCCGCCACTGGCCGTCGCGGTCCTTGACGGCGGCCGCGCAGCGGTCGGCGTCCGGGTCGTTGGCGATGATGATGTCCGGGTTCGCGCGGCGGGCCGTGGCGAACGCCAGGTCCATCGCGCCCGGCTCCTCCGGGTTGGGGAAGGCCACCGTCGGGAACGCCGGGTCGGGCTCGGCCTGTTCGGCCACCAGCACCGGCTCGGGGAAGCCGGCCCGCGCGAACGCGGCGAGCAGCACGTCCTTGCCGACGCCGTGCATCGCCGTGTAGACGACGTTCGCGGTGCGCGGCGACCCGGGGGTCAACACCGTGTCCGTACGCGCCAGATAGGCGTCAAGGACCTCGTCGCCCAGCACCTCCCAGCCGCTCTCGGGGCGCGGTACGTCGTGCAGCGAGGCGACGGCGTCGATCGCGGCGGCGATCTCCGCGTCGGCCGGCGGCACGATCTGCGAGCCGTCGCCGAGGTACACCTTGTAGCCGTTGTCGCGCGGCGGGTTGTGGCTCGCCGTCACCTCGACGCCGGCGACGGCGCCCAAGTGCCTTATGGCGTAGGCCAGTACGGGCGTCGGCAGCGGCCGCGGGAGCAGGGCCGCGCGCAGACCGGCGCCGACCATGACGGCCGCGGTGTCCCGGGCGAAGTCCGCGGACTTGTAGCGGGCGTCGTAGCCGATGACGACGAGCCCGTCGCCCTGCCCCTGGGCCTTCAGGTACGCGGCGAGTCCGGCGGCGGCGCGGATGACCACCGAGCGGTTCATCCGCATCGGGCCCGCCCCCAGCTCGCCGCGGAGCCCGGCGGTGCCGAACTGGAGCGTGCCGGCGAAGCGCACGGCCAGTTCCGCGGCGTCCGCGCTCTCGATGAGCTTGGCCAGCTCCTCGCGCGTCTCGCTGTCGGGGTCCTCGGCCAGCCAGGCCTGGGCCCGCGCGATCAGGTCCTGCGTCACGTTGTCAGCCTTTCGGGGAGGGGCTTTCGGGGAGGGCGTGCGAAGCGATCAGATGCGGTCGAGTACCCGGGTGAGCAGCTCGCCCATGCGCGCCGCCGAGTCGCGGCCCGCCTGAAGCACCTCTTCGTGGTTGAGCGGCTCGCCGGTCAGACCGGCGGCGAGGTTGGTGACCAGCGAGATCCCGAGGACCTCCGCGCCGGCCTCACGGGCGGCGATGGCTTCGAGCACGGTGGACATGCCGACGAGGTCGCCGCCGAGCACGCGGACCATGTTGATCTCGGCAGGGGTCTCGTAGTGCGGGCCGGGGAACTGCACGTAGACGCCCTCTTCAAGCGTCTCGTCGACCTCCTTGCACAGCGCGCGCAGGCGCGGCGAGTACAGGTCGGTGAGGTCCACGAAGTTGGCGCCGATGATCGGCGAGGTGGCCGTCAGGTTGATGTGGTCGCTGATGAGGACCGGCTGGCCGGGGCGCATGCCGTCGCGCAGACCGCCGCAGCCGTTGGTCAGGACGACGGTCTTGCAGCCGGCGGCGACGGCGGTGCGCACGCCGTGCGCGACGGAGGCGACGCCGCGGCCCTCGTAGAAGTGCGTACGGCCGAGGAAGACCAGGACGCGCTTGGCGCCGATCTTGTACGAGCGGATCTTGCCGCCGTGGCCCTCGACGGCCGGCGCCGGGAAGCCGGGCAGCTCGGTCACGGGGAACTCGGCCTCGGGGGCGCCGAGGGCGTCGACGGCCGGGGCCCAGCCGGAGCCCATCACCAGGGCGACGTCGTGGGTCTCGGCGCCGGTGAGCTCGCGCAGGCGCGCGGCGGCGGCGTCGGCCGCGGAGTGGGGGTCGTCCTGGAGCAGGTCCGGGGTGGCAGATGCGTTCACTGGGTCTCTCGCCTCGCGAAGGAACGTCGTCCCGCCCGGTGTCTGTCCGGCCGGGTCCGAGGGGTTTTCCCCCGGTAAAGAAGAAGTACGCGCACGAGCGTAACCGCTGAAGTCCTACGCGCGTAGATGTGCAGGATAACGGACCTGCCGATTCCGTTTGTGGTTTCGTACGAAAGCCGGCTCACCCGGCGCCGCCGGGCGCCCCTGACCTGGGGCCGGGCTCAGCAGGGGCGCTTGCGCAGCTCCATCACGTAGTCGTGCGGCGCGCCCGCGGACTCGGCCGCGTCGGCCAGCTCGCCCAGGTAGCGCGCCGAGGGCAGTCCGCCCTCGTACCCGTTCAGGACGTACAGCCAGGCCGCGTCCTCGCCGTCGAGCGTGTGCACGCGCACCCGCATCCGGCGGTAGATGTCGAGCCCGACACCCTCCCACCGGTCCATCGACTCCTCGTCGAGCGGCGCGATGTCGTACAGGGCGACGAAGACCTGCGAGCGGGGGGCCTCGACGATCGTCGCGAGGGCGCCCTCCCAGCCCATCTGCTCCCCGCCGAACGTCAGGCGCCAGCCGTTGAGCCAGCCGGTGCCGCGCAGCGGAGAGTGCGGGGCGCGGCGGGTCATCAGCCGCGGATCCAGGTTGCCGGCGTACGCGGCGTAGAGCGACATGGTGTCGAGGGTACGACAGTGGCCCGCGGGGGCACTTCGCGCGGGCCGTCCGTGCCGGGGCCCCGGGGGAATCCGCCACGACGGCCGAATGGCGCCCCCGGGGCGAAGGCACTTGAAGCGTGCGGGACAATGAGGTACGTACTGCGTTCCCCCGGGGCCCCGCCCCGGACCCCCGGCCGGGCGGGCAGGCAGGCCGGGATCGACACTACGAGGCGGACTTTTTCGTGACGCGGATCGTGATCATCGGTGGCGGACCGGGCGGATACGAGGCGGCCCTGGTGGGCGCCCAGCTCGGCGCGGAGGTGACCGTCGTGGACTGCGACGGTCTGGGCGGGGCGTCGGTGCTCACCGACTGCGTGCCGTCCAAGACCCTGATCGCGACGGCCGAGGTGATGACCACCTTCGACTCTTCGTACGAGGAGTTGGGCATCCTCGTCGCCGACGACACGCCTCCCGATGAGCAGTCGGCCCGGGTCGTCGGCGTGGACCTCGGCAAGGTCAACCGACGGGTCAAGCGCCTCGCGCTCGCCCAGTCCCACGACATCACCGCCTCCGTGACGCGTGCGGGCGCCCGCGTCATGCGCGGCCGCGGCCGGCTCGCCGGACCCCAGGGCATCGACGGCACCCGCGACGTGATCGTCACGGCCGCCGACGGCACCGAGGAGATGCTGACCTGCGAGGCGGTCCTGATCGCCACCGGCGGCAGCCCCCGCGAGCTGCCCGACGCGCAGCCCGACGGCGAGCGCATCCTCAACTGGACGCAGGTGTACGACCTGGACGAGCTGCCCCAGGAGCTCATCGTGGTCGGCTCCGGCGTCACCGGCGCCGAGTTCGCCGGCGCCTACCAGGCGCTCGGCTCCAAGGTCACCCTCGTCTCCTCCCGCGACCGGGTGCTGCCCGGCGAGGACCCGGACGCGGCCGCCGTCCTTGAGGACGTGTTCCGCCGCCGCGGCATGAACGTCATGGCCCGCTCGCGCGCCGAGTCCGCCAAGCGCGTCGGCGACCGCGTCGAGGTCACGCTCTCCGACGGCCGCGTCATCAGCGGCACGCACTGCCTCATGGCGGTCGGCGCCATCCCCAACACCGCGAACATGGGTCTGGTGGAGTCGGGCGTACGCCTGAAGGAGTCCGGCCACATCTGGACCGACAAGGTCTCGCGCACCTCGGCCCCCGGCGTGTACGCGGCCGGCGACGTGACCGGCATCTTCGCGCTGGCCTCGGTCGCCGCCATGCAGGGCCGCATCGCGATGTACCACTTCCTCGGCGACGCGGTGGCCCCGCTGAACCTGAAGACCGTCTCCTCCAACGTCTTCACCGACCCCGAGATCGCCACCGTCGGCTACACCCAGGCCGACGTGGACGCGGGCAAGATCGACGCCCGGGTCGTCAAGCTCCCGCTGCTTCGCAACCCGCGCGCCAAGATGCAGGGCATCAGGGACGGCTTCGTGAAGATCTTCTGCCGTCCCGGCACCGGCATCATCGTCGGCGGCTGTGTCGTCGCGCCGCGCGCCAGCGAGCTGATCCACCCCATCTCGATCGCGGTCGACAACAACCTGACGGTGGAGCAGATCGCGAAGGCGTTCACCGTGTACCCCTCGCTTTCGGGATCGATCGCCGAAGTGGCACGGCAGCTGCACAGCCGGAAGAAGGCCGGAGAGGCGTAACCGCGCTGATGGGGCGGGGGGTTGGCGAGCGGGGCGCGGGGCCCGATGGGGCGCCCGGTGGACCAGGGCCGCCCCCGGCCCGATGGTCCACCGGACACCCCCTCGGGGGCGCTGCGGGGCATATACCACTCGGCAGCCCCCTTTGAGTGCATCTTCCGTTATTCGGCGCAAACTGCTGAGAACATTCGGCCGCCCAGGTTACTGTCAGTTTCGTGTTCGCTGCAGAACGTCGCCAATTGATCCTCGAAATGGTGCGCGCCAACGGGGCCGTTTCCCTCCGTGAGCTCGCCCGCGTCGTCCAGACCTCCGAAGTGACCGTACGGCGGGACGTGCGGGCGCTGGAGGCCGAAGGACTCCTCGACCGCCGGCACGGCGGTGCGGTGCTGCCGGGCGGTTTCACCCGCGAATCCGGCTTCCCGCAGAAATCCCATCTAGCGACCGCGGAGAAGACGGCCATCGCCGACCTCGCCGCCGGTCTCGTCGAAGAGGGCGAGGCCATCGTGGTCGGCGCGGGGACCACCACGCAGGAGCTGGCCCGCCGGCTCGCGCGCGTCCCCGGCCTGACCGTCGTCACCAACTCCCTGTTGGTGGCCCAGGCGTTGGCACACGCCAACCGGGTCGAGGTCGTCATGACCGGAGGCACCCTGCGCGGCTCCAACTACGCCCTGGTGGGCAGCGGAGCCGAGCAGTCCCTCCAGGGCCTCAGGGTCTCGCGCGCCTTCCTGTCCGGGAGCGGCCTGACCGCCGAGCGCGGCCTGTCCACGTCCAACATGCTCTCCGCGAGCGTGGACCGCGCGCTGGTCCAGGCGGCGGCCGAGGTCGTGGTGCTGGCCGATCACACCAAGCTGGGCACCGACACCATGTTCCAGACGGTGCCGACCGATGTGATCACCCGTCTCGTCACCGACGAACCGCCGGGCCACGACGACCGGGCCGCCACGGAGTTGCAGGCGCTTGCCGACCAAGGGGTGCAGATCGCGGTGGCCGGGGCCTCGGGGGCGGTGGCCGGCGAGGCACCGCCAGGCCGGCCGCCCCGCCGCGACATGCCGCTGCCCGGCCAGCGCCGCACCCACGCGCCCGGTACGGGGCCGCAGTTGCGCAGCGCCGCCGCGATGGGCGAGCCGCAGGCGCCCGGCGACCGGGCACGTGTGGCGGACCTGCGCAGGCGCTGAGCCTGCCGGTCCGCTCAGCCCTTCAGGCCCCGGTAGGTCAGGGCCAGCAGCCGGTCGGCCAGCTCCGGGTCGTCCGGGGACTGTTCGGCCGCCAGCGCGATGGCGTTGGTCAGCTGCATGAGGTCGGCGATGGTGACGTCGGCACGTACGGAACCGGCTTCACGGGCCCGCACGAGCAGGGCGTCACCCGCCTCCCGCATCGGCTCGCTGCACCGGGCAAGGGCCGAACTCGCGTCGCCCGACGCCGACATGAGGGCGCGGGCCAGGCCCCGGTACACCCCCGCGTGCGTGATGATCGCGCGCAGCCACTCGATGAGCGCGGTGCAGGGCTGCTCGGCGGCCAGCAACTCCCTCGACCGGGCGAGGAGTACGTCCACCTCGCTCTGGAAGACCGCGCTCAGCAGGGCGTGCCGGGTGGGGAAGTGCCGGTACAGCGTGCCGATGCCCACGCCGGCCCTGCGGGCCACGTCCTCCAGGGAGGTGTCCGTGCCGCGTTCCGCGAAGGCGGTGCGGGCGGTGTCCAGGAGACGGTCGTGGTTGCGCCGCGCGTCGGCCCGCAGGGGCCGCGCCCCCGTCCCCGATGTGCGGTCCATCCCTCCAGCATGCCACCCCGCCCTGCCGGGGGTGTGGGGGGTGGGAGGTTGTTCGCGGGTGCGGCGCCCTGCCGGGGGGTGCGGGGGGTGGGCGGATGTTCGCGGGTGCGGGCCGTGGGTGGCTGGTCGCAGTTCCCCGCGCCCCCTGGCGGCGTGGTGCGGGTCGGCATGGGCATCTTCAGCCCGTCCGGCGTTTGAGGACGAGCGTCCTTTAGGCGCGATCGGGGTTTGGGGTGGAGCCCCAGGGGTTCGGTTTTCGGCGTGCGGGCCGTGGGCGGCTGGTCGCGCAGTTCCCCGCGCCCCTGTAGGGCACCCGGAATCGCTTCTCGCGGCCACCGCGGCGGAGCCGCGCAATGACACAGTCCCGCGCCCCTAACAAACAGCACTGGTGCAGGGGCCGTGCCGGCCCGCACGGGCGTCCTCAGCCCGTCCGGCGTTTGAGGACGAGCGCCCTTTAGGCGCGACCGGGGTCTGGGGCGGAGCCCCAGGGGCTGGGCTTTGGCGTGCGGGCTGTGGGTGGCTGGTCGCGCAGTTCCCTGCGCCCCTTGGCGGCATGGTGCGGGTCGGCCCTGGAGCGGGGTCTGGGGCGGAGCCCCGGCCTGCTTTCGTGGCCGGGGCTCAGGGGTGGCGGGTCAGTCCTTGATCTCGCAGATCATCGCGCCGGACGACACCGACGCGCCGACCTCCGCCGCAAGCCCCTTCACCGTGCCCGCGCGATGCGCGTTCAGCGGCTGTTCCATCTTCATGGCCTCAAGGACCACCACGAGGTCGCCCTCCTTGACCTCCTGGCCCTCCTCGACCGCCACCTTCACGATCGTGCCCTGCATGGGCGATGCGAGGGTGTCGCCGGAGGCGGCGGAGCCCGCCTTCTTGGCGGCGCGGCGCTTGGGCTTGGCCCCGCCGGCCGCGGCGGTACGCGCGAGCGTCATGCCCAGCGAGGACGGCAGGGAGACCTCAAGACGCTTGCCGCCCACCTCGACGACGACCGTCTCGCGGCCCGGCTCCTCGTCCGTGTCCGCGTCGGCCGTGGCCGTGAACGCCGGGATCTCGTTCACGAACTCCGTCTCGATCCACCGGGTGTGGATGGTGAACGGGTCGGAGGTGAACGCCGGGTCGGCGACGACAGCGCGGTGGAAGGGGATCGCCGTGGCCATGCCCTCCACGTTGAACTCCGCCAGCGCACGCGCCGCCCGCTGGAGGGCCTGCTCGCGGGTCGCGCCCGTCACGATGAGCTTGGCGAGCAGCGAGTCCCAGGCGGGGCCGATGACCGAGCCGGACTCGACGCCCGCGTCGAGGCGTACGCCGGGACCGGACGGCGGCGCGAAGACGGTCACGGTGCCGGGAGCGGGCAGGAAGCCGCGGCCCGGGTCCTCGCCGTTGATGCGGAACTCGAAGGAGTGGCCCCGCATGACCGGGTCGTCGTACCCCAGCTCCTCGCCGTCGGCGATGCGGAACATCTCGCGGACCAGGTCGATGCCGGTGACCTCTTCGGTGACCGGGTGCTCGACCTGGAGACGGGTGTTGACCTCCAGGAAGGAGATCGTGCCGTCGGCGCCGACGAGGAATTCGACGGTGCCCGCGCCGACGTAGCCGGCCTCCTTGAGGATGGCCTTGGACGCGGCGTACAGCTCCGCGTTCTGGGCCTGCGACAGGAACGGCGCCGGGGCCTCCTCGACCAGCTTCTGGTGGCGGCGCTGGAGCGAGCAGTCACGGGTGGAGACCACGACCACGTTGCCGTGGGAGTCCGCGAGGCACTGGGTCTCGACGTGGCGCGGCTTGTCGAGGTAGCGCTCGACGAAGCACTCGCCACGGCCGAAGGCCGCGACGGCCTCACGTACGGCCGAGTCGTAGAGCTCGGGGATCTCTTCGAGGGTGCGGGCGACCTTCAGACCGCGACCGCCACCGCCGAAGGCGGCCTTGATCGCGATGGGCAGCCCGTGTTCCCGGGCGAACGCGACGACCTCGTCCGAGCCCGAGACCGGGTCCGGGGTGCCCGCGACGAGCGGGGCGCCCGCGCGCTGGGCGATGTGACGCGCCGCCACCTTGTCGCCGAGGTCACGGATGGCCTGCGGGGGCGGGCCGATCCAGGTCAGACCCGCGTCGAGCACCGCCTGGGCGAACTCGGCGTTCTCGGAAAGGAATCCGTAACCCGGGTGGACCGCGTCCGCCCCCGAGTCGGCCGCGGCCGCGAGCACCTTGGCGATGTCCAGATAGCTGGCCGCCGGGGTGTCACCGCCCAGGGCGAATGCCTCGTCCGCTGCCCGGACGTGCAACGCGTCCCGGTCCGGATCGGCGTAGACGGCTACGCTCGCGATTCCGGCATCCCGGCAGGCCCGGGCAACACGGACAGCGATTTCGCCTCGGTTGGCGATGAGCACCTTGCGCACGATGGCTCCCTCCTTGAAACAAGCTGAGTTTAGGGAAGCCGCACACTGGCTTACGACCCGTCCCCAATGGTGAGCTTGCCCACACGGAGTGTGATTCGAGGCACGCTCGAGTCGCGAAATCCCTTGTCGCACCACGGTACGCCGGGCTCCCGTACCGCACAGTAGCGGTGGGGTGTGGTCAAGGTCTCTGTCTCGGGCCCCAGCAGGTCCGTGCGTTTCTTTGTCGGGTCCCTACGAACGGCCGCGCACCAGGGGGTGATCCTTTGCGACCGGAACGCCGCGCGGCGGGGTGCCGGGGCACGTGCACAGGGCGGTTTTTGTTCGGACCCTTGTCCTGAGCATTACTGGTTAGTAGCGTGCGCGCCACAGCCGTACTAGGGGTAACAGGGGGTCGCGCCGTGCTGCGACGACTGATCGCCATCGTGGCCGCGCTCACTCTCTTCGCCGAGGCCTGCGCCGTCGTCCTCGTCAACTGGGTGCTGGGCAGGGTCGCCGCCAACCAGCACATGTCCCTCGCCGGGATCGATCCGCACGCGATCTCCACCGGGGCGTGGGTCGGGGGAGCCGTGTTCGGTCTTTTCCTCGCGGTGAGCGGGGTCCTCCTGCTGGTCATCGCCATCCGCGACCGTGCGCCCGGCCGCGTCGCGCGGATCACGCTGATCGCCTGCGCGGTGGTGCACGCGGTGCTCGGCGCGTTCCTCGTAGGGCTCGTGGGGTGGTCCGCGTTCGCCGTCCTGATGGTCGTGCTCGCGCTGCTCGTCTTCGTACTCCTTGCGTATGCGAAGGAGCGGGTGGTGGTCGAGCCGGCGCAGGACGCGGCCCCCGAGACGCCCGGCGGAGCGCCGGCGGCAGCCTGAGGCTCTCCGATTCGGGGGGCGCGCGCTGTGGCGAGTCGGTTTCGCGCCGCACCCCCGAGAGGAATCCGTACCTCGCCCGGCGGCCCCGGCGGCCTACGCCCAGAGGTCGGTGACCGAGATCCCGAGCCGCCCGAGCAGGGTGCGCAGCAGCGGCAGCGAGAGCCCGATGACGTTTCCGTGGTCGCCCTCGATGGAGTCGATGAACGGGGCCGAGCGGCCGTCGAGCGTGAACGCGCCTGCCACGTACAGGGGTTCACCGCTGGCCACGTACGCCGCGATCTCCGCGTCGGTGGGCTCGCCGAACCGTACGACCGTCGACGCGGTGCGCGCGGCGCGCTCGCCCGTCGCGGTGTCGATCACGCAGTGGCCGGTCTGGAGGATGCCCGCGCGGCCGCGCATCGACTTCCAGCGGGCCGTCGCGTCCTCGGCGTCGGCGGGCTTGCCGAGCGCGCGGCCGTCGAGTTCGAGCACCGAGTCGCAGCCGATGACCAGCGCGCCGGCGGCTTCGGGGCGGGCTGCCACGGCGTCGGCCTTCGCCTCGGCGAGTACGAGGGCGAGCTCGGCGGGGCTGGGCGCGGACAGGGCGTCCTCGTCGACGCCGCTGACGATCACCTCGGGCGCGAACCCGGCCTGACGGAGCAGCCCGAGCCGGGCGGGCGATTGGGAGGCGAGGACGAGCCGGCGCTGAGCAGTCATGGGCGCCATCGTAGGCGCCCCGGCCCGGGGCGCCCATGGGGTTGGGTCCCCCACGGGTGCGGGTCCCCCACGGGGCGGGTCCCCCACGGAGTTGGTGCGCCCACGGGGCCGGGTGCGCCACGGGTGCGGGTCCCCCACGGGGTTGATGCGCCCAGGGGGCCGGGTGCGCCACGGGTGCGGCTCCCCCACGGGGTCGGGTGCGCCCGCGGGGCAGGTTCCTCAGCGGAGGCCGACCACGAGCATCGCCACCACCATGGCAAGGGCGAGGAAGAGGCCCGCTCGGCGCATCATCGCCTGGGCGTCGCGCAGTTCCTTGGGCGGCTCGTTCTTCGGGTCTGACCACAGCATGCAACCGATAGTGCGGCGAGGGCGTGCCGCGGCGCCTGAGTACGGGTACTCAAGCTGTGGGGCTCCGCCCCGGCCCCCTTGCGCGCGCCGGACGGCCTGGAGGTTCCCGACGCGGGCCTGGCACCAGCCCGCCTAGGGGCGCGGGGAACTGCGCGACCAGCCGTGCACGGTCCGCACGTGAAGGCCGGGCCTCTGGGGCTGCGCCCCAGACCCCGCCGCGCCTGAACGGCGCTCGTCCTCAATCGCCGGACGGGCTGAGGATGCGCATGCCGCCCCGGCGTCGAACAGGCGGGCAGGGTGGGGATGCCGCGCTGGCCGGCGCCGAGCAGTCGGGCGGGCTGGTGATGCCGTGCTGGCCGGCGCCAGTGCTGTTGGGGGCGCGGGGAACTGCGCGACCAGCCGTGCACGGCCCGCACGCAAGAGCCGGCCCCTGGGGCTGCGCCCCAGACCCCGCCGCGCCTGAACGGCGCTCGTCCTCAATCGCCGGACGGGCTGAGGATGCGCATGCCGCCCCGGAGTCGAACAGGCGGGCAGGGTGGGGATGCCGCGCTGGCCGGCGCCGAGCAGTCGGGCGGGCTGGTGATGCCGTGCTGGTCGGCGCCAGTGCTGTTGGGGGCGCGGGGAACTGCGCGACCAGCCGTGCACGGCCCGCACGCAAGAGCCGGCCTCTGGGGCTGCGCCCCAGACCCCGGCCGCGCCTGAACGGCGCTCGTCCTCAATCGCCGGACGGGCTGAGGATGCGCATGCCGCCCCGGCACCGAACAGCCCGGGCACGCTGACGACGCTCGCGTCACCCGGCACCGAACAGCCCGGGCACGCTGAGGACGCTCGCGGCACCCGGCACCGAACAGCCCGGGCACGCTGAGGCCACCGACGCGGGTCGGGGCGAGCCTCGCCCAGGGCCGCGGGGAAACGGCGCGAGCAACGACGCACCGCAGCCCCCCGGCCCCCACAGGCCGGCTCACGCAGGCCAGTACGTCCGCGCCCAGGCGCGTACCCCCGGCCTCGGCAGGGCGCGGCCGGTGATGCGGGACGGGTCGGACCAGCCCTCGGGGGGCGTCGGCGCGCCGGACGTGGCCGAAGCCGTCGCCGCGGCGCGTGCCTGGACCACCGCCAGTGCGGCGGCCAGCTCCTCCGGGGTCGGGTTGCCCCGAACTACCTTGATCACAGCGGCTCCTGGCTCAGCTCGTCGACTGGAGGGCAGAGGGTTAGAGGGCGAAGGGGGCTAGGGGGTGTCTGGTGGATCATGGCCGGGGGTGCGGCGCCTGGCACGGCACCTCGCGGCGTTGCCGAAACGCCCCGATAGCTCCGCTATCACGACGTTCCGGCGCCTTGCGATGCACCGCACCAGGCGCCGCACCCTGACCGACCCTGATCCACCAGACACCCCCTAGGGGTTAGAGGGGGATGTTGCCGTGCTTCTTCGGAGGCAACGACTCCCGCTTCGTACGCAGCTGCCGCAACCCCTTCACGATGTGCGCCCGCGTCTCCGACGGCATGATCACCGCGTCCACATAGCCACGCTCCGCCGCGATGTACGGGTTGAGGAGCGTGTCCTCGTAGTCGGAGATCAGTCCGGCCCGCACCCCCTCCTGCTCCTCCACGGCCGCCGCCGCGATCGTGCGGCGGTGCAGGATGTTGACCGCGCCCTGCGCGCCCATCACCGCGATCTGCGCCGTCGGCCACGCCAGGTTGAGGTCGGCGCCCAGGTGCTTGGAGCCCATGACGTCGTACGCGCCACCGAACGCCTTGCGGGTGATGACGGTGATCAGCGGGACCGTCGCCTCGGCATAGGCGTAGATCAGCTTCGCGCCGCGCCGGATGATGCCGCCGTACTCCTGGTCGACACCGGGAAGGAAGCCCGGCACGTCGACGAAGGTCAGGACCGGGACGTTGAACGCGTCGCAGGTCCGCACGAAGCGTGCCGCCTTCTCGGACGCGTCGATGTCGAGGCAACCGGCGAACTGCATCGGCTGGTTGGCCACGATGCCGACCGGGAAGCCCTCCACGCGGCCGAAGCCCGTGATGATGTTCGGCGCGAACAGGGCCTGCGTCTCCAGGAACTCGCCGTCGTCCAGGACGTGCTCGATCGCCGTGTGCATGTCGTACGGCTGGTTCGCGGAGTCCGGGATGAGGGTGTCGAGCTCGCGGTCCTCGTCCGAGGTCTCCAGGTCGGCCTCCTCGGGGAAGGCCGGCGGCTCGCTCAGGTTGTTCGACGGCAGGTAGGAGAGAAGGGACTTGACGTACTCGATCGCGTCCTTCTCGTCGCCCGCCATGTGGTGCGCCACACCCGACGTGGTGTTGTGCGTGCGCGCGCCGCCCAGCTCCTCGAAGCCGACGTCCTCGCCGGTGACCGTCTTGATGACGTCGGGCCCGGTGATGAACATGTGCGAGGTCTGGTCGACCATCACCGTGAAGTCGGTGATCGCGGGGGAGTACACCGCGCCGCCCGCGCACGGGCCGACGATCAGGGAGATCTGCGGGACCACGCCCGAGGCGTGCACATTGCGGCGGAAGATCTCGGCGAACAGGCCGAGCGCGACCACACCTTCCTGGATGCGCGCGCCGCCGCCGTCGTTGATGCCGATCACCGGGCAGCCGGTCTTCATCGCGAAGTCCATGACCTTGACGATCTTCTCGCCGTACACCTCGCCGAGCGAGCCGCCGAAGATCGTGAAGTCCTGCGAGTAGACGCACACCGGGCGGCCGTCGACTGTTCCGTACCCGGTCACCACGCCGTCCCCGTACGGGCGGTTCTTCTCGATCCCGAAGTTGGTCGAGCGGTGCCGGGCGAACTCGTCGAGTTCGACGAACGAGCCCTCGTCCAGGAGCAGTTCGACCCGTTCACGGGCCGTCAGCTTGCCCTTGGCGTGCTGCTTCTCGATCGCGCGCGCGGAGCCGGCGTGGGTCGCCTCGTCGATGCGACGCTGAAGATCCGCGAGCTTTCCCGCGGTGGTGTGGATGTCGACGGTGGCGTCGCTCTGGGCGTTTTCCGGCTCGGACATCGGGATGCGGCTCCCTGCCTGGTCACGGGGTGGCTACGGACTCGTAGGCTGGCTACTGACTCGTAGGGTAGTGGCGCGGATACGGTTCGGCAGTGCGGCGTTGGCCACACCCGGATGGCCTTGCAATTGCGGCCTAACCTGACTGCATGACACCCCAGGACGCTTCCGACAGCCGCTGGTCCGACCTCGACCGGCCGCCCCTGAACGCCACCGCGCTGCGCCGCGCCCTGCTGCGGCCGGACGCCCTGTGGACCTCCCTCGACGTGGTCACGGCGACCGGCTCCACCAACTCCGACCTCGCGGCGAAGGCGGACGCGCTCGCCGAGGGCGCGGTCCTGGTGGCCGAGGAACAGACCGCGGGGCGCGGGCGCCTGGACCGCCGCTGGTCGGCGCCGGCCCGCTCGGGGCTCTTCTTCTCCGTCCTGCTCAAGCCGGGCGAGGGGGTCCCGGTGGAGCGCTGGGGGTGGCTGCCGCTGCTCACCGGTGTCGCGGTGGCGACCGGGCTCGCGCGGGCGGCGGGCGTCGACACCGCCCTGAAATGGCCCAACGACCTGCTGGTCACGGTGGACGGGGGCGAGCGCAAGGCCGGCGGCATCCTCGCCGAGCGGGCCGGCGCGGACGGCGTCGTCGTCGGCATCGGCCTCAATGTGACGCTGCGCGCGGACGAGCTCCCGGTGCCCGGCGCGGGCTCCCTCGCGCTCGCCGGAGCCGTCTCCACGGACCGCGACACCCTGCTGCGGGCCGTGCTGCGCTCCATCGAGCAGTGGTACGGGACCTGGCGCGCCGCAGCGGGCGACCCCTCGGTGTCCGGGCTCCAGGAGGCGTACGCGGCGGGCTGCGCGACGCTGGGCCGCACGGTCCGGGCGGAGCTGCCCGGCGGGCAGGCGATCGAGGGCGAGGCCGTGGCGGTGGACGGGGACGGGCGGCTCGTCCTGGCCACGAACGAGGGCGTCCAGCGTCCCGTCGCGGCGGGAGACATCGTCCACCTGCGGCCGGCCGCACCGTAGCGGGACGCGGGACACGCTCCCGCGACGTGAGCTACGGCACACCTGCCGTATCGTGGAGCCCGATCCAGCGACAGATCGGCAGGGCAGTGCGCAGGCAACGGGCAGGAGGCGGCCGGTGACCGTCGACGAGACACGGTCCGGTGCGGAGGGCGGTGGCGATACCGGCAGCGGCTCGGGCGCCACCCCGGGCAGCTCCCGCACCCCGGCCGAACCGGCACCGTCCGCGTACCCGACCCCGCACCACGCCGTCGACCACACCGCCGAGCCCACCGACGACCCGCTCGCCATCCGGCTCGAACAGCTGATCCTCGGCGCCGACCGGCGGTATACGCCCTTCCAGGCGGCGCGCACCGCGGGCGTCTCGATGGAGCTGGCGTCCCGGTTCTGGCGGGCCATGGGGTTCGCCGACATCGGGCAGGCCAAGGCGCTCACCGAGGCGGACGTACTGGCGCTTCGCCGGCTCGCCGGACTCGTGGAGGCGGGGCTGCTCAGCGAGCCGATGGCGGTGCAGGTCGCGCGCTCCACCGGGCAGACCACCGCCCGGCTGGCCGAATGGCAGATCGATTCTTTCCTGGAGGGCCTGACCGAGCCCCCCGAGCCCGGCATGACCCGTACGGAAGTCACATACCCCCTGGTCGAGCTGCTGCTGCCCGAGCTGGAGGAGTTCCTGGTCTATGTGTGGCGGCGCCAGCTCGCCGCCGCGACCGGGCGCGTGGTGCAGGCCGCCGACGACGAGGAGATGGTGGACCGCCGCCTCGCGGTGGGCTTCGCCGACCTCGTCGGGTTCACCCGGCTCACCCGGCGCCTTGAGGAGGAGGAGCTGGGCGAGCTCGTCGAGGCCTTCGAGACGACCGCCGCCGACCTGGTCGCTGCGCACGGCGGGCGGCTCATCAAGACGCTGGGCGACGAGGTCCTGTTCGCCGCCGACGACGCGGGCACGGCCGCCGAGATCTCGCTGCGGCTCATCGAGACGATGGCCGGCGACGAGACGATGCCCGCGCTGCGGGTCGGCATCGCGTTCGGCACGGTCACGACCCGCATGGGCGACGTGTTCGGCACCACGGTGAACCTGGCGAGCCGGCTCACCTCGATAGCCCCCAAGGACGCCGTCCTGGTCGACGGGGCGTTCGCCGAGGAGCTGGCCCGCGCGGGCGACGCGCCCGTCTCCGAGGCGCAGGCCGCGCAGGACGCGCTGGCCGCCGAGAAGGAGGGCGGGGAGCCGGGCCCGGTCCCGAAGTACCGCTTCGCGCTCCAGCCCATGTGGCAGCGCCCGGTGCGCGGCCTCGGGGTCGTGGAGCCCTGGCTCCTGCACCGGCGCGAGCCTAAGATCCTCCCGACGTAACGTTCGTTAACGCGGAGGGGTTGGCTCATGGCTGAGCAGCGGTTCGGGGAGTTCGTCGTCGTACGGCGCGAGGGGTACGTCGCCGAGCTGGTGCTCGACCGGCCCAAGGCCATGAACGCCGTGTCGACGGAGATGGCCCGCTCCATCGCCGCCGCCTGCGACGCGCTGGGGGCCGACCCCGATGCCCGGGTCGCCGTGGTGACCTCGACCAACGAGCGGGCCTTCTGCGTCGGCGCGGACCTCAAGGAGCGCAATTCCTTCAGCGACGCCGAGCTCGTACGTCAGCGGCCCACCGCGCGCGCCGCGTACACCGGCGTGCTCGACCTGCCCATGCCCACCGTCGCGGCCGTGCACGGCTTCGCGCTCGGCGGCGGCTTCGAGCTGGCGCTGGCCTGCGATGTGATCGTGGGCGACGCGAGCACCGTGGTCGGCCTGCCCGAGGTGTCGGTCGGCGTGATCCCCGGCGGCGGCGGTACGCAGCTCCTGCCGCGCCGCGTCGGCGCCGCCCGTGCCGCGGAGCTCGTCTTCACCGCGCGCCGCGTCGAGGCCGCCGAGGCAAGGGAGTTGGGGCTCCTCGACGTGCTGGCCGAGGACGCCCGTGCCGAAGCGCTCGCGCTCGCGGGCCGTATGGCGGCCAACTCGCCGGTCGGACTGCGCGCGGCGAAGCGGGCCATGCGGCTCGGGCACGGCCTCGACCTGCGGGCCGGGCTTGAGGTCGAGGACGCCGCCTGGCGCTCGGTGGCGTTCTCGGGGGACAGGGCGGAGGGCGTGGCCGCGTTCAACGAGAAGCGCAAGCCGGTGTGGCCCGGGGAGTGACCCCGGACGGCGGACGCGCCACGGCCGTGTCGCGGGCCCCTGGCGGGCCTTCGCGGCGCCCCCCGGGTCAAAACACCCAAAACCTCCCTAAGCTGGAGGAATGGGTGGAGAGGATGCCCGGCTGCGGGCCGTGGTTTCGCTGGCACAGGGCATGGCCGCGGCACACACGTCGCGCGGGTCCTGGCGCGCCGCGGCGCTCGGCGCGCGGGACGCGCTCGGCGGCAACTTCGCCGCGCTCTCGGTGTGGGAACGCGATCTCGGGCTCCTCAGGGTCCTGGTCAACGAGGGCGAACGGGCCCACGGGGAGCAGGAGTTCCCCGAGGACGAGACGTATCCGGTGCACCAGTTCCCCGAGATCACCGAGTTCCTGCACGAGCGGTGGGCCGGCGGTGGTGAGCCCAACGCCTGGGTCGAGACGGCCGCGGAACCTCCCGGCGGCGAGGCGGGCTACTGCCACGAGCGCGTGACCGCCCTGCGCCGCCGCGGCCGGGGCTGCTGCGTGATCGCGCCGATCGTGCTGCACGGGCGGGCCTGGGGCGAGCTGTACGTGGCCCGGCCCGTCGGGGCGCCCGTCTTCGACGCGGCCGACGCCGACTTCGCCACCGTCCTCGCCTCGGTCGTCGCCGCCGGGATCGCCCAGACCGAACGCCTCGAAGAGGTACGCCGGCTCGCCTTCACCGACCCCCTCACCGGGCTCGCCAACCGGCGCGCGGTCGACATGCGGCTCGACGAGGCGATCGAGCGGCACCGGGCCGACGGCTCCGTCGTCAGCCTCGTCGTGTGCGACCTGAACGGGCTCAAGCGGGTCAACGACACGCTGGGTCACGCCGTGGGGGACCGGCTGCTCGAACGGTTCGGTTCGGTGCTGTCCCTGTGCGGGGCGATGCTGCCGGGCGCCCTGGCGGCGCGGCTCGGCGGAGACGAGTTCTGCCTCCTGTCGGTGGGGCCATCGGCGGACGAGGTGGTGACGGTGGGGGAGCAACTGTGCCTGCGGGCGGGGGAGTTGGAGCTCGGGGAGGGGGTCGCGTGCGGGGTGGCCTCGACGGGTGACCCCATCGGCGAGGTGCGGTCGGCCCGGCGCCTGTTCCGTCTCGCGGACGCGGCCCAGTACCGCGCGAAGGCGGCGCGCTCGCTGGAGCCGGTGGTGGCGGGGCGGGACGGAGCGGTGCTGGCCCTCGCCGAGAACCCGCCGACGCCGCCGCACGACCGCCGCCGCTTCAGGGGGCGGAGCTAGGGGGTGTCTGGTGGATCATGGCCGGGGGTGCGGCGCCTGGCACGGCACCTCGCGGCGTTGCCGAAACGCCCCGATAGCTCCGCTATCACGACGTTCCGGCGCCTTGCGATGCACCGCACCAGGCGTCGCACCCTGACCGACCCTGATCCACCAGACACCCCCTAGCCCTTGCAGGGAGCCCGGCGCGCCTCTGCGGACCGCGCCCGTCTTTCGCGCAGTTCCCCGCGCCCCTCCAACCCGCCTTCGGGTGCGGACCGTGCGTGGTTGCTTGCGCAGTTCCCCGCGCCCCTCAACCCCCTTTCGACCGCGGGCCGTGGTCGCTGTTCGCGCAGTTCCTCGCGCCCCCAAAACCCTCGGTCGTCCGCGGGCCGTGCCTGCTTCTCGCGCAGTTCCTCGCGCCCCTGGCCACTCGATGCGGGCCTGCACGGGCATCTTCAGCCCGTCCGGCGATTGAGGACGAGCGCCGTTCAGGCGCGAACGGGGTCTGGGGCGGAGCCCCGGGGACCCGAACCTTCCGGCATCTGTCACGGGTGGGTGGGTGGGAAGGTCGCCTCGGGGTTTGGGGCGGAGCCCCAGGGGGCTGGACCTATCGGCATCTGTCACGGGCGGGCGGGTGGGAAGGCCCCCTCGGGACCTGGGGCGGAGCCCAAGCCGTGTGGGCGGCCCCGCCCCCCTAGTGACATGACGGGATTCAATCCGTAGGGTGCTGAATATGGATATGCACACTGTCGTGGTGGGGACCTCCGGGACCACCCCCGAGGACGTCATCGCCGTGGCCCGCGCCAACGCGAAGGTCGAGCTCTCCGCCGACGCGCTCGCCGCACTGGCCCGCGCCCGCGAGATCGTCGACGCGCTGGCCGCGAAGCCGGAGCCGGTGTACGGCGTCTCCACCGGCTTCGGTGCCCTCGCCTCCCGGCACATCAGCCCCGAGCTCCGCGCCCAGCTCCAGCGCAACATCGTGCGTTCGCACGCCGCCGGCATGGGCCCCCGCGTGGAGCGCGAGGTCGTGCGCGCGCTGATGTTCCTGCGCCTGAAGACCGTCGCCTCCGGCCACACCGGCGTACGCCCCTCCGTCGCGCAGACCATGGCCGACGTGCTCAACGCGGGCATCACCCCGGTCGTCCACGAGTACGGCTCGCTCGGCTGCTCCGGCGACCTCGCGCCGCTCTCGCACTGCGCCCTGACCCTGATGGGCGAGGGCGACGCCGAGGGCCCCGACGGCGTCGTGAAGCCCGCAGGCGAGCTGCTGGCCGCCGCCGGCATCGAACCCGTCGAGCTGCGCGAGAAGGAGGGCCTTGCCCTCCTCAACGGCACCGACGGCATGCTCGGCATGCTGTGCATGGCCATCGCCGACCTGAAGAAGCTCTACACCTCCGCCGACATCACCGCGGCCCTCTCCCTCGAAGCGCTGCTCGGCACCGACAAGGTGCTCGCGCCCGAGCTGCACGCCATCCGCCCGCACCCCGGCCAGGGCGCCTCCGCCGCCAACATGCTGGCCGTGCTGAAGGATTCGGGCCTCACCGGCCACTTCCAGGAGGAAGAGGCGCCGCGCGTCCAGGACGCGTACTCGGTGCGCTGCGCCCCGCAGGTCAACGGCGCCGGACGTGACACCATCGCGTACGCCCTGACCGTCGCCGAGCGTGAACTCGCCGCCGCCGTCGACAATCCGGTCGTGCTGCCCGACGGCCGCGTCGAGTCCAACGGCAACTTCCACGGCGCCCCGGTCGCCTACGTCCTGGACTTCCTCGCGATCGCCGCCGCCGACCTCGGCTCGATCGCCGAGCGCCGCACCGACCGCCTCCTCGACAAGAACCGCAGCCACGGCCTGCCGCCCTTCCTCGCCGACGACGCCGGTGTCGACTCGGGCCTGATGATCGCCCAGTACACGCAGGCCGCCCTGGTCAGCGAGATGAAGCGGCTCGCGGTGCCGGCCTCCGCGGACTCCATCCCGTCCTCCGCGATGCAGGAGGACCACGTCTCCATGGGCTGGTCGGCCGCGCGCAAGCTGCGTACCGCCGTCGACAATCTGACCCGCATCATCGCGGTGGAGATGTACGCGGCGACCCGCGGCATCGAACTGCGCAAGGGCCTCACCCCGGCGCCCGCCTCACAGGCCGCCATCGCCGCGGCCCGCGCCGCCGGTGTCCAGGGCCCGGGCCCGGACCGCTTCCTGGCCCCCGACCTGGCCGCGGCCGACGCCTTCGTACGCGAGGGCAAGCTGGTGGCCGCGGTGGAGCCGGTCACGGGACCGCTCGCCTGATCCGTCACCGCCGTACGCGAAGGGCCGCCCGGGATGTCACATCCGGGCGGCCCTTCGCGTACGGCTGGGCGACTTCGTAGGACGAGGTCAGCAGGGCTGCGAGCGGCGGACCGAATACATCACGAACCCCGCCCCGAGACCCAGGAACAGCGTGCCGCCGACCAGGTAGGGGGAGGTGTGCGCTCCGCCGGTGTCGGCGAGGGCCAGGGGGCCTTCGTCGGGGGCGGGGGCGGCCCGGTACGCGGAGCGCGTGGGGGCCGCCGAAGGGTGCTGTTCGTCCGTGGCGTTGGCGGACGGCACGAACCACAGGGCGCAGAGCAGGGTCCCCGCCGCGGTGGCGGTGAGCAGGGGACGACGAGCGACGGACAAGTGAGCGATCCCCTTGCGAGTACGTCGAATTGGCGGGATGCGCTGATGCTAGTGAAAGCAGCGGGTCGCGGGAAAGTCGCGGCCGACTTGAGCCCTACGCTCCCTCGCATGAGCGAAGAAGAGACATCACGGTATGTGCGGCTCCGCGTCGATTTGGTCCTGGAGGTCGAGGACGCAGGCCAGTTGGCGGCGGCGGCCCTCACCCGCATCGCCGAGGACGAGGCGATGCGTCCCGAGGAACGCGCGCATGCCGAGGCTGCGGTACGGGAAGACGCAGCGGAGGCCCTTGCCTACCTCGTGGACCCGGTCGGTCTCGTGGAGGCGCTGCCCGGCGCGGAACTGGTCCAGGCCTCGTGGAGCAGCGAACGCGTCGGATACGACCCTGACGACGAGGAGTGGGACGTGGACGAGGAGGACAGCAATGACGAGGACTGACGGGGACTGACGGGGACTGATGGGACTGACGGGATCGGCGGGACCGGCGGGACCGGCGGGGGCCGAGAAGGAGTGACAAGGACTGACAAGGACTGACGGGGGCTGACGGGGAGCGGGGCGGGACGGCACGGCCGCCTTTTGGTGATCTTGTACCGCCCCGTCCCGCCCCGTCCCGTCCCGCCCCGTCCCGTCCGCCGACGCGTGGTGTGCCCCACATTCACCCCCGCTGCGGAACGGGAACGCGCAGTCTGATGTTCTAGACGTGATGACGTGGGTGACTGGCAACGATGGAGAAGCGTGTGAAGACGGAGAGTAAGCGGCGCAAGCAGGGTCTCGCGGCGGCGTGCGCGGTGCTCGGCGGCGTACTGGTCCTTTCTGCCTGCAACGACGGCGGCGACAAGGGTGCCAAGGCCGACAGCTCGTCATCGGCGCAGGCGGCGGCCGACAAGGCCGCCGAGAAGGACACCTCGGACGCCAAGATCACCATCACGCCGAAGAACGGCGCGAACAACGTCGGCATCAACAGCGACACCAAGGTCACCGTCGCCGACGGCAAACTGACCGACGTGACGCTGACCTCCAGCGACGGCGCCAAGGTCGACGGAAAGATATCCGCGGACGGCCTGAGCTGGGCGCCCGAGAAGGCGCTGAAGCGTTCGGCGACGTACAAGATCACCGCGACCGCGGCGGACGCCAAGGGGCGCCAGGCGCACGAGAACGCCTCCTTCACTACCGTGTCCCCGAAGAACAGCTTCATAGGCAACTTCACGCCCGAGGACGGCTCCACCGTCGGTGTCGGCATGCCGGTGTCGATCAACTTCGACAAGGCGATCACCAACAAGAAGGACGTCCAGGCCAAGATCACGGTCTCCTCCAGCAGCGGCCAGGAGGTCGTGGGGCACTGGTTCGGCGCGCAGCGCCTCGACTTCCGCCCGCAGGAGTACTGGAAGGAGAACTCGACCGTCACCATGAAGATGGACCTCGACGGCGTCCAGGGCTCCAACGGGATCACCGGCGTCCAGGAGAAGACGGTCACCTTCAAGATCGGCCGCAACCAGGTCTCCACCGTCGACGCGAACACCCACATGATGACCGTCACCCAGGACGGCAAGACCGTGAAGACCATCCCGATCTCCGCGGGCTCGCCCGAGCACCCGACCTACAACGGTCAGATGGTGATCTCCGAGAAGTACAAGGAGACCCGGATGAACGGCGCGACCGTCGGCTTCACGGACGACGACGGCAAGGGCGAGTACGACATCAAGGACGTGCCGCACGCCATGCGCCTGTCCGCGTCCGGCACCTTCATCCACGGCAACTACTGGGGCGCGAAGTCGGTCTTCGGCAGCGCCAACACCAGCCACGGCTGCGTCGGCCTGTCCGACACCAAGGGCGCGGGTGACGACGGCACGCAGGCCGCCTGGTTCTACGACAACTCGATCACCGGCGACGTCGTCATCGTGAAGAACTCGCACGACAAGACGGTGCAGCCCGACAACGGCCTCAACGGCTGGAACATGAGCTGGGACCAGTGGAAGGCCGGCTCCGCCGGCTGACCCGCCCGATCCGCTCCGGGGGCCCTTCGGGGCCCCCGTTGTCATGCCGTCCTCCTCAGGAGCCGTACGCAGGAGCTGTGCTCAGGGGCCGTACGCAGCGGCGTGCTCAGGGGGTGCGCTCAGGGCGGGCGCTGAGGGGGTGGGGTGGGGTGCTGGGGCTGGGGTGGTGCTCAGATCGTCCGCACCGGCTGCTCGGCGCTCCAGCTGCCGAGCAGCCGCAGCGACTCCTCGGACGCCGAGCCCGGCTCCGCGTGGAAGGTGACCAGCGACAGGTCGTGCTCCTCCGGCAGCTTCAGCGTCTCGTACGCCAGCGTCAGCTCGCCCACCACGGGATGGCGCAGCCGCCTGACGCCATGGCCCTTGTCGGCGACGGTGTGGGCCGCCCACATGGTGCGGAACTCCTCGCTCTTGACCGACAACTCGCCTACCAGCGCGGTCAGTTGCGGGTCATTGGGATAGCAGCCCGCGCACAGCCGCAGGATGCTCACCACGTCGATCGCCTTGCCGTGCCAGTCCACGTACAGCGAGCGTGACGCCGGATCGAGGAAGACATGGCGCGCCAAGTTCCGCTCCTGCGGGGGCACTTGGGACAGGTCGCCGAGGAGCGCCGCCGCCATGCGGTTCCAGCCGAGGATGTCGAGGCGGCGGCCGAGCAGATGGGCGGGCACGTCCATCGAGTCCATCAGCTGCTGGAGCGCCGGGCGTACCTGCTGGGGCCGGCAGGCCGAGGCGCGCTTCTTCTTCGTCTTGCCCTTGGCGAGGTGGGTGAGGTGGTCCTGCTCGATGTCGCTGAGGCGCAGGGCCCGCCCGATCGCGTCCAGGACCTCGACGGAGACGTTCTGCGCGTTGCCCTGCTCCAGGCGCGTGTAGTACGCGACGGAGACCCCGGCCAGCTGTGCCAGCTCCTCCCGGCGCAGGCCCGGCACCCTGCGGTGGCGCCCGAAGTCGGGCAGCCCCACGTCCTCGGGCTTCAGCCGGGCCCGGCGGGAGCGGAGGAATTCGCTGAGTTCGGAACGCTGGTCCATGACATCCCAGTATCCGTGGTCGCGGGTGTGGACGTACGACCGGGAGCCTGTCCCTGCCAGTGGTACGCACGCTGGACGTAGGCAGAACAGAGGCCTGGGTGCCAGGCGGGAACTCGGGCAGGCTCGTCAGGTACCCCAAAGATCTGAGGAGAACGGCATGACCACCGTCGCCGCCTACGCCGCCCCCGCCCCCAAGGCCCCCCTTGAGCGCACCACCATCGAGCGCCGTCCGGTGGGTGCGAACGACGTGCTCATCGAGATCAAGTACGCCGGCATCTGCCACTCCGACATCCACCAGGTGAACGAGGGCTGGGGCCAGGGCATCTTCCCGATGGTGCCCGGCCACGAGATCGCCGGTGTGATCACCGAGGTCGGCTCGGACGTCACCGCGTTCCAGGTGGGCGACCACGCGGGCGTCGGCTGCTTCGTCGACTCCTGTGGAAAGTGCGAGGCCTGCCGGTCGGGGCAGAACCAGTTCTGCACGGACGGTGTCTCGACGTACAACGCGACCGGCCGGGACGGCAAGCCCGCCTACGGCGGCTACTCCACGCACATCGTCGTGGACGCCGACCACACCCTGCGCATCCCCGACGGCATGCCGCTGGACGTCGCGGCCCCGCTGCTGTGCGCCGGGATCACCCTGTACTCGCCGCTCAAGCGCTGGCAGGCGGGCCCCGGCAAGAAGGTCGCGATTCTCGGGCTCGGCGGCCTCGGCCACATGGGCGTGAAGATCGCGCACGCGCTCGGCGCCGAGGTGACCGTGCTCAGCCAGTCGCTCCGCAAGAAGGACGACGGGCTCAAGCTGGGCGCGGACCACTACTACGCGACGAGCGACGAGGCCACCTTCAAGGAGCTCGCCGGCTCCCTCGACCTCATCGTGTCCACCGTGTCCGCGCCGCTGGACCTGGGGGCGTACCTCTCGCTCCTGAAGACGGGCGGGGCGTTCGTCAACGTGGGCGCGCCCGAGGAGCCGAACTCGCTCAACATGTTCGGCCTCATCGGCGGCAACAAGATCCTCGCGGGTTCGATGATCGGGTCCATCGCCGAGACCCAGGAGATGCTGGACTTCTGCGCCGAGCACAACCTGGGCGCCGAGATCGAGCTGATCCGCGCGGAGCAGATCAATGAGGCGTACGAGCGGGTGCTGGCCAGTGATGTGCGCTACCGCTTCGTGATCGACACGTCCACGATCTGACCCGGACGCCCACACACCCCGGCCCACCTGGCGCTCCGCCCCAGCCCCCTGCCCACGCCTGAACGCCGCCCGTCCTCAATCGCCGGACGGGCTGAGGATGCGGTGCTGGTCGGCGCCAGTGCTGTTGGGGGCGCGGGGAACTGCGCGATCAGCCACGCACGGCCCGCACGCGAAGGCCGGCCCTCTGGGGCTGCGCCCCAGACCCCGGCCGCGCCTGAACGGCGCTCGTCCTCAATCGCCGGACAGGCTGAGGTGGCCCGTGCCGCCCGGCACCGAGCAGCCGGACGGGCTGAGGATGTGCCTGCCTGTCCGGCACCGAACAGCCGGGGTGGGCTGGGGATGCGGTGCTGGTCGGCGCCAGTGCTGTCAGGGGCGCGGGGAACTGCGCGATCAGCCACGCACGGCCCGCACGCGAAGGCCGGCCCCCTGGGGCTGCGCCCCAGACCCCGCCGCGCCTGAACGGCGCTCGTCCTCAATCGCCGGACGGGCTGAGGATGCGCAGCTGGCCCGGCACCGAACAGCCGGACGGGTTGAGGATGCGTATGCGGACCGGCGCCGAGTAGTCAGGGGCCGCGGGGAACTGCGCGCGTCGGCGGGGCCGGGGTAGGGCCGCTCCAGGGGCAGCGCGGCGCGGGCCGCGTCGAGGTGCCCGTCGCGTACGAGCGCGTGGACGCGACGCGCAAGCGGGGTCACGTCCCGGACGCCGACGATCCACTCGTCCGCGTACCGCCGCACCGCCTCCCCGACGAGCCCGAGCTGCAGGGAGCGGTATGGCAGCGCCCGAAGCCGCAGATCCCGCTCCGGATCCCACTGCACCCGCGCCGGGGCCTGCCGCAACTCCCGTTTCCACGCCGCCTGTTCGCCGTGCAGCTCGCGGTCGTAGTGCGAGAGGCAGGCGTGCGCGAGCGCCCAGTCGAAGCCGTCCCGCCGGATCTCGATGGCCAGCACGGTCCGCTGTCCCTCCTTGGTGCCCCACCCCGAGCGGTACATTATCCACAGGAACGACGGCTTGACCCAGGTCATCCGCTCCCGCTTCCACGCCGCCGGAAACCGCCCGTCCCGCGCGGCGGGCAGTCCGAGCTCCGGGTCGTACGCCTGGTGGACGGTGATCGTCGACTCGGTGTACAGGGCGCGGATCTGCCGACGGGGCGGCTGTGGCGGCACGGTGGTGGGGGCTTCCATGGGGGCAAGAGTGGCCCGGCGGCGTGAGGGTGGCCAGCGAATATTCGGCTACGGCTACGGCTACGGCTGTGGAGGTGCGGAAAGTTGGAGCCGGGGCCGGGCCCACCCGGGCCGGGTCGGTCGAGCCGGTCCAGAAAGGCGCCGAATTCCCCCGAACCCCGACCCCCACCGAACCCCGACCCCCACCGGGGCTCGGCCGGGCCGGCCCCGCGCGTCGCTCAGCCGTCCGCCCGGGCCACGCCGATCGGGCAGGACACCCCGGTGCCGCCGATACCGCAGTACCCCGCCGGGTTCTTGTCCAGGTACTGCTGGTGATACGGCTCCGCGGCGTAGAACGGGCGGCCCTGCGCCGGCAGCAGCTCCGTTGTGATCGTGCCGTGGCCCGAGGCCGTGAGGACCTTCTGGTAGGCCTCGCGCGAGGACCGGGCCGTGGCCTCCTGGGCCGGGGTGTGGGTGTAGATCGCCGAGCGGTACTGGGTGCCCACGTCGTTGCCCTGGCGGAAGCCCTGCGTCGGGTCGTGGTTCTCCCAGAACACCTTCAGGAGCTGCTCGTACGAGACGAGCGCGGGGTCGTAGACCACCCGGACCGCCTCGGTGTGCCCGGTCAGGCCCGAGCAGACCTCGTCGTACGCCGGGTTCACCGTGCTGCCGCCCTGGTAGCCGGCCAGCGTCGTCCAGACGCCCGGCGTCTGCCAGAACTTGCGCTCGGCGCCCCAGAAACAGCCCATCCCGAAGTCCGCGACCTCCAGGTCCTGGGGGTAGGGGCCGGCCAGCGGGTTGCCGAGGACCGTGTGCCGGGAGGGGAGGGTGAATTCGGGTTCGGGGCGGCCCTTCAGGGCCTGCTCAGGGGTGGGCAGCTCGGGCGGGCGGCGGCCGAAGATCATCGTGCGCTCCTCGAAGAGGTCGGGTGCCCAGTGGAACGTACGGCCGCGCCAGGAGATTCCGGCCCGCCCCGTCCCGGACCCCGTCCGGCCCGCCCCGTCCCGGACCCCGTCCGGCCCGCCCCGTCCCGGACCCCGCTACGGCCTCCGCAGCGTCGCCGGGTTTCCGCCGTTCGCCTCGTAGCCCGCCACCGCGAGCGCCCGGCACAGGGCGTACTCCGCCGCCGGGTCCTCGGTGACCGTCCAGGGCACGGCGCCCACATGGCCGTCGAGGGCGACGAACTGGTCCATCGACTCCGCCCAGCGTTCGGCGCGCACCAGGAAGAAGACCAGGAGGTGGCGGACCTGGGGCAGGGCCGGGTCGTCGTGGCGGGCCTGGTGGACGGCGTGCAGGGCGCCCTCCAGGGCGCGGCTCACCACCGCCGTGCGGAAGAAGTCGCTCACCATGACGAGGTCGGGCACGTGCTCGTACACCGCGAACAGCGGGAGCGCCGAGAGCAGGGAGCCGCGCGGGGCGCGGGCCGCCGCCGTCGTCGCGAACTCGTCGGCCTGGGAGCGCGAGCCGTGCCACTTCTCGCAGTGGTAGTGCAGGGCCGCGAGGTGCGCGCCCATGTGGTGCGGCGCGCGGTCGATGACCTTGGCCCACAGCTGGTCGAACTCCGGGCGCGGGTAGGCGAGTCCACGTGCCACGGCGAGCTCGACGATGTGCGGGACGGGGTCGCCGGGGGCGAGCAGGGCGGCCTCGGCGCAGACCGTCCGCGCCTCCTCCAGGATGATGCGGAAGTCGTCCTGGCCGACCGACGAGGACCGCCACGCCTGCTGGACCAGGAACTCGGCGTGCACCTGCGCCGCTCCCGCGTCCTCGGGTGCCTCCGAGCGCCACTTGCGCAGCCAGGCCCCGCCGACGCCGGGGTGGCCGGCCAGTTCGAGCGAGGCCGCGCCCGCGAAGGCCTGGACACGCTGCCAGCGGCGCTCGCCCTCCTTGGGCGTCGCCGCGAGGAGGCGCTGGGCGGGCTTGAAGTCCTGGGTGCCCTGCACCACCGCGAGCACATCGAGGAGATCCTGGTCGGGTCCCGGCAGTCGCACGTCCAGGTCCTCCTGGCGCATGAAGTCGTACGCCGCCGGGTCCGCGGCGTCCGGCGCACCGGGCTGCGACAGCTGGATGCCGCGGTCACGGCGGAAGACGAACCGGCCGACGACCGCGACGATCAAGCCGAGCGCGATCAGGGTCCACAGAATCTCCATGACCCCCAGCGAACCAGACTGCGGCGGGATATGACGAACTCGGTGAGCCGACGAACTAGGCTCTGGAGCCATGAGCCACAAGCACGCAGACGACGCGGTCAAGAGCTTCGAGACCATCGCGATCCACGCCGGCAACACCGCGGATCCGTTGACCGGAGCGGTCGTACCCCCGATCTACCAGGTCTCCACGTACAAGCAGGACGGCGTCGGCGGTCTTCGCGGCGGCTATGAGTACAGCCGCAGCGGGAACCCGACAAGGACCGCCCTCGAAGAGAACCTGGCGGCCCTGGAAGGCGGCCGGCGCGGTCTCGCCTTCGCGTCCGGGCTCGCCGCCGAGGACTGCCTGCTGCGTACGCTGCTCGCGCCCGGCGACCACGTGGTGATCCCGAACGACGCGTACGGCGGCACGTTCCGCCTGTTCGCGAAGGTCGTCTCGCGCTGGGGCGTCGAGTGGTCGGTCGCCGACACCTCCGACCCGGCCGCGGTGCGCGCAGCCGTCACCAACCGTACGAAGGTCATCTGGGTCGAGACGCCGTCCAACCCGCTGCTCGGCATCACCGACATCGCGGCCGTCGCGCAGGTGGCGGCGGACACGGGCGCCCGGCTCGTCGTCGACAACACCTTCGCGAGCCCCTATCTCCAGCAGCCGCTCGCGCTGGGCGCGGACATCGTGGTGCACTCGCTGACCAAGTACATGGGCGGTCACTCCGACGTCGTGGGCGGCGCGCTGATCGCGGGCTCCGCGGAGATCGGCGAGGAGCTGGCGTACCACCAGAACGCGATGGGCGCGGTCGCCGGGCCCTTCGACTCGTGGCTGGTGCTGCGCGGCATCAAGACGCTCCCGGTGCGCATGGACCGGCACAGCGAGAACGCGGGCAAGGTCGCCGAGATGCTGTCCCGGCACGCCAAGGTCACCAAGGTCCTCTACCCGGGGCTGCCCGAGCACCCGGGCCACGAGATCGCGGCCAAGCAGATGCGGGCCTTCGGCGGCATGGTCTCCTTCCGCGTCGAGGGCGGCGAGGAAGCGGCCGTCGAGGTCTGCAACCGTACGAAGCTGTTCACGCTGGGCGAGTCCCTCGGCGGCGTCGAGTCGCTGATCGAGCACCCGGGCCGGATGACGCACGCGAGCGTCGCGGGCTCGGCCCTGGAAGTCCCCGCGGACCTGGTCCGGGTCTCGGTGGGCATCGAGAACGCGGACGACCTCCTCGCCGACCTCCAGCAGGCCCTGGGCTAGGGGGTGTCTGGTGGATCATGGCCGGGGGTGCGGCGCCTGGCACGGCACCTCGCGGCGTTGCCGAAACGCCCCGATAGCTCCGCTATCACGACGTTCCGGCGCCTTGCGATGCACCGCACCAGGCGCCGCACCCTGACCGACCCTGATCCACCAGACACCCCCTAGGGCTTCTGTCCGGATCGGCCCGGGTGGGAGAGCGGTGCCGGGCCCTGCCGAGGCCGCGTGATCCGGTCGAAGGACCTCAGAGCCCCACGGGTGGCGTCACCGTGGTGGGCGGCGTCACCCAGGGCTGGGCCATCGAGGCCCAGACCGCGAAGGCGATCACCGCCGCCGCGGCGAGCAGCCACAGCAGGCGGCGCACGATGCGCCGCCTGTGCAGTATCCGAAGCCCCAACTGGGCTGCCAGGGCGGCGAGTTCGGGGGGTACGGCCGGATGGATTCCGGTTTCGAGGAGGCGGCGGACCTCGGACGTCTTGCGGTCGGGCAGGTTCATCGGACGGCCGGCCCCCCTCGGCTCTCGCGCTCCTGGGTTCCTCGTTCCCGGCCGTCGCGGCCGTTAGCGGGGCGCTTCGCGGGGCCGTGCGCGGGGCCGTTCGTGCCGCCGTCCCGGGCGGTGGGCGTGGGCGGCGTCGTGGGCGGCGTCGTGGGGGTGCTGCGCATCGCGGCGATCGCCCGGGTGCAGATGGCGCGGACCCGGTCCACGGGCAGCCCGACCATCGCCGCCGTCTGCTCCTCGGCGACCCCTTCGTACAGGCGCAGCACGAGGATGAGACGTTCCTGCGGGGTCAGTCGCGCCAGCAGTCCCTCGCCGAGGGGAGGGCGGGGTACGCCGGGGACCGTCGGCCGGTGGTGGCGCCAGGCGGTGCGGGCGAAGCGGGCGGCCAGCTCCTGGCGGGTGCGGTCGTACGGGTCCTCGCCGCGCAGCCGGTGCCAGCGGGCGTACGTCTCGGCGAGGGCGGCCGTCAGCAGGCGCAGGGCGCGCGGGTTCAGGTCGGCCGGCTCGGCGGTCAGCAGGGTGGCGGCATGCAGCAACCGGCCTCCCGCGCCCGCCACGAACGTCTCGAACTCCCGGGTGCGGCGGCGGTGTCCGGTGAGGTGCCGCTCGCGCATGAGCCTCATATGAGGGCAGGCGCGAGCCCCGGGTCAAGAGGTCGGCGCCGCCGGCTCCTGCGTGGCCGACTGGCGGGCCGAGAGCGCCGAGTTGAAGCGCGTCAGGAGGGAGCAGAACGACTCCCGCTCGTCGTCCGTCCAGCCGTCCGTGACCTGAGCCATCAGCTCGCGCCGCGAGGAGCGCACCTCTTCGAGGCGGGACTGGCCGCGCGGGGACAGCTGAAGGACGACCGCACGCCCGTCCTCCGGGTGCGACGTGCGCTTCACCAGGCCGGTGTCGACGAGCGGCGCGACCTGGCGGGTCACGGTCGAGGAGTCGATCCCCATGCCCGACGCGAGCGCCTTGACGCCCATCGGGCCTTCCAGATCAAGCCGATTGAGCAGCAGGTACGCGGCCCGGTCCATCGAGTTGCGGACCTGTCCTACGCCACCGAGCCTGGTCTGCTCTGCGCGGCGGGCGAACACGGCCACCTGGTGCTGGAGGGCATCGAGGAGGCCGGGGTCGAGCGGGGGAGTCATGTCCTGAACTGGGGGCATGGCCGGGGCTCTCTCGTGCGGGTGTCGGTGTGGTGGGGGACAGAGTACGCGGCCTGACCGGCATACGTACCAGCGGTGCGCAAACCTGTGGACAACTCCCCGGGCGATCGGAATCCGGACAGCCGCGACGGGGGTGAGCTGCGAGACTTGAGGTCATGAGCTTCGGTACGACCCGCCCCATGCACCCCGTGATCCTCGACGACGTCAGGGGCGCGCAGAAGATGCTGTCGGGGGTGGTCCGCATGACCGCGATGGAAGGGTCCCGCCACCTGTCGTCGCTGGTCGGCGCACCCGTCCTGCTCAAATGCGAGAACTTGCAGCGCACCGGTTCCTTCAAGCTGCGCGGCGCGTACGTGCGGATCGCCGGGCTGCGGCCCGAGGAGCGGGCGGCCGGGGTGGTCGCCGCGAGCGCGGGCAACCACGCGCAGGGCGTGGCCCTCGCCTCCTCGCTGCTCGGGGTGCGTTCCACGGTGTTCATGCCGATGGGCGCCCCGCTGCCCAAGGTGGCGGCGACACGGCATTACGGCGCGGAGGTCATCCTGCACGGCACGGTCGTCGACGAGACGCTGGCCGCCGCCCAGGCGTACGCGCGAGAGCACGGCGCGGTGTTCATCCACCCCTTCGACCACCCGGACATCATCGCGGGGCAGGGCACGGTGGGCCTGGAGATCCTGGAGCAGTGCCCCGAGGTCCGCACCATCGTCGTCGGCATCGGCGGTGGCGGGCTCGCGGCCGGCATCGCGGTCGCGGTGAAGGCGCTGCGGCCCGACGTCAGGATCGTCGGGGTGCAGGCGGCGGCCGCCGCCTCCTATCCGCCCTCGCTGGCCGCCGGCCGCCCGGTCCTCATCGAGCCGGCCCCCACGATGGCCGACGGGATCAAGGTCGGGCGGCCGGGCGACATCCCGTTCTCGCTGGTCAGCGAGCTGGTGGACGAGGTGCGTACGGTGTCCGAGGACGAGCTCGCCGGCGCGTTGCTGCTCTGTCTTGAGCGGGCGAAGCTGGTCGTGGAGCCCGCGGGGGCGAGCCCCGTGGCGGCGCTCCTGAGCCGGCCCGAGTCGTTCCGGGGGCCGGTGGTCGCGGTGCTGTCCGGCGGCAATGTGGATCCGCTCGTGATGCAGCGGATACTGCGGCACGGCATGTCGGCGGCGGGCCGCTATCTGTCGGTGCGGGTGCGCCTGAAGGACCGGCCGGGCGCGCTGGCCTCGCTCCTGGGCGAGCTGTCGGTGCTCGACGCCAACGTCCTGGACGTGAGCCATGTACGGACCGACCCGCGGCTCGGCCTCACGGAGGTGGAGGTGGAGCTGCACCTGGAGACGAAGGGGCCCGAGCACTGCGCCGAGGTGGCTTCGGCGCTGGGGGAGGCGGGGTACATCGTCCTGGGCTGAGCCGGGGGTGGCGTACCGGGTCCCGTGCCGGGCCGGGGTGGGGTGGGGTGGGGTGGCGTACCGGGTCCCGTGCTGGGCGGGGCGGGGCGGGGCGGGGCGGGGCGACAGGGGGACGGGCCAGCGGCCAGCCATGGGCGACGGGCCAGGGGCCAGCGATGGGAGACGAGGGAAATCGCTGACGTGACGCGATGTATCGCGTTATGGTGTGGCGGCACAGCCCGGCGGGCTCGGCCTCATCGGGCAGCGTGTGACCGGAAAATCTAGGATTTGTCCAGAAAGTCACATCCATCTCTGGGGGTACTCACATGCCAGGCGCCATCTACGCCGAAGGCCTGGTGAAGACTTTCGGCGACGTCACGGCTCTGGACGGCGTGGACCTCGATGTCCCTGAGGGCACCGTCCTCGGCCTGCTCGGCCCCAACGGCGCCGGCAAGACCACCACCGTGCGCGTCCTGACCACCCTGCTCAAGCCCGACCGCGGCAAGGCGGTCGTCGCGGGCATCGACGTCCTCAAGCAGCCGACCGAAGTCCGCCGCGCGATCGGCCTGTCCGGCCAGTTCGCGGCCATCGACGAATACCTCACCGGCCGCGAGAACCTGCGGATGGTGGGCCGTCTCTACCAGATGAACAGCAAGGCGGCGAAGGTGCGGGCCGGTGAGCTCCTGGACCGCTTCAACCTCGCCGAGGCCGCCGACCGCCCCGCCAAGACGTACTCCGGCGGCATGCGCCGGCGCCTCGACCTCGCGGCCGCCCTCGTGGTGTCGCCGCCCGTCATGTTCATGGACGAGCCGACCACCGGCCTCGACCCGCGCAACCGGCAGCAACTGTGGGAGGTCATCCAGGAGTTGGTGGCGGGCGGCACCACGTTGCTGCTCACCACCCAGTACCTGGAGGAGGCCGACCGCCTGGCCCACGACATCTGCGTCGTCGACCACGGCAAGGTCATCGCCCGCGGCAGCTCCGACCAGCTCAAGGCCCGCACCGGCGGCGAGCGCGTCGAGGTCGTCGTCCACCAGAGCGACCAGATGACCCCGGCCCGCGACGTGCTCGCGGGCTTCGGCAAGGGCGAGGTCAAGGTCGAGGAGCACACCCGCCGCCTCACCGTCCCGGTCACCGGCGGCGCCAAGCTGCTCGCCGAGGTCATCCGCGAACTCGACGGCAGGGGCGTCGAGATCGACGACATCGGCCTGCGCCGCCCCACCCTCGACGACGTCTTCATCTCGCTGACCGGCCACGCGGCGGAGAGCCCCACGGAAGAGAGCGAGGCGGGCGCCGACGCGGGCGGCGCGGAAACCCGGCGGTCCGACACCGAGAAGGAGCAGACGACGTGAGTGCCATGACCGACTCGCTGGTCCTCGCCCAGCGCAACCTGATCCGCATGAAGCGGATCCCCGAAGTCGTTCTCTTCGGCCTGATCCAACCGATCATGTTCGTCGTGCTGTTCACCTACGTCTTCGGTGGCTCCATCCAGGTCGGCGGCTCGCTCTCGCAGCAGTCCTACCGCGAGTTCCTGATGGCCGGCATCTTCGCGCAGACCGTCACCTTCGCGACGGCAGGCGCGGGCGCGGGCATCGCCGACGACATGCACAAGGGGCTCATCGACCGCTTCCGCTCCCTGCCCATGGCACGCGGCGCGGTCCTCACCGGCCGTACGCTCGCGGACCTCGCGCAGACCACGGTGACCCTGGTGATCCTGGCCGGGGTGGCCCTGCTCATCGGCTGGCGCATCCACGACGGCATCCCCAAGGCGCTCGGCGCGTTCGGGCTGCTGCTTCTGCTCGGGTACGCGTTCTCCTGGATCGGCGCCCTGATCGGCCTGTCCGTACGCAGCCCCGAGGCGGCCACGTCGGGCGGACTGATCTGGCTGTTCCCGCTGACGTTCATCTCGAACGCCTTCGTGGACTCCAACCACCTGCCCGCGTTCTTCCGGCACATCGCGGAGTGGAACCCGTTCAGCACCACGGTCCAGGCGGCACGGGAGCTGTTCGGCAACCTGCCGCCGGGCTTCGCCACCCCCGACGCGTGGCCCATGAGGCACGCGATCTGGGCGTCGGTCCTGTGGTCACTCCTGATCCTGCTGGTCTTCCGCACCCTGGCGGTCCGCAAGTACCGGCGGGCGGCGGGGTGATGCACCCGCGTGATCGCCCCATGGCGGGTTTTGGTCGCGCCTGAGCCGACGTGTCGCGGGCCCCCTCTCCGCCGAGCCTGGAGAAGGGGCCCACGGCATGCGCTGCCGCTCGGTCGAGGCGGGCGGAGCCGTTAGCCCGTGATGCGCTTGGCGTACGTCACGAAGGCGCTCCAGGCTGGGTGGGACGGAGTCAGGGTGCCCATGCTGTGGTCCTTCGTGTCACGGACCAGGATGCGGGGTTGGTCGTCCGCGACCTCGACGCAGTCGTTGGTGTTGCCCCCGGAGTACGACGACTTGTGCCAGTTCGGTGCTTCGTTCACTTGAACCTCTCCATCGCCTCGTAGATCAGGGCTGTGGACGCCTCGGCTGTCAGCGCGCTGGCGGCGAGCCGATCATAGACCCTCTGGTACGTCATCACCTCGGCGAATTCCTCGGTGTAGTTACCGGTCGAGAACCCCTCGGTGTACGCGCCGCGGACCCCGTTGGCCAGGGTGACGAGCGTGAACGAGCCGGCAATGACGTGGGGTGATCCGAGCGGGAGTATCCGGATGCTGGTGGTTGGGACTTCTTGGGCTTCCAGCAGCACCTTGAGCTGCGCCGCCATGATGGGGCCCGAACCGGTGCCTCGGAGGAGCACTGCTTCATCCACGATCGCCGCGAACCACGGAGGATCGTCCTGTTCCAGAATCCGCCGCCGCTCCATGCGTTGCTCGACGTACGTGTCGATCGCCCTGGGGTCCGCGTCGCCGGTGACCAACAGGGCGCGTGCGTAGTCGCCGGTCTGGAGAAGTGCGGGGACGGTCAGCCGGAAGTCGTGAATCAGCCGGGCCTCCTCCTGTCGGCGCACGAAGGGTTTGGCGTAGTCGCGAACGTTCTCCCGCTCCAGCAGCTTGACCAGATCGACCAATGATCCCGATCGCATGTTGAGCGTCCGCTCGATCTTCTCGGCCAGGCTCCGGTCCGGTGGCACTTCACCCAGCTCGACTTCGGAGATCCGGGTCTGACTCACGAACAC
The DNA here is from genome assembly GCF_043200435.1 of Streptomyces sp. NPDC048416. Lineage (NCBI taxonomy): Bacteria > Bacillati > Actinomycetota > Actinomycetes > Kitasatosporales > Streptomycetaceae > Streptomyces > Streptomyces sp. NPDC048416. The sequence continues at coordinate 120,328 of NZ_JBICXU010000002.1, forward strand.
GCGCTCGGCGAGGTGCGCCTGTGTCCAGAGCTTCCTGCCCTCGGCCTTATCCATGGCGGCGCGAGCTTCCCGGACAAGGTGCCCGAGGTACTGCTCAAGGCTGTCGCCCGGCTCCAGTTCACGCGTTCTTGGCATATGCCTTTTACCTCTGTCGGACTCCGGTATTCAGCTACTGGTGAGAGTACCCGTAACCAGGAACTCTTCTATTGCGCAACGGAGTTGAGCCCGAGGAAGGACGAATACGTGTTCGCTAGCAACATGCCCATGCCAACAAGAAAAACCCCCTTCATTCCGCCCGGAGCCGACAGCGTGGACGAGGTCTACCTGGACCTGCGGGCGGCGCTGGAGGACGCCGGGGTCGACGTGGGGGAGCTCACGCTGGAGTTCACGCAGGCCTGGGACCCCGCCGCCGGACGCCACGTCGATCTCCACACCATCCGGTTCGGCCGGGTCACGATCGCCGGGGCCAAGAAACTGACCGACCTCTGCCGGTCCGCGCGGAGGCAGCCGAGGTGAAATACAGAAAGGGCGAAATCGTCGTGGACATGGCCCGGAACCTGGCGGGCCAGATCAAGGACGTCCACGGAAACGTACTGACCCTGGCCCGCTCGGGCGGCCGGGGCGTGTGGGAGCAGGAGGCCGACCAGTGCAGGCCCGCCAGCCCCGTCGAGGCCGAGTCCCTCACCCCCGGCGGAGCCATCCGCGTCATCTCGTCCTCGCGGTGGCGTCCGTGATCCTCATGGCCCTGGCCGCCGGGGCCTTCTGCGCCGCGATGGCCATCCAGTACGCGGGCCGGCACGGATGACCCGAAACGGCGTTCCGGACGCCGAGGTGCCGATCGCCCACCTCTCATGGAGGGATGGGCGTAGCTGGAAACGCGCCTAGACTCCCCCCATGGCACAGAAGATCGTCACCATCTACACCGATGACCTCACGGGTGAAGAAACCACCGAGGCGGCCACGCACCAGATCGTCATTGACGGCGTGGCTTACGAGATCGACCTCGCTCCGGAGAGCTACGACAAGTTCCTGGAAGCGGTGGCCCCCTTCACCAAGGCCGGCCGGCGGGTCCGCGCCGGGCGGGGCAAGGCGGCGGCTCCGGCCCGGTCAACCGGCAGCAACGACACCGCGGCGATCAGGGCCTGGGCCAAGGAGAACGGCCGCCACGTGAACGACCGCGGCCGGGTGCCGGCGGAGCTCCGCGAGGCCTACGAGAAGGCTACGAAGTAACGACCCACCCCGCCGGCGTGGCCCCACGCCCCAGGCCCGGCCCGGACCACGCGACCAAGGCCCGGCAGCCGTGCCGCCCAGGCCCGGCACGGACCACGCGACCAAGGCCCGGCAGCCGTGCCGCCCAGGCCCGGCACCGACCACGCCGCCAAACTCGCACCAAGTGGTCCGCCAGGCCCGGCACGACCCACGCCCCCAGGCTCCCGCACCGAGCAGCCCGCCCAGGGCCCCGCACGGGCGGGCACGCCGATTCGGATACGACGCGAAGCCCTGGCCGCCTCACAGGCGGCCAGGGCTTCGGCGTGGGGCTCGGCTGCGTCAGCCGGTGAACGGGACGGCCGCGAGGATCCGCACCATGGCCTTGTTGCCGTTGGGCAGCTCGTACTCCGCGTCCTCGCCGACCTTCTTGCCGTTCACGCCGGAGCCGAGCGGCGACTGCGGCGAGTACGTCTCGATCTCCGTCGACGCGTACTCGCGGGAGGCCATCAGGAACTCCAGGGTGTCGTCCGGATCGCCGTCGAAGGCGATCGTGACGATCATGCCGGGAGCCACCACGCCGTCCGCGGCGGGCGCCTCGCCCACCTTGGCGTGTTCCAGGAGCTGGGTGAGCTGGCGCACCCGGAGCTCCATCTTGCCCTGCTCCTCCTTGGCCGCGTGGTACCCGCCGTTCTCCCGGAGGTCACCCTCCTCACGGGCCGCCGCGATCTTTACGGCGATCTCCGTGCGCGCGGGACCAGACAGGTACTCCAGCTCGGCCTTGAGCTGGTTGTACGCCTCCTGGGTCAGCCAGGTGACGTTGTCGCTGGTCTGGGTCACAGGTGCTCCTCGTCGGTACTGGGTATACAAAGCATCGCCCTACCCAGAAGCATGTGCCTTGATGGGTGGGCGAAACCACGAGCCTAACAATTCAGCCGCCCCAGGGGGAGGACATACGCCGCCGGAACCGCGTCGGTGCAGGTCGGCGCGGGTACGTCGGCCATCACGACCAGCACGTCGGACCGTGCGGACCGGTGCGGGCGGGTGCGGCTCAGTCGGACTGGCAGCTGACCAGGGACGCGGCGGTGGCCCGTGAGGTCGTGGTGATCGTGACGACCTTGTCGACCTGCTTGGCCGGCTCGTCGAACCGGAAGTCGGCCCGGCCCACGTCGTCACCGTTGGTCTCCTGGGCGTGCAGGGTGCAGGTGCCCTTGGCGTCCTTGTCCTTGACGACTTCCAGGTGCACCTCGACCGAGGTGTCCGAGACGACCTTGAACTTGATCACCTGCGCGGAGAGCGACTGCCCGCCGACGTAGTCGAAGCCGATCCAGGCGACCACGGCGAGCAGCACGACGCCGAGCGCCGTGCCGACGATCTTCAGCTTGCGGTCCGCGCGCTCGTCCGCCGAGCGCCCGTAGCGCCCCTGGGGAAGCTGCTCGCGCACAGCGGCCATGATCGTCCTCCTGCTGGTGGGGGTCCCGGAATTTTCCGTCCCCCGATTCGGTCACTATAGAAGCCGCCCATTGCGTCGATCACAGAGGGCGCCCCATTCGCTTATTCACTTACTGAGTCACCGAGGATCGAGTCTTGACTGAGCAGCTGCGACTGATGGCCGTGCACGCCCACCCCGACGACGAGTCGAGCAAGGGCGCGGCCACCATGGCGAAGTATGTGTCCGAGGGGGTGGACGTGCTGGTCGTGACCTGCACGGGAGGCGAGCGCGGCTCCATCCTCAACCCCAAGCTCCAGGGCGACAAGTACATCGAGGAGCACATCCACGAGGTCCGCAAGAGAGAGATGGACGAGGCTCGGGAGATCCTTGGCGTCCGTCAGGAATGGCTCGGTTTCGTGGACTCGGGGCTGCCCGAGGGCGACCCGCTGCCGCCGCTGCCCGAGGGCTGCTTCGCCCTGGAGGACGTGGACCTGGCCGCCGGGCGCCTGGTGCGTTCCATCCGTCATTTCCGTCCGCAGGTCATCACGACCTACGACGAGAACGGCGGCTATCCGCACCCCGACCACATCATGACCCACAAGATCTCGATGGTCGCCTTCGAGGGCGCGGGGGACGCGGAGAAGTTCCCCGAGGACGAGTTCGGGCCCGTGTACCAGCCGCAGAAGCTCTACTACAACCAGGGCTTCAACAAGCCGCGCACGGTCGCCCTGCACGAGGCGCTGCTGGCCCGCGGGATGGATTCCCCGTACGGGGAGTGGCTGGAGCGCTGGAAGGAGCTGGAGCGCGCCGAACGCACGTTGACCACGCATGTTCCGTGCGCGGAGTTCTTCGAGATCCGGGACAAGGCGCTGATCGCGCACGCCACCCAGATCGACCCCGACGGCGGCTGGTTCCGCGTTCCGCTCGACCTCCAGAAGGACGTCTGGCCGACCGAGGAGTACGAGCTGGCGAAGTCGCTCGTGGACACTTCCCTCCCCGAGGACGACCTCTTCGCGGGCGTACGCGACAATGCCTGATATGAGCGCAAGCCTCGCAATGACGCACCTGGTCTCCCTGGCCGACGAGATGAACGACGACAAGGTGACGCCCGGTGTTCTCGGGTTCATCGTCTTCGCGGCCCTCGCCCTCGGCGTGTGGGTCCTGATGAAGTCGATGAACCGCCACATGGGCAAGGTCGACTTCGAGGAGGCCCCGGAGCCCGGGTCCGCGGAGCAGGCCGAGTCCGCCGGGTCCGCGGAGCAGGCCGGGTCCGCCGAGCCCGTCGGGTCCGCCCCGGCAGCCAAGGGTCCGGCCAAGAAGGCCTGAACCCCCGGCACGCCGGCCGGGGTCGCCGAGGGCACTGTCCCGGCGTCCCCGCACCTCGGCCTGCCCGGAGGGGGAGGGTGAGATGCGGGGACGGGCCGGGCTCGGCCGGCCCCGGCATGATCCACCAGACACCCCCTAAGGGGCCGACGGGTACGTCGACGACGGCCTGTCCCTCGCCGGGTCCGGCACCCCCATGACCTCCCGGGCGTGCCGGTCCGGGACCATGCCCAGCTGCCAGGCCTGCCAGCCCGCCTCCAGGGAGACGCCGCGCTCCAGCATCAGGGCGTAGGCCTCCGCGCAGTCCTCCAGTTTGCTGTCGCGGGCGTCGTGCGCGGCACGCAGCAGCTGGGCCACCTCCTCCTGCGCGACGGCGGTGCCCACGTCCACGCCACCCGCGCCCGCGTACGGCAGCAGCGTGCAGCGCAGGAAGCGGGACCAGTCGCCGCCGCGCCGGTCGTCGTACGAGGCGAACAGGGCGGTCGCCTCGTCGCACAGGGCGAGCGCCGGTCCTGGACGGTTGTTGCCCGCGTCGATCAACGCCAGCTCAAGACAGGTCCATGCCTCGCCGTGCGCCACCCCGATGCGGTGGAAGTCGGCGCGCGCGTCGACCAGGAGCTGCCGGGCGAAGCCGGAGTTGCGCAGGTTGCCGGTCTGCGCGGCGCGCTGGTCGCGGGTGACGCGGCCCGAGTGGTGGCGGGCGCAGGCAAGCCCGTACACGTCGCGCATCCGCGAGAACATCGTGCGGGCCCGCTCCAGCTCGCGCACCGCCTGGTCGCGGTCGCCGCGCTCCTCAAGGGCCTGGCCCAGGTAGTACAGCGTCCAGGCCTCGCCGCGCGCGTCCTCCTGCTCGCGGTGGCGTGTCAGCGCGTGGCGCAGGCCCTCGACGGCGGTGCCCGCCTCGCCGTCGACGAGCCGGGCGCGGGCCAGCTGGGTCAGCGCCCAGGCCTCGCCGCGGCCGTCGCGGGTACGCCCGTACAGATCGAGAGCGGTCCGCAACTCGCCCTCCGCGCGCGGTACTTCACCCGTGCGCAAGTACAGCTGGCCGAGCTGGAAGTGCGTCCAGGCCTCGCCGTGCAGCGACTCGTTCTCACGGTGCAGGGTCAGGGCGGTGGCGAGCAGGGTGCGGGCGCCGGACAGATTGGAGCGGTCGCGCTCCACGGCGGCGAGCGCGTGCAGCGACCAGGCGCGGTCGCCCGCCAGCTCGTCGCCCGCCTGGAGGTCGATCGCCTCGCGCAGCCGGGCCGCCGCCTCCGCCAGATTGCCCTGGTGGTGCAGGGTGATGCCGAGCGAACAGAGCGCGAGCGCCTGGCCCGCGTCGTGCTGCGCCTCGCGGTACAGGGTGACCACCGAGGACAGCGTCGTACGCGCCGTGTCCAGCTCGCCGAGCTGGCGGGCCGCGATGCCGGTGCGCCACTGCACCGACCGCACGAGCAGGCCCTGGTCGACGGCCTGCGTCAGCTCACTGGTCTCGCCCAGGCGGTAGAGGTCGCCGCGCAGCAGGCAGTAGTCGCACAGCGCGCCGAGCAGGCTCAGGACGGCCTCCTGGTCGACGCCCTCCGCCTGGCGCAGGGCCGCCGTGATGAAGCTCGACTCGTCGTCGAGCCAGCGCAGCGCCGCATCGAGGGAGGAAAAGCCGTGCCCGCCGAACTGGCCGGCCCGCGTCGACATCTTGCCGTCGACCATGCGGCCCACCGCGTCCGCGAGCTGCGCGTAATTCCGGATCAGCCGCTCCTGCGCGGCGGCGCGCTCGGCCGGATCCTCCTCGTCGGCGAGGCGCGCATCGGCGAAGGACCGTACGACGTCGTGCAGCCGGTAGCGACTGCCCCGCACATGGTCGATGAGCCCCGCCGATGCGAGCGCGGTGAGTTGGCGCTCGGCCTCCTGTTCGTCCGCGCCGAGCAGCGCCGCCGCGGCGGCCGCGCCCAGCGAGGCCCGGCCGGCGAGCGCGAGGCGGCGCAGGAGGCGGCGGGCCGGCTCCGCCTGGTCGGTGTAGCGCAGCCACAGGGCCCGCTCGGCGGGCGCCACCGGGCCGTACGCTCCCAGATCCGCGGCCAGCGCACGCGCCGAACGCGGCCCGAGCGAGGACCCGGCGACGCGCAGCGCCAGGGGCAGACCACCACACAACTGCCGTACCAGATCGGTGGATTCGGCGTTGTAGGGGCCCGCGTCCTTCTCCTCGGCGGCCTCCCGCAGCAGTTCCTCCGCGCCCGCCGCGTCCAGTGGTTCCACGGCCAGCTGGTGCACCCACGCCGGGAAGTCGCTTGGCAGGTCGAGCGGCTTGGACGCGGTGACGAGGACCAGGCCCTCGGAGCGTTGCGGCACCAGGGCGCACACCTGCTCGGGGTCGTCGGTGTCGTCCAGGACGACGGTGACCGCGAGGCCGGTCAGATGCTGGTGGTAGAGCTCGGCGAGCCGGCGCACCTGCTGCTCGGGCGACGACCTCTCGCGGAACAGCAACTGCTCGCGGGGTGCGCCGAGCCGGTTGAGCAGGTGGAGCAGCGCGTCCCGGGTGGACAGGGGGCTCTCACCCGCGAGGCCGCCGCCGCGCATGTCGACCAGGCACGCGCCGCGGAACTGGTCGCGAAGGCCGTGCGCGGCCCGCAGCGCCAGGGTGCTGCGGCCCGAGCCGGGCGCGCCGTGCAGGACCACGACCACCGGGCGGGTCTCGGTCGAGGCGCGGGCCGCCTGCACCCATTGCCCGATCCGCGCGAGCTCGGCCCGCCGCCCGGCGAACGGGCCCTGGGCGTCGGGCAGATGGCCGAACGACTGCTCAAGGACCGACCTGCGCCGGGCAGCCGCGCTCTTGTCGGTGCCGCGCAGTTGCGTCGGCACCTTCTTCTTCGGCTGCTGCTTGGGGCTCACCGCCCGCTGCTGGTCGAGGAAGGGGCGGATGCCCCGCACTTCGAGGGCGGTCAGCCACTGCAACCGCAGCTGTTCCAGGCCGCCCGGCCGGCCGAGCGCCCCGGCCCTGCGGTGCGCGGCCGGCAGGTGCGAGGCCGTCACCTTGGCGACCGTCGCCGCGGCCCCGGCCACCAGCACGGCCGCCCCCGCACCCACCGCGCCGCCCGCGCCGAGCCCGAGCGCCCCGTCGACGACGGCCGCGACGGCCGCGCCGACTCCCGTGGCCAGCAGGCCGGTCGGGCCGCCGTCGCGCCGGAAGCGCTCCGTGAACGAGAGCTGCCCGATCGCCGCCTCGTCCAGGGCGCGGGTGTACGCCGCGTACTCCTCCGCCGCGCTCTGGGCCAGCGCGTCGAGCGCGCCACGGCCCCGGGAGAGCAGCGTGCCGGCGTCGGACCGCCCGCCGGAGCGCCGCACCTCTTCCTCCACGGCGCGTACCAGCAGCCGCTCGGCCTCGGCCCGATGGCTGTCCCGCATGTGCGTCCCCCTCCGAGAGCCCGTCGTCCGCCTGCCTCCCCAAGTGTCGTGCGTGACATGCGTCGGCGCGAGGGAGTCGGCGGATCATCTCCCGTGCGGGGGAGGCCGGGTGGGGGTTTCCCCGGATTGGCCGGGCCCGGCGGGTTCAGTCGGTGGCGGGCTGGAAGGCGCAGCCTCCGTATGCGAGGTTGCCGTACGAGATGACGTCCGCGCGGTCGGCGGGCAGGCCCCGCAGGAAGGAGCCCGCGTAGCGCCGCCCGATGAGGAAGGCCCCCCAGTTGATGACCCAGGGGGTGAGCGCGCCGCTGTGCGGGTCGGCGAACAACTCCGGGCGGGGGGTGATGAGTTCCTGGACGATGTGGCCGCCGGCCGCCGCCCGGGTCAGGAGCTCGGCCCACTCCTGGTCGCCGGTGGCGCGCCCGAGCACGGTGCCGGTGCCGCCGAGGCCGTGCGACGGCTTCAGGACCAGGTCACGACGGTGGCGTACGCAGTGGGCCAGCAGGTCCCGCTCCTCGCCGCGGATCACGGCGGTGCCCGGCCGCAGCGCGTGGGTCCACGGCACGAGCCGTTCCACCAGCGCCCGCTCGGCGGTGTCGTAGGTGTCGAGGCAGCGGTCCTCCCACAGCATGGACAGGGCGCGCTTGTTGCCGTGCATGGAGGTGCGCACGGGGGACAGGACGGGGACGCCGCACCGCGCGAAGGCGTCGAGGAAGTCCTCGGCGGCCGTGATGGACGCCGCGTCGGCGGTGAGTTCGCCCAGCGTGAAGAAGCGGTAGACCAGATGGACGGAGCGCCCGTGCAGCAGGATGCGGCCCGCGCTCTCCTGGACCTGGGCGGTGTCGCACGGCACGGCCTCGATGCCGTACTGCTCCAAGTGCTCGGCCACCGCCCGGATTTGGGGCTCCGTCTTGAGGTATCCGTCCGGGCAGTCCATGACGGCGACGCGCGGGGTGACGGTGTCGTGGCCCGCCTCCTGGGCGGTCGCGATGATGAGGTCGGCGAGGGCGCCGAGGGTGTCGGGGAACGTCAGGCGCCGATCGGAGGCGAAGGCGGCGAACGTCGGGTCCTGGAGCAGGAGCCGGTTGAGCTCGGGGTTCTCCAGGCCGCCCAGGGCGCTGCTGAGGTTGAACTCCAGCAGCCTGAAGGTGTCGCCGTCGTGGTAGAGGTCCGCGCGGCCGATACGGGCCGGCTCCTGACCCGGGATGCGCAGCGCGAGACGCGCCTGCTCGGGGCGGAGCCCCACGGCGGCGGCGAAGGCGTGCGCGTCACCGCCGAAGAGCCGGTCGGGCAGCGAGAACAGCAGATCCATCGCGCCGTTCAGGTCCGCTTCCAGGCGCGCCGCCTCGGCGCTGTCCACAAAGGCGGGACGGGTCAGGAAGCGGTCCTCAAGGGCCAGGTTCACCCGGCGCAGACGGGCCTGGTCGGGGGCGTCGGGCCACACCGCGTGCCGGGCCGCAGGTGAGTCGAGGTAGCGCTCGGTGAGGGTGTTGCGGGCGCCGCCGGCCGGGGCGGCGGTGGAGGCGGGGGAGGCGGTGGTCATCGGCCTGCTCGCTTCGGAGAGGTGGGCGCGCCGGGTACGGCGTCGGTGTGGAGGGTGATGTGGGCGAGCGCGCCGCGGGCCCGGGCGAGGGCTTCGTCGGGCGTGGCGGCCACCGCGGTCACCGAGCCGCACCGGTCGCCGGAGCCGCGCAGTTCGCGCACGGTGTCCCCGGGCGATGTGGCGGGCGCCACGGACACGACGCCCGGCGCGGCGGCCGCCGTGTCCCAGCCGGACACCTCGGTGGCGACCCCGGGGGCGGCGGTCAGGAACCAGGTGGCGGCGGCGCCGGCCGGCTCCGGGTCCGGCTCCGGGGCGGGCACACCGGCCGCCTGGGCCGCGAGGAGGTCGCGGATGTCGAGGCCGGTGACGTGCCGGACGAGGTCGACGATGCCGTCGCCGCCGGGCCGGTTGTGCGACTCCACGACGCGGGGGCCGCGCGGAGTGAGGATGATCTCGGTGTGCCCGGGGCCCTCGGTGAGCCCGATCGCGTCGAGGAAGCGGCAGGCCGCGGCTTCCAGTGCGGCGCGGTCGGGCGCGGTCACGCGGGCGGGCACGACATGGCCGATCTCCACCGCGTTGTCCCCGGTGAACTTCTCGGTGACGGCCAGGACGCGGTGTTGCCCGTGGCCGGAGAACGTCTCGACGCTGAACTCGGGGCCGTCGAGGAATTCCTCGGCCAGCAGGGTGCTGGGCCGCTCCTCGACGCGGGCGCGCGCGGCGGCGATGTCCGGTGCGTCGCGGACGATCGCGATGCCCTCGCTGCCGGACCCGTCACGCGGCTTGAGGACCACGGGAAGTCCGGCCCACGCCACGAACGCGTCCACGTCGTGCGGCGTGTCCATGATGCGGGCGCGTACCGCGCTCTCGTCGGTCAGGGGGTCGAAGGCCGCCCGCATCAGCGACTTGTCCTTGAGCAGCAGCACGGTGTCCAGCGGGTTGCCGCCGAGCCCGAGGGTGTCGGCGATCCGGGCCGCCGTGGTCAGGTACCGCTCGCGCACGGTGACGACCCGCTCGAAGGGCACCAGGTGGTGCACGGCCACGGCCCGGCGCACCCACGCCCCGGGTTCGGCGTCGGGGTGCAGCCACGCCTCGTCGCACGCCCGGTGGTGCGCGGGGGTGAACTCCTCGGGTGCGCCGCCGTAGACGACGTACCAGCCGTGCCTGCGCAGGGCCTCGGGCAGCCGGGTGCCGCCGCCGAGCACCAGGACCGCGGGCCCGGGCGGGCCGGGGGTGGCGCGGTCGTGTGCCGGGGCAGGGGCAGGGGCAGGGGCGGGGGCGTCGTGGTCGTGTGCCGGGGCGGAGGTGGTCATGCCGGCTCCTGAAGGGGAAGGGCCCCGATGGGGGCGGATGTACGGTGCGTGGCGTGGGCGGCGTCGCGCTCGGCCCAGCGGGTCGCGGCGGGCACCGCGGCCGCCGCCACGGCCACCACGAGGCCGAGCAGGCACCAGCCCGTGGCGGGCCGCCACGCGGAACCCTTGGCCAGGCACACGGTGGTGACCACCAGCGGGGCGAGCGCGGCCGTGGCTCCGCGCCCCAGGGAGAAGAAGCCCTGGTACTCGCCGTGCGATCCGGCGGGCGCCAGCTCGTAGCTCAGTCCGTAACTGCCCGCCGAGTGCCACAGTTCACCGGCGGTGTGCAGCACCATGCCCGCGACGAGCAGTGTGAACGCCAGGGCGGCGGAGCCGGCGAAGGCGGCGCCCGCGATCACCGTCCAGCTCGCCCACAGGATCCACCCGGAGCGGCGGACGGCGGCAGCGGCGGTCGCCGCGTCGCCCGTGCCGCGCGAGAACGGCACCTGGAGCAGGACGACAAGCACGGTGTTGGCCATGATGACCGCGGAAATGCTCCACCGGGGGGCGTCGCTGTGCCCGGCGATCCACAGCGGAAGGGCCAGGGACAGCACGTCGTAGTGGACGCTGGTGAGCCCGCACAGCAGCGTGACCAGCGTGTAGGGGCGGTTGCGCAGCACCGCGCGGCGCGGCGCCGCGGCAGGACCGCCGCCGTGGGGGGCGACCGGGGGGACGCGCAGCAGGGGCAGCGCGGCCCCGAGGTAGGTGGCGGCGTTCAGCAGGACGACGGTCAGATAGGCGCCGCGCGTGTCGGCGGCCAGGGCGAGGGCGGCGAGCGCCGTGCCGATGCTCAGGCCCGCGTTGGTCACCGACTTGAGCAGGGCCCGCAGCCTGACCCGCTGTTCGCCCTCGCCGAGGCTGCCGATGACGGCGCCGCGGGCCGCGCTGCCGCCGCGCTGGGCGAGCGCCGCGAGCGTACTGGTCACGACGAACGCCCACAGCGAGTGGACCAGCGCGAAGGAGGCCGTCGCCGCGGCCTGGCCGAGCAGGGAGACCCCGTAGGTGCCGCGGGCGCCGAAGCGGTCCGCGACGCGCCCGATGGGGACGGCCGCCGCGAGCCCGATGAGGCCCGCGACGCCGAGGCCGAGACCGACCTGCGCGGGCGAGAGCCCCACGGAGCGGGTGAAGAACAGCGCGCTCACCGGCAGGAACAGCCCGCTGCCGGTCTGGCCGACGAGCGTGGAAAGGGCCAGGGCCCGCGGCGCGCCGGGCTCCGGCAGCAGCGCGCGTATCCGCCCCCGTGACGGGGTGCGCCCGCCGCCGGAGGGCTCAGGCACCGTCGGCCTCCGCCGCCATGAGCTCGTCCAGCTTGTCCAGGACGAGCGCCGCGTGCCGTGCGGGGTCCGGCACGGGGTGCAGCAGCGCCCGTACCTCGCCCGTGCGGTCGAGGATCACCGCGGCCCGGGCGAACAGCGTCCGCCCGTCCGCCGTCACCTCGGGCACGCCGAGCTCCCGGCCGAGTGCCAGGTCGCCGTCGCCGACCAGCGGGTAGCCGAGGTCGCGGGAGCGGGCGAACTCGGCCAGATGGCCCGGGGCGTGCGCGCTGACTCCGAGGACACGGACGCCGGCCCGGGCGAAGCGGGCCGCGTCGTCACGCACGGAGCACAACCCCGTGGTGCAGCCCGCCAGTTCGGGCAGGACCTCGCCGATGCCCGGCTCGGTGATGAAGAACAGCGCGGTCCAGCGGTGCTCCTCGGACGGGACGCCGACCGGGCCTTGGGTGCTCTCGACGGTGACATGCATGGTGGTTCCTCAGGGGATGGGTGCGGGCGGTACGGGGGCTGACGCCGGTGGATCACACGGTCTGCGCGTACCGCTCGATCTCCCACGGCGTGATCACACGGTGCCATGCGGCCCAGTCCGCGCGGGAGTTGCGGGCGACCGCGCCGGCGGCGAGCTCACCGAGGGTGCGGCGCACCAGGCCGTCCTCGTCGAGGGCGCGCAGCGCGGACGGCAGATCGGTGGGCAGCGAGACGATGCCGCGGGCCGTGAGGTCGTCCCCGGTCAGGGCGTCCGCCGGCTCCTCGCACGCCTGCGGCAGCTTCAGGCGCCGGTCCTGCCCGTCGGCGAACGCCGCGAGCACACCCGCGAACAGCAGATACGGGTTGGCCGCCGGGTCGGGGCTGCGCAGTTCGAGGCGCAGCGAGCGCGGTACGGCGCTGTCGCCCGCCACCTTGAACGCGGTGGAGCGGTTGCGGCGGGCCCAACTGGCGTGCACCGGAGTGCCGGAGGCCGGGACGAGACGCTTGTAGGAGTTGACCGTGGGGTTGCCAAGGGCGGTGAGTGCGGGGGCGTGGTCGAGGACACCGGCGAGGGCGTGGTGGAACAGCTCGGACATGCCGCCCGGGTCGGCCGCGTCGTGGAACAGCGGCCCCTCCTTGGCGCCCGTGCCCTCCAGCGAGACGTGGACGTGCAGGGCGTTGCCGTAGAGATGGGCGAGCGGCTTGGGCATGAAGACGGCCGACATGCCGCGCCGCCGGGCCATCACCTTGGCGGTGTGCTTGAGGAGCAGCAGCCGGTCCGCCGTGGTCAGGGCGTCACCGTGCCGGAAGACGAGTTCGCGCTGCCCGGGGCAGACCTCGTGGTGGTGGCCGTCGACGGTGAACCCCATCAGGGCCAGCGCCTCGCTGATGTCGCGGCAGACCTCGTCGGCCTGCTCGTCCACGCTCAGATCCCAGTAGCCCGCGCCGTCCACGGGCTCGCCCGCTTCGTCCGCGCCGGTGTCGCGCAGCAGGTAGAACTCGGCCTCGACACCGAACACCGGGCGCTGCCCGCGGGCCTCGGACGCCTCGACGGCCCGGCGCAGCACGGCCCGCGGGTCGGCGGCGAACGGCTGTCCCTCGGCGTCGAGCACATCGCAGAAGACCATGCCGACCGACCGGCCCGACGGCGTGGTCCAGGGGCGGTGGACGAACGTGGAGACGTCCGGCACCAGCCGCAGGTCGCTGTGTTCGGCGTCGCCGTAGCCGAGCAGTACGGATCCGTCCAGGGTCCAGCCGCTGTCGCGGACCTCGGACCAGCGGGCCGCGGGGACCTCAAGGGTCTTGAGGCGGCCCGCGATGTCGCTGAAGAGCAGCTGGACGAAGTCGACCTTCAGGGCGGGGTCGTTGGGGTGCCGGGTCATCGTTGTGCTGCTCCTTGGTTGACGGCGGACAGGTCCGCGGGCCGGTCGTCGGCGGCCGGAGCGAGTCCGGGGCACACGGAGGGGACATAGGCCGCGAGGACCCGGTCGGACAGGAGGCCGAGGGAACTCAGATTGGGGAATCCGGGACCCTGGGCGAGGGCCGCGAGGTTGGGCACGTGCAGAGGAGCGGGCAGGCCGGCGACGGCGAGCGAGGCGTCGATGGCCCGCTCGACGTGCTCGCGCGTCACGGTCCCGCCGAGCGCGGCCCGCAGGGCGTCATCGGCGCGCGGGCCGAGGATCCGGGTGAACCACAGGGGGTCGCCGCCGGTCGCGTCGACGACCAGATCGGCGCTGTGGACGCGCTGCCGGCCCCCGTAGGCGATCTCCACCTCGACGCGGCCCGCGCCGTCCTGACGGGTGCCGACGACGCGGCCGGGCTCCCACGCCACGTTCTTCGTCCCGGCCAGGTCGGCCTGGACGTCCTGCGAGAAGACGGCGCGGTCGGTGCGCCGGATGAACTCGCGGCGGTCCGCCTCGGTGAGCCCGGACCAGCCGGTGGGGTCGCTGTAGTAACGGTTCTCGAAGACGCTCTCGCCCCTGCTGTACAGCGTCGCGCGGGGGGTGACGACGGTGACCTGGCGGTCGAGGCCCACGGCCAGTTCGCGCACGATGGTGCCCGCGGTCTCACCGGCACCGACGACCGTCACCTGGCGGGCCCAGTCGGGCAGCCCTTCGGTGGCGAGCCGCCAGAAGTCCCCGGTGGTGAGCACCCGGGTGCCGTCCGGTGCGACGACGGGGGCGACCGGTCCCGGGCCCGACACGAGCAGGCCGCGGCCGTGGACCTGCGAGCGCAGCTCGCCGTCCTGGACGGTCAACGTCCAGCCGTCGTCGGCCAGTTCGGCGCCCAGAACCTGTCCGTTCACGGTCCGCAGGCCGGCGCGGACCGCCGCCCATTGCAGGTAGTCGGCCCACTCCCGGTGGCTCGGCTGCGGCCGGCCCCGGTCGATCCAGCGCGCGTACGCGCCCCGGTCCCGCAGGTGGCCCGCCCAGCTGTACGCGGCCATCCGCTGGACGACTTCACCGGCGATCGGGTCGTCGGCGTCTCCCCAGGCGGAGCCGTCGTAGGGGAACCCGAGGTCCTTCTCGGGCAGGGTGCCGAGGCGTTGCAGGCCGTTGGTCCAGCCGCGGCCCTCACGCCAGTTGGCGGCGGTGCGGTCCCGCTCGACGGCGACGACCTCGGGCACGTCGAATCCGGCGGCGCGCAGCACGCTCGACTTCACGGCGAGGGCGATGGCCTTGGGTCCCGCGCCGATCACCAGGAGCGGCGCGCCCGAGTGCCGGGCGTTCGGCCACGGCTCGGCGACGGGATGGGAAAGGGTGGTTGAGCTCGACATGATGCCCCCGGTCACAGGAAGCGGGCGGGATCGAAGCCGACGGGGATGCCGGCACCCCGGCCGCCGCGGATCCGCTCCGCGAGTTGTTCCGGCATGACCTGGGAATACGGCATGCCATGGCCGTTGAACGCGGCCATCACCCACAGGCCTTCGGCGCCCGGCCAGGCGCCGACCAGCGGGCAGCGGTCGGGTGTGAAGGCCATGACACCGCTCCAGGCCCGCACCACCGGCACGCCGGTGGCGGCGGGCAGCACGGACGGCAGTGCCTCGGCCAGACGCTCGGCCAGATCGGGTGCGAAGCCGGGCGTGTTGCTGCCATCGGGCACCTCGATCCCCTCGTCGCGGCCCGGCACGGTGGTGCGCAGGCCGCCGACGAGCAGCGAGCCGTCCGGCGTCTGCCCGCCGTACAGGAGGCCGCGGTCCAGGCCCCACTGCGGGATGCGGAAGGGCACCGGCGCCGTCTGCACCAGCTGTCCCCGTACGGGTGTGATGACCGGAGCGAGCTCCGGCAGCAGACGCGGCGTCCAGACGTTGAGGGCGACGACCACCTGGTCGGCGAGCACCCGGCCCGCGTCGGTGACGACGAGCCAGCCGCCACCGGCGGCCGGTTCGACCGAGGTCGCGGTGACCCCGCAGGCGAACTCGGCGCCACCGCGCGCGGCGGCCTCCGCGATGCCCCGTACGTAGCCCACCGAGTGCACCGCGTCCTGGTCGGGCCGGTGCAGGGCGCCGAGCACCGTGTCGGGCAGGTCGGTGCCGAACACCGCGCGTGCGCCGGGCAGGTCGAGCCATTCGGCGGCGATGTTGTCGGCCCGCAGGGCCTCGGCCGTCCGTTTGAGTTCGAGGGCTTCGTCCTCCTCGACGGCCAGGTCCAGCTTGGCCGTCGGGAAGAGGGCGGCCTCGATGCCCTCGCGGGCGGTGACCTCGCGCACCAGGTCCCGGTTGGTGAGGGTCGCCCGGTAGATGGCCAGCGCCTCGTCGTGGCCGTGCGCGTCGATGGCCAGGGCGTGCTGGGCGTGGCCGCCCTGGATGAGCCGGCCGGCGTTGCGGCCGGACGACCCCATGGCGGGTGCGGCGTTGCGGTCGATGACCAGCGGGCGCGCGCCGGACCTGGTGAGCCAGTAGGCGAGGGTCGAGCCCATCACCCCGGCGCCCAGCACACAGACGTCGGCCCGCTCGGGCAGGGCCGCGCCGCGCCGGCTCCAGTCCGGTCCTGTGGCGAGCCAGTAGGAGTCGGGGGATCGCATGGAATTCCTTGTCGTGGTGGTACGGGCGGCCATCAGGTCCAGCACTCCGAACTGGGCAGCCTGCGTACGGGCTGTTCGTCCGCCTCGGCGGGGGAGGTGCTGATGGAGACGAGCGCGGCGATCTCCTCGGCCCGCGCGAGCGCCGCCCGCGTGTCCGCGCCGACCGCGATGACGTATCCGAGGCGGTGCAGATTGCTGGAGACGGACTCGACGGTGTCGCCCGGCCTGGTCAGCAGCACCAGCCGCTCACGGGCCGGGTCCAGGCGGGCCGCGGCCTCCGCGACACCCTCGACGCGCCGCACGACGCCGGGCTCGCCGGTCAGGAAGCGGATCGCCGCGCCGCCCGTGAAGGACATGCGCTCCAGTGCGTCCAGGTCGACCGGCACGCCGAGCGCCAGATCGGCGGCGATGTCGTACACGTCGACGCCGGTGGTGAGCCGGATGAGGTCCAGGATGCAGTCGCCGGCCGGCCTCGGGTTGACCTCGATGATCCGGGGGCCCTCGGCGGTCAGGATCATCTCGGTGTGCGCGATGCCGTGGTCGAAGCCGACCGCCTTCAGGGCGGCGGCCGCGACGGCGCGGACCTCGGCGTCCAGGGATGCGGGGAGCCGGGCCGGGCTCGCCTGGCCGAGCTCGACGAACACCTCGCCGCGGGTGCTCAGTTTCTCGGTGCAGGCCAGCACCACCGTGCGGCCTGCGACGGTGACCGTCTCGACGCTGATCTCCTCGCCGATCAGCTCCTCCTCGGCGAGCAGGGTGCCGGTTTTGGTGAAGCGGGCCGCCGTCTCCCAGGCCGCGTCGAGCTCCGCGGGGCCGCCGGCCCTGACCACGCCGCGACCGGCGGAGGAGTCCACCGGCTTGAGGATCAGCGGATGGGCGAGCCCGGCGACCGCCTCGCCGCGGTCGGCCGCGGGCAGCGCCGCCGGCAGGGTACGGAACCGGGGACCCGGCACCCCCGACTCGGCGAAGCGCTCACGCGCCCACGCCTTGTCGGTGAGGGACTTGAGCGTGTCGGGCGAGCAGCCGGGCAGCCCGAACTCCTCGGCCAGGCGCGCCACCACGGGCAGCGTCGAGTCGAGGAATCCGGTCACGCCCTTGGGGCCGGGCGCCGCGGCCAGGGCGGCGCGGCAGGCCTCGTACATCTCGTCGGCGGGACGGTCGGGGGAGAGCGGGATCTGCCGGTCGGCCAGCCTGAGGTAGGCGGCGGTGGCGCTTTCGGCCACGGCCAGCTCGACGTCGGGCCGGGCGGTCCAGGAGGTGAGTGCCTGCTCACGCAGACACCCCACGCGGACCAGCAGAAGAAGGGCCCTCGCATCCATGACAACTACTTTCGTTCGGTGCTGAGTCGGGTCCGGTCGGTGGCACGGCAGCCGTCGCGTCGGGCGCCCGCTACGACGTTCGCGGCGTCAACTCCCCTGGGGGACGGGCGCGTTCGGAGCGGGGGCGAAAGTGGAGGCTGCCGGTGCCGACCGGATCACCCCCAGCCGGTGTCCATGGCGGCGGCCGCGATGGCGACCGTCCGCCCAGGACCGGTCGCCGGTCCGGCGGCGGCCGAGTGGAGGCCGGCGGTCACGGCTAGCGCCGCGGTGAGCGCGAGAACCCAGCGCTTGGTCTTCGTCTTCATGTTCATGATGAATCCCACCCCGTTTGTTCACACAGTGCGTACAAAGCCGACGCATTGGAAGGTCGTTCTTGACGCTCGGCTCTTTTCGATCATCACGGGTGGGCCGCATCGGCACCATGCCGGTCAGGGATCATGAACCGGCAATGACGGAATATGAAGGCAGCACAAATGACATCTGAACACCAGGTAAACGACCAAAACGGGGGTGTCCCGGGCCTCTCCGCCGCCGGGCTCGCGGACGCCCCCGGCCTGCGGCGGATGTATGCCGCGGCCCTGCGCGAAGGGGCGACGACACGGGGAAAGCTGGCCGTACGGTCCGGCCTGCCCCGCGCCGAGGCCGAGACCGCTTTCGAGCGCCTGCGCACGCTCCATCTGCTCCAGCCCGCGGAGGACGGCGCCGACACCTACCGGGCGTGCGCTCCCCAGGTGGCGGAGGTCCACACGCTCGAACCGCTGCGCCACCGGCTGCGGGACGCGCAGGAGCGCATAGCCGGGGCGACAGTCGAGTTCGACGCCCTGCGCGCCGTGTACGCGGACGCGGTGGGCCGGGCGGCCGACGACCTGAACGTCGAAGTCCTCAAGGCCGCCGACGTCAACGTCATGCTGAACAAGGCCGCCGCGGAGTGCGCGAGCGACCTGATGACCGCCCAGCCCGGCGGCCCCCGCCCCGTCGAGGTCCTGGCCGAGGCCCTGACCCGGGACTCCGAGCTGCTGGAGCGGGGCGTGCGGATGCGCACCATCTACCAGCACAGCGCCCGGTACAGCCCCGCGACCGAGGCGTACGCGGAGCGCCTGACGGCGGCCGGCGCGGAGATCCGCACCCTGAACACCCTCTTCCCGCGCCTGATCGTCTTCGACCGACGGCTGGCCTTCGTACAGGCCGACAACGGCAGCGGCGCCCTGAGGATCAGCCAGCCGGACCTGATCACCTTCATGGTGGGCACGTTCGAGGCGGCCTGGAGCAGCGCCATCCCGTACGCCTCCGCGTACGAGACCCGCAAGCAGAAGGTGATCGTCTCCGACATGCAGCGGGCCATCGCCCGGCTGCTGCTCCACGAGGACAAGGACGCGGCGATCGCCCGCCAGCTCGGCATCAGCGAACGCACCTGCCGCCAGCACATCGCCCGCCTCATGTCCCACCTCGGCGCCCGCAACCGCACACACCTGGGCTACTTGCTGGCAACCGGCACGTCCGGCACCCCCGGCCTCGAAGAGAGCCACCACACGGCGGCGACCCTGCCGAAAACGACGGCCCGCCGCCTGACGGGGCCGCCGCCCACGTGACCGGGCCTCCGACCACGTGACCGGGCCTCCGTCCATGTGACCGGACAACCGGGCCGCCGCCCAAGTGGGCCGGGTCGCGCTTCGCGTCGAGGCCGTCCCCGTGCCTACTGTGGGCCGGACATACAGACGTGGGAAGGTGACCGGCATGAACCGACTGGCTGACTCCCAGTCCCCGTACCTCCTCCAGCACGCCGCCAACCCGGTGGACTGGTGGCCCTGGGGAGACGAAGCATTCGCGGACGCGCGGCGGCGGGGGGTGCCGGTGTTCCTGAGTGTCGGGTACAGCAGTTGTCACTGGTGTCATGTGCTGGCTCATGAGTCGTTCGAGGACGAGGCCACCGCGGCCTACATGAACGAGCACTTCGTGAACATCAAGGTGGACCGCGAGGAGCGGCCCGACGTGGACGCCGTGTACATGGAGGCGGTGCAGGCGGCGACCGGGCGGGGTGGCTGGCCCATGTCCGTCTTCATGACCCCGGACGGCGAGCCCTTCTACTTCGGTACGTACTTCCCGCCCGAGCCCCGGCACGGCATGCCCTCCTTCCGGCAGGTCCTCGAAGGCGTCCGGAGCGCGTGGGCCGACCGGCGCGACGAGGTGGCCGACGTCGCCGGGAAGATCACCCGCGATCTGGCGTCCCGCGAGCTGGACCACGGCGCGGGCGGCCTGCCGGGCGAGGAGGAGCTGGCCCAGGCGCTGCTCGGGATCACCCGGGAGTACGACCCGGAGAGCGGCTGGCTCGGCAACGGCGACACCCGGTTCCCGCCGGGCATGGTGATCGAGTTCCTGCTGCGCCACCACGCGCGGACGGGGTCCGAGGCGGCCCTCGAAATGGCCGAGGGCATGTGCGAGGCCATGGCACGCTCCAGCCTCTACGACCAGCTGGGCGGCGGCTTCCACCGCTACGTCCTGCGCCCGCGCCCGGGGGCCACCCTCGTACCGCACTTCGAGAAGATGCTGTACGACAACGCCCTGCTGTGCCGGGTGTACGCCCACCTGTGGCGGGTCACCGGCTCCGAGCTCGCGCGACGGGTCGCCCTGGAGACCGCCGACTTCATGGTGCGCGAACTGCGCACCAACGAGGGCGGTTACGCCTCCGCGCTCGACGCCGACAGCGAGGACGGTGCGGGGCACCATGTGGAGGGCGCGTTCTATGTGTGGACGCCCGCGCAGCTCGCCGAGGTGCTGGGCGCCGAGGACGGAGCGACTGCGGCACGGCACTTCGGGGTGACCGAGGAGGGCACGTTCGAGGAGGGCTCGTCCGTGCTCCAACTCCCCGATGGCGGGGAGGAGTTGGCGGATGGTGTGCGCGACCGTCTGCTCGCGGCGCGCGAGCTGCGGGAGCGGCCCGGGCGGGACGACAAGCTGGTCGCGGCCTGGAACGGACTTGCGATCGCGGCGCTCGCCGAGGTCGGTGCGCTCTTCGACCGGCCCGACCTGGTCGAGCGCGCGACCGAGACGGCGGACGTTCTCGTCCGGGTCCACATGGACGACCACGCCCGCATCGCCCGCACCTCGCGGGACGGGCAAGTCGGCCCGAACGGCGGGGTGTTGGAGGATTACGCCGACGTCGCCGAGGGCTTCCTCGCGCTGGCCGGAGTGACCGGGGAAGGGGTTTGGCTGGAGTTCGCCGGGTTCCTGCTCGACATCGTCCTCGACCAGTTCAGGGGCGAGGGAGGCGTCCTGTACGACACCCCGCACGACGCGGAACGCCTGATCCGCCGTCCGCAGGACCCGACCGACAACGCGACGCCCTCGGGGTGGACGGCCGCGGCCTCGGCCCTGCTGTCCTATGCGGCGCACACGGGGTCCTCCGCGCACCGGGAGGCGGCGGAGGGGGCACTCGGGGTGGTCAAGGCGCTCGGGCCACGGGCACCGCGGTTCATCGGGTGGGGGCTCGCCGCGGCCGAGGCGGTGCTCGACGGGCCCCGCGAGGTGGCGGTGGTGGGCACGCCCACCGACCCCCTGACGGGGGCGCTCCACCGCACGGCGCTGCTTGCCTCTGCGCCGGGGGCGGTGGTGGCGGTGGGGGTGCCGGAGGGCGAGTTCCCGCTGCTTGCGGATCGGGGGCTGGTGGGTGGGGCCCCGGCGGCGTACGTGTGCCGGCGCTTCACGTGCGACGCACCGGTGACGACCCCGGAGGCCCTGGCAGCCGCCCTGACCTGACCCCGCGGGGCGTTCTCCCACCCACCTCCCGTGCGGCTACTGGAGAGTGCAGCCCCCCGGGGCTCCGCCCCAGACCCCGTTCGCGCGTTCTCCCACCCACCTCCCGTGCGGCTACTGGAGAGTGCAGCCCCCGGGGCTCCGCCCCAGACCCCGTTCGCGCCTTAAGGGCGCTCGTCCTCAATCGCCGGACGGGCTGAACATGCCCATGCAGCCCGGCATCGAGTAGTTCAGGGGCGCGGGGAACTGCGCGGGACGCGGGCACGGTCCGCAGACGGAGGCGGGGTTGCTGGGGCTCCGCCCCAGACCCCGTTCGCGCCTTAAGGGCGCTCGTCCTCAATCGCCGGACGGGCTGAACATGCCCATGCAGCCCGGCACCGAGTAGCTCAGGGGCGCGTGGAACTGCGCAAAGGGGGCCGAGGATGTCCTCGCCGGCCGGCATGGAGTAGTTCAGGGGCGCGGGGAACTGCGCGAAGGGGGCTGAGGATGTGCATGCCGGCCGGCATCGAGTAGCCAAGGGGCGCGGGGAACTGCGCGAAGGGTGCCGAGGATGTCCGCGCCGGTCGGCATCGAGTAGCTACGGGCCACGGGGAGAGTAGGCGCAGCCCGGCGTCAGCCCGCCAGAGGGAGGCCCGCCTCCAACGCGTCGAGCGTGCGGCCGATCAGCACGAAGATGTCGTCTTCGTGGTGCCGCTCGGCCCAGTACACCGTCGTCTCGTGCAGCGCCCCAAGCACCGCCATCGCGAACACCCGCACCTCCAGATCGACCTCCCTCCCGCTCCGCTCCGCGAGCACCTCACAGAGCTGCCGGCTCGTCGACGCCATCGACTCCATCATCCGGGCCCGCAACGCCGGCACCTCCACCATCAGCCGCGTCCGCTGCACCGTCTCCTCGTGGTCGTCGAGCAGCGCGAGCCGCATCGCCTCGGTCATCACGTACCGCAGCGAGCGCAACGGCGGCTCCCCGGCCGGCCGGGACCGCATCTCCCGCAGCAGGATCGGGTCGAACTCGTCCGTGAGGACAATGTCCTCTTTCGTCGGGAAGTAGCGGAACACCGTGGACGGGGAGACCTCCGCCGCCTCCGCGATCTGCTCGACCGTCGTCGCCTCGTACCCCTGCTCCGCGACCAACCGGTACGTGGCCCGGCGGATCGCGACGCGCGTCTTGAGCTTCTTGCGTTCGCGCAGGCTCAGCTGCGGCTGAAGGCTCTCGGCGAGCGAGCCGACGGCGGGGCTGGTACGGGGGGTGGCGGCCATGGTCGTCATTGTCCGGCATCGCCCCCGCCACCGGCTACGCGGTCGCCCCCACCCCCGACCACCTTCCCGAGGGCCGGACCTGCGGGTTCGGACTTCGCCAGCAGGGCCGCGGCGAGCAGCGCCGTCGCCAGGGCCGCGGCGAAGCAGACGAACAGGACGACGCCCATGCCATGGACGTACGCGGTGTCGGCGGCCGGCGCCAGACGGGGATCGTGGGTCGCCGCGGCCACCAGGTGCGCCGCCACCACCGAGTCGCCGGCCGCGGGCGGCGCCCCCGACGGCAGCCCGTGCGCGTACGCGCCGGAGAGCAGCGAGCCGAGCAGCGCGATGCCGACGGCGCTGCCGACCTGCCGCACCGTCATGAGCAGTCCTGAGCCGCTGCCCGCGCGGTCCGGGGGCAGCGTCGCGAGGGCGGCCGTCATCGCGGGCACCATCGCGCAGCCGAAGCCGAGCCCGGCGAGCGAGAGCCACAGCGCGGTGTAGCCATAGCCGTCTTCGACGCCGATCATGCTGCCGAGCAGCGCCGCGAAGGCCAGGACCACGAGCCCCGCGCTGATCACCCCGCGCGCCCCGAACCGTACGACCAGACCCGGGGTGCCCCTGGCCGCCACCAGGAGGCCACCCATCAGCGGCAGCAGGCGAAGGCCGGTGCCGAACGCGTCGCTGCCGAGGACCGCCTGGAAGTAGGGCGGCAGCACGAACAGCAGGCCGGACAGGACGAACATGACCAGCGTCGCGGCGAGGGTGTTCAGGAGGAACGGCCGGTGGCCGAGCAGGGTGAGGTCCAGCATCGGACGCGGTGACCGCCGCTCCCGTACGACCAGAGCCGCGATCAGGACCGCCCCGCCGCCCAGCATGGCGAGGACCAGCGGGCTGCCCCAACCCCGGCCGGGCGCCTCGATGATGGCGTAGATCAGCGCGCCGAGCCCGGCCGCGGTGAGGGCCGTGGACAGGACGTCGACCCTCGGCGCCGCCGGGTCGCGGGTCTCGGGCAGCAGGAAGGCGCAGGCGGCTATGCCGATGGCGACCATCGGGACGTTGATCAGGAAGACCGAGCCCCACCAGAAGTGGTCGAGCAGGAAGCCGCCGATGATCGGGCCGAGCGGCATGCCGAGCGCGGAGGCGGCGGTGACGATGCCGACGGCCTTGCCGCGCTCGTCCGGGGCGAAGAGGGACGGCAGCACAGCCAGGGCCAGGGGCATCACGAGCGCGCCGCCGATCCCCATGACCGCACGGGCCGCGATGACCGGCTCGACGCTGCCGGCCAGCGACCCGAGCACGGAACCGGCCAGGAAGATGCCGAGGCCCGTGATCAGCATCCGGCGGCGGCCGAAGCGGTCGCCGAGCAGCCCCGCGGGCAGCATCAGCGCCGCGAAGACGACGACGTACGCGTCCGCCATCCACTGCTGTTGGCCGGTGGTGGCGCCGAGCCGGCCGGCCATGGTCGGCAGCGCCACGTTCAGGATCGTCATGTCGAAGCCGAGCACCAGCATGCTCGCGACCATCGCGCCCAGCGCCCACCAGCGGCGGGGGTCGGGGACGGGTGCGGGGGGCGCGGCGGCGCCGGTGGCGAGGGGGGTCGGGGCGGTCATGGGTGGGCTCCTCCCGTGGGACGCGTTCCACGCGTTCCGAGCGTTCCGCAGCACGTACCGTTATGTTTGACAGTAACTCGCAAAAGAATGTCACTGTCAAATGATGGTCGGGTGCCCATCGCGTCGCGCGTTCACCGGGCACCCGGGCACCCGGGCACGCGAAGGGCCCCGGCGCAGCGTGCGCCGGGGCCCTTCGCGGGGGCTGGGTGTCGGTGGGCGGAGGGTTATCCGTGCTGGTAGGCCACCAGCGAGATGCCCACGTAGTGCACGATGAACGCCGCCAGCGTCAGGGAGTGGAAGACCTCGTGGAAGCCGAAGAAGCGCGGTGACGGGTTCGGGCGCTTGATGCCGTAGATGATGCCGCCCGCGCTGTAGAGCAGTCCGCCCACCACGACCAGGACCAGTACGGCGACGCCGCCGGCCCGCATGAAGTCGGGCAGGAAGAAGACCGCCGCCCAGCCCATCGCCAGATAGCAGGGCGTGTAGAGCCAGCGCGGGGCGCCGATCCAGAACACCCGGAAGGCGATGCCGGCTGCCGCGGCCGCCCAGATCGCCCACAGCAGGACCCGGCCGGTGGAGCCGGGCAGCAGGAGCAGGGTGAGCGGGGTGTAGGTGCCCGCGATGATGAGGAAGATGTTGGCGTGGTCCAGGCGGCGCAGAATCGCCTCGCCGCGCGGGCCCCAGGTGCCCCGGTGGTAGAGGCCACTGATCCCGAAGAGCAGACAGGCGGTGAGGGCGAAGATCCCGCAGGCGATCCGCGCCTTGGTGGACCCCGCGAACGCGGTGAGCACCAGGCCGGAGATCAGTGCGGCCGGGAACATCCCGGCGTGCAGCCAGCCGCGCATCTTCGGCTTCACCATCTGCGTCACCGGGTCGATCGCGTGTGCCATCACCTCATCAGTCATGCTCCGCATGCTACCTACGCCCCCGTAAGTTACGCATAGGTACGGCCCGTTACCGAGCGTCGGGCGGCCGTCGGGTAAGTGAACGGCAAATGGCAGTTAAGAAGGCGGTAAGTGGTGATGCTCACGTGAGAGGCCCCCTGGACATATGGGCGAACGACGCGGAAGATCAGATGAGTGCGGTCGGCACCGGATGAGCGCCAAGGTGATCCACGGGGTCAGCATCCGGGTCGCAGCCCCCACGGGGCGGCAATGAAGAAGTACGTCAAACCCGTCCAGAAGACCCTCATCTAGGAGCGATCGTGGCGCGCGACATCGCGGCTCCCCTCTCTGTCCCCACCAAGCACCAGGAACTGATCTCGTGGGTCAACGAGATCGCGGAACTGACCCAGCCGGACAGTGTGGTCTGGTGCGACGGATCCGAGGCCGAGTACGAGCGCCTGTGCGGGGAGCTCGTCGCCAAGGGCACGTTCAAGAAGCTGGACGAGGCCAAGCGCCCCAACTCGTACTACGCCGCCTCCGACCCGCGTGACGTCGCCCGGGTCGAGGACCGCACCTTCATCTGCTCCGAGAAGGAGGAGGACGCGGGCCCGACCAACCACTGGAAGGCCCCCGCCGAGATGAAGGACATCTTCACGGGCGAGCAGGGCGTCTTCCGCGGTTCGATGCGCGGCCGCACCATGTACGTCGTCCCCTTCTGCATGGGCCCGGTCGGCTCGCCGCTCTCCGCGATCGGCGTCGAGATCACCGACTCCGCGTACGTCGCCGTCTCGATGCGCACCATGACCCGCATGGGACAGCGCGTCCTGGACGAGCTCGGCAGCGACGGCTTCTTCGTGAAGGCCGTCCACACCCTGGGCGCTCCGCTGGCCGACGGCGAGGCCGACGTGCCGTGGCCCTGCAACACCACCAAGTACATCTCGCACTTCCCCGAGTCGCGCGAGATCTGGTCCTACGGCTCGGGCTACGGCGGCAACGCCCTGCTCGGCAAGAAGTGCTACGCGCTGCGCATCGCGTCCGTCATGGCGCGCGACGAGGGCTGGCTCGCCGAGCACATGCTCGTGCTCAAGCTGACCCCGCCGAACGGTGAGGCCAAGTACGTCACGGCAGCCTTCCCGAGCGCCTGCGGCAAGACCAACCTCGCCATGCTGGAGCCGACCATCCCCGGCTGGAAGGTCGAGACCATCGGCGACGACATCGCCTGGATGCGCTTCGGCGAGGACGGCCAGCTGTACGCGATCAACCCCGAGGCCGGTTTCTTCGGCGTCGCACCCGGCACCGGCGAGCACACCAACGCCAACGCCATGAAGACGCTGTGGGGCAACTCCGTCTTCACCAACGTCGCGCTCACCGACGACGGCGACGTGTGGTGGGAGGGCATGACCGAGACGACGCCCGCGCACCTCACGGACTGGAAGGGCAACGACTGGACGCCCGCGTCCGACACCCCGGCCGCCCACCCCAACGCCCGCTTCACCACGCCGGCCGGGCAGTGCCCGACCATCGCGCCCGAGTGGGAGGACCCCAAGGGCGTGCCGATCTCGGCCATCCTCTTCGGCGGCCGCCGCGCCTCCGCGGTGCCGCTGGTGACGGAGTCCTTCGACTGGAACCACGGCGTCTTCCTCGGCGCGAACGTCGCCTCGGAGAAGACCGCCGCCGCCGAGGGCAAGGTCGGCGAGCTGCGCCGCGACCCGTTCGCGATGCTGCCGTTCTGCGGCTACAACATGGGCGACTACATGGCCCACTGGGTCAAGGTCGGGGCGAACGCCGACGCCGCCAAGCTGCCGAAGATCTACTACGTGAACTGGTTCCGCAAGAACGACGCGGGCAAGTTCGTGTGGCCCGGCTTCGGTGAGAACAGCCGGGTCCTGAAGTGGATCGTGGAGCGCCTTGAGGGCAAGGCCGAGGGCGTCGAGACCCCCATCGGCATCCTGCCGACCAAGGAGTCCCTGGACACCGACGGCCTCGACCTGCCGGAGGCCGACCTGGACTTCCTGCTCAAGGTCGACAAGGAGGTCTGGCGCGAGGAGGCGGCGCTGGTCCCCGACCACCTCAACACCTTCGGCGACCACGCGCCCAAGGAGCTGTGGGACCAGTACCGCTCGCTGGTGTCCCGCCTGGGCTGAACCGCCCTCGCGAAACTCCCTCCGGTCGTGGCCTGCCGCCTGTCCTGGCACGGCCGGGCCGGAGGTGTGAGCGGCGGGTCGGTTCGACATCCGCCCTGACCTGTGGGGTCACTCGTGACCCGCCGCGCATCGGCCGGCCCCCGGAGCCCCCTCACGGCTCCGGGGGCCGGCCCTTTTCCCGGTCTGCGGGACGCGCGTGCCCCTGCCGGATCCGGACACCGTTGGCGTCGTTCAGCTCAGCAGCCAGGCCCCCGCCCCGAGCGCGGCCAGGACGCCGCAGACCGTCAGATTGACGCCCTTGTGCGCCAGGAACACCGCCGCGAACTCGCGGAGCGTGGCACTGGGCCAGAAGTACGCCGCCGTGGCCGCCCCCACCACCTGCCCGTCGACCCCCGTCGCGCGGGCCATCAACGCCGCACGGAACGCGTGGAAGTTGTTGGTCACGATCACACACGTGTAGTCGGGCGACCCGGCGGACATCAGCTCCGCGCTGTAGCGCAGGTTCTCCTCGGTCGTACGGGACCGGTCCTCGCGCAGGACGTGCTCGGCGGGAACACCCCGTGCGATCAGGTAGTCGGCCATCGCATGGGCTTCGGGCACCTGCTCGTCGGTGCCCCGGCCGCCCGAGGCGATGATCAACGGCCGGTTGCCCCGGGCGAGTTGGGACTCGTACACCCGCCGCCCGCGGTCGAGCCGGCTGGCGAGCAGCGGCGGCACCTGGTCCCCGTCGGTGAGTCCGCAGCCGAGGACGACCACGTAGTCGAGGTTCCGGCGCGGCTGGAGGCGCCCGTACAGGAAGGCGTACCCGATGAAGCAGAAGAACAGGAACGACACGTAACCCACGATCAGCGCCAGGGTGACGCCGATGATCGTCAGCGTGCGTGAGCCGCTGGCGGCGGCGGTCAGGAGCAGGGCGACGAGCGCGAGGATGCCGAGGCCGGCCAGGAAGGACAGCAGGTTGGCCGGGCTGCGCCCCTCCCTGCGGATCATCTTCACGCCGTTGGCGAGCAGCAGGAAGGGCAGCACGAGCGCGCCGAGCACCGGCACCAGGAGCACCGCGACCGTGAACCACTTGAGGAACGGGTGCGCGGGGCCGGTCGTGTCGTCGACCAGCACCACCAGGGCCACGGTCAGGAAGATGACGGTGAGGCCGAGGTGGACGGCGTTGCTGAAGCGCCGCCGGTCACGCAGGACGCCGACGCCGAACAGGACGAGGAACAGGGCCGCGAGGGCATAGGCGAACACGCCCACATCGTAGGCAGCGGCGCCGAGTTGCGCGGACGGGGCCCGGCAGGCGCGCGGGCCGGACCGTGTGGGTTGGGCGGCTCGTGCGGGTGCCGGGGGCCGGGTGAAGCAAGGGCACCCGGTCCGCGGACCTTCGCGGCTCGCGGACCGGGGCCGGTCGGTGGGCCGCTCAGGAGGCGGCGGTCAGGGCGCGGGCCGCGGCATGGGCGTCCATGCGCTGCGCGGCCAGGATCGCCGCCGCGGTGTCGGCGCGCGAGGCGGCGACGAGAAGGGCGCGGCCCGCGAGCGCGTGCGCACGCGCGTGCAGGGCGTCGGATCCGGCGCCGCTGAGCCCCGCGTGGCGCACCGGCGGCAGTCCACCGCGCAACCGGGCGACCTGGCGGGCGATGGCGTCCCCGGCTTCGGTGAGTCCGAGCTCGTCGGTGACGGCGAGCAGGGCGGAGAGGTGCCCGGCGAGCTGGATGTCCAGTTCGTCCTCGCGGGAGCGGTGCGGGATGCGCTCACTGTCGGCGGCCATCGTGCGGTGGACCGACTTGGTGCGGATCGGCTCATACATGGGAATGGCCTCCTGAACGTTTCAGGAAGCCATCCTAGCTTAGATTCTGTCTAAAGTTGAGCCCGGCCCAGCCTCTGGGACGGCCGTCCTGGTGGCTGTCGTGGTGGCCGTCGTGGTGACGGGGGCGGCGGGCGTGGCGGCGGGCTCGGGTCACATCTGGCTGTAGCCGTCCAGGAAGTTCCCGATCCGGGTCACCGCGTCCGCCAGGTCCTTCGCCGTCGGCAGCGTCACGATCCGGAAGTGGTCGGGCTCGGGCCAGTTGAACCCGGTCCCGTGCACCACCATGATCTTCTCGGCGCGCAGCAGGTCGAGGACCATCTGCCGGTCGTCCTTGACCTTGTAGACGTTCGGGTCGAGCCGCGGGAACAGGTACAGCGCGCCCTTCGGCTTCACGCACGTGACACCGGGGATCTGCGTGAGCAGGTCGTACGCGGTGTCCCGCTGCTCAAGGAGCCGGCCGCCCGGCAGCACCAGCTGCTCGATCGACTGCCTGCCGCCGAGCGCGGTCGCCACGGCGTGCTGGGACGGCATGTTCGCGCACAGCCGCATGTTCGCGAGGATGGTCAGGCCCTCGATGTACGAGGAGGCGTGGGCCTTTGGCCCGCACACCGCGAGCCAGCCGGAGCGGTAGCCGGCCACCCGGTAGTTCTTCGAAAGCCCGTTGAAGGTGAGGACCATCAGGTCGGGGGCGATCGCCGCGGTCGGGGTGTGGGTGGCGCCGTCGAACAGGATGCGGTCGTAGATCTCGTCCGAGCAGACCACCAGGTTGTGACGCCGGGCGATCTCGGCGAGCCCGCGCAGCATCTCGTCGTCGTACACCGCACCCGTCGGATTGTTCGGGTTGATGATGACGATCGCCTTGGTGCGGTCGGTGACCTTGCGCTCGATGTCCGCCAGGTCCGGCATCCAGTCGGCCTGCTCGTCGCAGCGGTAGTGCACGGCGGTGCCGCCCGCGAGGGAGACGGAGGCGGTCCACAGCGGGTAGTCCGGGGCCGGGACCAGTACCTCGTCGCCGTCGTCGAGCAGCGCCTGCATCGACATCTGGATCAGCTCGGAGACACCGTTGCCGATGTAGACGTCCTCGACGCCCAGCTCGATGCCCTTCGTCTGGTAGTGCTGCATGACCGCGCGCCGCGCCGACAGCAGGCCCTTCGCGTCGCCGTAGCCGTGCGCGCCCGACAGGTTGCGGAGGATGTCCTCCAGGATCTCGGGCGGGCACTCGAAACCGAACGCCGCGGGGTTGCCGGTGTTCAGCTTCAGGATGCGGTGGCCCTGCGCTTCGAGGCGCATGGCCTCTTCGAGCACCGGGCCCCGGATCTCGTAACAGACATTGGCGAGCTTCGTCGACTGGATCACCTGCATGACGGCCACCTTACGGGCGCGTCCGGCGGGGTGCCTCGCGATTCGGGGCCGCCCGGGTGCGGGCGGCCCGGGGTCGGCGTCGGTCGGCTTCCATCGCAATGCGGCGGGGTTGGGCGGGGGCGGGGAATGGGGGTTGGGGGGTGGGCGGGGCTTGGAATGCGGTGCGGGTGGTGGGGGGTGAGATCTTCCCCACCCCGCCCCTTCCCGTAACCCTCCGGGGGTTGGAGGGGTGCAGCCGATCTCCTGGGGCTCCGCCCCAGACCCCGTTCGCGCCTGAACGGCGCTCGTCCTCAATCGCCGGACGGGCTGAGGATGTGAGCCCGACCGGCGTCGAGTAGGCGGCGGCGCGGCGCGGGCCGAGGATGTGATGCCGTCCGGCGTCGAGTGGTCGGGGGCGCGGTGCGGGCTGAGGATGCGAGCCCGTCCGGCGTCGAGTGGTCAGGGGCGCGGGGAACTGCGCGAGAAGCGAGCACGGCCCGCACAGGACGGCGGGTTTCAGGGGCGCGAGGAACTGCGCGAGAAGCGCCCACGGTGCGAGGACGAGAACGGGTTCAGGGGCGCGGGGAACGGCGCGACCAGCCACCCACGGCCCGCAGCCGAAAATGGCTTTCAGGGGCGCGGGGAACTGCGCGAGAAGCGAGCACGGCCCGCACAGGACGGCGGGTTTCAGGGGCGCGAGGAACTGCGCGAGAAGCGTCCACGGTGCGAGGACGAGAACGGGTTCAGGGGCGCGGGGAACTGCGCGGTCGGTCGGGCGCGGTCCGGGCACGGAGGCCGGGACCCCGCGGGTCCGGCGAGGACGCGGGGCGGCGCCGGCTGGTCAGGGCCGCCGCGGCCACGCCTGGGAGCCAGCCGAGGGTCAGCCCCCACGCCGCCCCGAACACCACCCCCACCACCCCGTACGCGAGCCAGCCGAGCAGCCCCGCGTCGGCCATGCGGGCCGTGACCACGCCGCGCCACAGGCCCGACGCCGCGCCGGCCGCCAGCAGGGCGGTCCAGCCCGCGAGGGCACGCCGTACGCGGCCCGCCGCGGGGCGGAGCCGCACGTGCCGGCGCATCCGCAGCGCCGCCACCGTCACCAGGACGACCACCGCGAAGTCCTCGCACAGGAGCTGGGCCCAGCCCGTGCTCCCGAGCGGCACCGCGCGCAGCGGCGGCAACCCCAGGGGCACTCCGAGCGCGCTCGGGACCAGGGTCCAGCCGGCGTGTGCGGTGAGCGCGGTCAGGACCGGAGTGAGGCCGAGGAGCAGGGCGAGCAGCAGGCAGAGCCCGGCCACGGCGGCCACCGCCGGAGCGATTCTGGGCAGGCGCATGGCCGGACCCTAGAGCACGGAGCACCCGAAGAGAAGATGCTGAACAATTCTCAACTACGGCTGTGATCAGGGGTGTTGAGGAGTGCGCGGAGCCCTTAGAGTCCGGCCATGCGGCTACGGGCGACGCCACGGGCGATCAGGTGGACGGCGGCGGGCACGGCGGCGGCGGTGGCCGTCGCGCTCCTGGTGGCGGTCGGCCCGGCCGGCGCGGGCCCCGCGCACACCGCCGCGGGCCACCGCTGGATCACCGACGACCAGGGCCGCGCACTCGTCCTCACGGGCCTGAACACCGCGAGCAGCGCCAAGTCCCGCCCGGACGGCCTCCCTTGGATCAAGGAGACGGACGTGCGGCGCGAATCGGACGAGCTCGGCTCCGACTTCGTACGCCTGCTCATCCAGTGGCGGAACGTGGAGCCGGCGCCTGGCGCGTACGACGACGGCTATCTCGACGCGATCGCCGAGCGGGTGCGCTGGTACGGGGCGCGGGGCTTCCACGTCATGCTCGACCTCCACCAGGACGTCTACGGACCCGCCGTCAAGGGAAACGGCGCACCCGCGTGGGCGACCGAGGCCGAGGGGCTTCCGGTCGCCGAGCGGGGGCAGTGGGAGCTCAAGTACATCGAGCCGGGAACGGTGCGGGCCTTCGACAACTTCTGGGGCACGCGCACGGCGAGCCGCGATCTGCGCGCGCACTACGCGGCCGCCTGGGCGCACGTCGCGGCGCGGTTCGCGGACGACCCCGCCGTCCTCGGCTACGACCTGATGAACGAACCCTTCGGCGGCAGCGTCCAGGGCCCCGCCTTCGAGGCGGGCCCGCTCGCCGCCCTCTACCGCCGGACCATCACCGCCGTCCGCGAGGTCGACCACGACTCCTGGATCTTCGTGGAACCCGAGGCGGTCAGCGCCAACTGGGGCCTGCCGAGCGGCCTTCCGTACCTCGCCGACCCGCGCGGCACCGGCGACCGGGCGCGCATCTCGTACGCGCCCCACCTCTACCCCCTGCCCATGGACCTCGGCGGCGGCTACACCGGGGACAGCGCGCGGTGGGTCGACCGCACACTGGCCTCCTGGCGCGAGCAGACCGAGAAGACCGCCCGCCGGCTCGGCGCTCCCGTCCTCATCGGCGAGTACGGCCTCGACATCAAGCTGCCCGGCGCACTGCGGTACGTCGAGAAGGTGCGGACGATGGCGCAGGACATGGGCGCGGGCACCGCGTACTGGTCCAACGACCCCGGCCCCTGGGCCCCCTGGGACCACAACCTGCGCCGCACCCCGCTGCTCCCGGTCCTCGACCGCCCGGAACCGCGTGCGATCGCCGGGGACCCGGTCGCGTACACGTGGGACGAACCCAGCCGCACGCTGGCCGTGCGCTGGCGTCCGGAGCCGGGCGTGCGCGGCGACACCGAGGTGTATCTGCCCGCCCGGTTCTTCCCGCGCGGGGGCGTGGTCACGGGCGGCACGCAGAACGGCTGGGACGCCAAGTCCCGCATCCTGCGCGTCGCTTCGGGTGCGGGCGGCGCCGGGGAGGTGTCGGTGCGGATCCGGCCACGGCCGTGAGGACCGGACGCGGGGCCGGGGGCCGAAGACCCGGGCGCGAGGGCCGGGGCGGATTGAGCCACGCCCCGGGGAGCGCTGTTGTGCCGGGCCCGGGGCTGTTCCTAGCGTCCGTTACGCGTCCCTTCGTCCGTCGCTCCGTACGCATCAGGAGGCAGTGGCCATGACCGTGACCGTGACCGTGAACGCGACCGACCGGTCCCGTGGGCGGCTGCGCTGGCGAGGGCTGCTGGCCGCCGCGCAGCGGGAGTACGACGCCCCCGCTCCGCACTACGACAAGGTGATCGAACTCCTCGACCAGGTGGTCGGCGCCGCCGTGCCCGTCGCCGCGCTGCGCAGCGCGAAGGCGTTGCAGGCCCTCGCGCTCACCCAGCTCGCCTATGCGGCCGAGTACGGGCCCCTGCGCTCGGTCTACTTGGCCGCCGCACGGGAACTGGCGACGGGCCCGCTCAGCGCGCCCCGGGCGTCCGCCGAACCGAGCGGCCCGCCAGCACACCGGTCCTGCTGCCCTCCTCGATGACGAACCGGCCGTCGATCAGGACGTACGGGATGCCGACGGGCAGTGTGCGCGGGGACGCGAACGTGGAGCCCGCGGCGACGGTGTCCGGGTCGAACAGGACGAGGTCCGCGCGGTAGCCCTCACGGACGAGCCCCCGGTCGGGCAGCCGCAGACGTGCGGCGGGCCGGGAGGTGAGGTGGGCGACGGTCTCCTCCAGGGAGAGGATGCCCACGTCCCGTGCGTAGTGGCCCAGGTAGTGCGGGAACGTTCCGTAGGCGCGCGGGTGCGGCTTGTCGCCCTGGAGGATGCCGTCGCTGCCGCCGGTGTGCACCGGGTGGCGCATGATGGCCCGCACGTTCTCCTCGTGGCCGACGTGCTGGAGGATGGTGGACCCCAGTGCGTCGTCGATGAGCAGCCGGCGCGCGGTGGCCCAGGGCGCCTCGCCGCGCAGCGCCGCCGCCCGGGCGACGGTCGTGCCGACGCACCCGGCGAGGCCGGGACGGCTCACGCCGGAGATCTCGATGGTGTCCCAGTCGATCGGCACGCCGTGACACCCGTCCGCGCCGACGACCTCCAGGTGGTGCCGGATCCGTTCGGCGCTCTCGTCGTCGCGCAGCCGCGCGAGCACCGCCTCGGGTCCGCCCTCGCCGGCCCAACTGGGCAGCAGGGCAACGAGGGTGGTGCAGCCGGGCGTGTACGGATACGAGTCGAGGGTGATGTCCGCGCCGTCGGCGAGGGCGGCGTCGAGCAGGTCGAGCAGTGCGGGTGCGCGGCCCTTGTTCACGCCGAAGTTCATGGTGGCGTGGGCGAGGTGGAGGGCGCACCCCGCGTCCCGGGTGAGCCGCGTCATCTCCTCGTACGCGTCGAGGGCGCCGGCGCCGTAGGAACGGTGGTGGGGGCAGTAGTACCCGTCGTAGCGCGCGACGACCCGGCAGAGCTCGGTGAGCTCGGCGTCGGTGGCGTACATGCCCGGCGTGTAGGTGAGCCCTGAGGACATGCCGACCGCGCCCTGCTCAAGCCCCTCGGCCACCAACTGCCGCATGTGGTCGAGCTGTTGAGCGGTGGCGGGCCGGTCGTCCCACCCGACCGCGTACATCCGTACGGTGCCCTGCGGGACGAGGTAGGCGGCGTTGACGGCGATGCCCCGGTCGAGGCGGTCGAGATATTCGCCGACGGTGCGCCAGTCGAAGTCGATGTCGCAGCCGTCGCCGTTCCACCCGGTGATGGCCCGGCGGACCTCGCCGAGGGTGCGGTCGTCGACGGGCGCGTACGAGAGCCCGTCCTGACCCAGCACTTCCAGGGTGACGCCCTGAGCGGCCTTCGCACTGTGATCGGGGTCGCGGAGCAGGGCGAGGTCGGAGTGGGCGTGCATGTCGATGAAGCCGGGGGAGAGGGCGAGACCGTGGGCGTCGAGCGTACGGGGGGCGCCGAGCGGGGGCTGCCCGGGGCGCCGGATCCGCTCGATGCGGCCGTCGGTGAGGCCGATGTCCGCGCGGTAGGAGGGGGTTGCGGTGCCGTCGATGACGCGGGCGTCGCGGATGACCAGGTCCATGGTGGCCTCTCAAGTCCGGTGGCTGCCCCTCCGGCCCCCGGGGCCGGTCCGACAGCAGACAGTGTGTGACGTCTCGCGCGGTTCCCCGCGACCCTTCAGGGACCGGCTTTCGTCCGCGACCCGCGGGCGGCTGGTCGCGCAGTTCCCCGCGCCCCTTAACCTCCTTTCGACCGCGCGCCGTGGTCGCTTCTCGCGCAGTTCCTCGCGCCCCTGAAACCCGCTTTCGTCCGCGGGTCGTGGGTGCTGGTCGCGCCGTTCCTCGCGCCCCTTAACCTCCTTTCGACCGCGGGTCGTGGTCGCTTCTCGCGCCGTTCCTCGCGCCCCTGAAACCCGCTTTCGGCTGCGGGTGGTGGGTGGCTGGTTGCGCAGTTCCCCGCGCCCCTGAACACCCCGTTCTCCACCGCGCGCCGTGGTTGCTTCTCGCGCAGTTCCGCGCGCCCCTGGCAGGGTGCGAGCGGAGGCATCTTCAGCCTGTCCGGCGATTGAGGACGAGCGCCGTTCAGGCGCGAACGGGGGTGCAGGGGGCGGAGCCCCCGCGTGGGGTCTGGGGCGGAGCCCCAGGGGTCGGCTCATTCGATGCGCTGTACGGGTGGGTGGGTGGGAGGATCCGCCCGGGGTCTGGGGCGGAGCCCCGGGGGCTGCACTCTCAAGTAGTCGCACGGGCGGGAGGGTGGGAAAACGCCGCCCCCCGCCTCAAAAGCACGTGCGGATGTAATCCGACACCCCCCCATCCCCCTCCACCACAGGAATAAGCCCCCACTTGTCAAACACCGTGCACGGATGCGAAAGCCCCATCCCCACCCAGTCCCCCACGGACAGCGAAACCCCCTCCGCCACCCGCAACCACCCGTGCTGATCGGAGAGCCCGGTCACGGAAAGACCCGCCGCGGACCGCACCACCCCCGTCCGCGCGTCCCGCACGACCTGCGCCTCGGGCAGATCGAGGTCGTACGCCGCGTCCCGCTTGCCCGCGTTGACGAAGGCCTGCTCGGCGCAGGGCCGGGAGACGACCTGGGCCCAGAGCCGGAACGCGGGCTGAAGGGAGCCCTCCGAGGGCACCCGGTTGAAGGGGGTCAGCTTCCGGTAGTGCCCGTCGTCGTGCGAGACGTACGCCCCGGAACGCAGCAACTTCAGTACGGGGAGCGACAGTTCGGGTACGGCGGAGGAGAACACGTCCGCCACGACGTCGAACCACGCGGAGCCCCCCGCGCTGAGCACGATCTCCTCGGCCCCGAGCCCGGCGAACCGCCCCGCCCTGTCGAAGCCGGCCGCCAGCGAGACGAGCCGGGTGAGATGGTCCCGTACCCGCTCGGGGTCGGCGCGCGGCACCTCGCCCTCGTACCCCGCGACCCCGACGAGCCGCAGCGTGCCCGTGCCCGCCACCGCGTCGGCGACCCGCGCGCACTCCGCCTCCGTACGCACCCCGGTGCGCGCGCCGTCGCCCGCCGCGAGTTCCACCACCACGTCGAGCCGCCGCCCGCCGGCGCCCCGCAGCGCCTGGTCCATGAGCTCGACGCCGCGTACGGAGTCGACGTAACAGATGAAGCGGAAGGCCGGGTCGCGCTCCAGCTCGCCGGCGATCCAGCGCAGCGCCGCCGCGTCGACGAGCTCGTTCGCGAGGAAGATCCGCTCGATCCCGAACGCCCGTGCCACGCGCACCTGGTGGGGCACCGCGAGCGTGATGCCCCAGGCGCCGCGCTCGATCTGGCGGGCGAAGAGCTGGGGCGCCATCGAGGTCTTGCCGTGCGGCGCGAACGCCAGGCCGTGGCGCTGTGCGTACGTTTCGAGGAGGGCGAGGTTGTGGTCGAGCGCTTCCGCGGACAGCGTCAGGACGGGTGTGGTGAAGCCGCCGGTGAACAGGTCGCGGCGCTGCGCGGCGAGCTCGGCGACGGTGAGCCCTTCCGCGTCCGGGGGCAGCCCCTTGAAGCGGTGGTCGACGCGTTCGGCGCCCAGGGCTTCGAGCCTGTCTTCGCGATGGATGGCTGCCACGGAAACCTCACCCTCTCGGAACGGAGGCGTTGCATCATTTGCAACACCCATTGCGCATATCGCTTGGTGCTGTCTAACATCCGGGCCAACGCCGGGTCAATGACCGGCCCGGACCGCCCAGCAGCGAGGAGCCCCGCAGTGACCACCGGATCCCCAGCCGCCGCGGAGGCCGCCGACACCCCCGTCGACGTCGTCTGCCTGGGGGAGTCCATGGTCACCTTTCTTCCCCTGCGGCCGGGCCGCCTCGCCGATGTGCCCGCCTTCGAGCGGACGATCGGTGGCGCCGAGTCCAATGTGGCCTGCGCGCTCGCCGCCGCCGGGCACGCCGCACGCTGGGTCAGCCGGGTCGGCGCGGACGGCTTCGGTGACCATCTGGTCGAGGCGATCGGCTCGTACGGCGTGGATGTGGGCGCCGTGCGCCGCGACGCGCACCGGCCCACCGGCGTCTACTTCCGCACCGCCGACGACCGGACCGACGACGGCCACGAGGTGGTGTACTACCGCGCCGGATCGGCGGCCTCCGCCATGTCGCCGGCCACCGTGCCCTACCGGGATCTGTGGTCGGGCCGGATCCTGCACCTCTCCGGGATCACCGCAGCCCTGTCCGACGACTGTCTCGCCCTGATGCGCGACCTCCTCGCGCGCCGTCCCGGGCGCCCGCTCGTCTCGTTCGACGTCAACCACCGCCCCGGACTGTGGCGGGACGCGGCCGGGCCGCGGGTGCTGCTCGAACTGGCGCGGGGCGCGGACATCGTCTTCGTGGGGGCGGACGAGGCCGAGGCGGCGTGGGGCCTGCGGGGCGCCCGGGCCATCGGCGACGCGCTGCCCGAGCCCGGAGTCCTGGTCGTGAAGCTGGGCGCGGGCGGGGCCGTCGTCATGGAGCGGGCCGGAGCCGATGGGCATGGCGGCCGGGCCGGGACCGATGGGCACGGCGCCCGGGCCGGGGCCGATGGGCACGGCGCCCGGGCCGCCACCCTCGTACGTCCCCCGGTCGTCGACGTCGTCGCCCCCGTCGGGGCCGGCGATGCCTTCGCCGCCGGGTTCCTCAGCGCCACCCTGCGCGGCCTGCCCGTCCGCGACCGGATCCGGCACGGGCACCTCATGGCCGCCGCCGTGCTCACCGTCCCGGGCGACCTCACCCAGCCTCCGGCGCGCGCCCATGCCGACCGGCTCGTGGCCCTGGACGACACCGCCTGGGGGAGACTTCGTCTCGGCCCCGGGTGGACGGGGGACGACCAGGAGGTACGTACGAGATGAGCCAGACCGTCGACCGGGCGCTGAGCATCCTGCCGCTGCTCGCGCAGGGCCCCGCCGACCTCGGGCAGGTCGCCGACCGGCTCGGGGTGCACAAGTCCACCGCGCTGCGGCTCCTGCGCACCCTGCACGAGCACGGGCTCGTCTACCGCCAGGAGGATCAGCGCTACCGGCTCGGCGCCCGCCTCTTCGCCCTCGCGCAGGAAGCCGTCGAGAACCTGGACGTGCGCGAGATCGCCCACCCCCACCTGGTCGCGCTCAACGAGCGGATCGGCCACACCGTCCACCTCGCCGTGCACGAGGAGGGCGAGGTCCTGTACATCGACAAGGTCGAGAGCCGCTATCCGGTGCGGATGTACTCCCGCATCGGCAAGCCCGTCGCGATCACGGTGGCCGCGGTGGCCAAGCTGCTGCTCGCCGACCTGCCGGAGGCCGAGCGCCGCGCCGTCGCCGACAAGCTCGACTACCCCGCCTACACGTCCCGTTCGACGCCCAACGCCGCTGCCTTCCTCAAGGAGCTGGCGACGGTGCGCGAACAGGGCTGGGCCACCGACCTCGGTGGCCACGAGGAGTCCATCAACTGCGTCGGGGCCCCCGTACTCGGCGCGGACGGCCGGGTCGTCGCCGCCATGTCGGTCTCCGCGCCCAACGTCGTCGTCACCGCCGAAGAACTCCTCGCACTGCTCCCGCAGGTGCGCCGCACCGCGCAGGACATCAGCCGGGAGTACTCCGGCACCGCAACCAACACCCCATCCGCACAAGGACGTTCCGATGACCGATAAGACCGCCATCACCCCGGCCACGCACACCACCCCGCCCGCCAAGTTCTCGCACGGCGTGAAGAAGGGGAACATCCTCCAGGTCGCGGGCCAGGTCGGCTTCCTCCCGGCCGTCGAGGGCCGGGCCCCGACCCCGGCAGGACCCACCCTGCGTGAGCAGACCCTCCAGACCTTCGCCAACGTCAAGGCGATCCTGGAGGAGGGCGGCGCGAGCTGGGACGACGTGATGATGATGCGCGTCTACCTCACCGACGTGGACCACTTCGCGCAGATGAACGAGATCTACAACGCGTACTTCGAGGAGCAGAACCTCAAGGCCCCGGCCGCGGCCCGCACGACGGTGTACGTCGGACTCCCGGCCGGCCTCCTCATCGAGATCGACGCCCTCGCGGTCCTGGACGCGTAACTCCTTGATCGTCTCAGCTCCACCGCTCGACCCGCCGCACGGTGCGGCGCCCCGGACCGCCGGGGCGCCGTGCCGCGGTCCCCCATGCCCGCAATCCCCCTGCTGTACAACGGAGTTGGCACATGCTGTTCCACCCTGTCGCGGCCGCCGCACCGCCACCGCCCGTCCACACGGGCGGCATCCTGCCCCTGCTCGGCGGCACCGCGGGACTGCTGACCGTCGCCGTCCTCGGGATCGCCCTCCTCCTCTTCCTGATCATCAAGGTCAGGCTCCAGCCCTTCGTGGCGCTGCTCGCGGTGTCCATAGCCGTCGGCCTCGGCGCGGGACTCTCGGTGACCGAGCTGTTCGGCACGGTGCAGAGATCGGCCGCCGTCTCGACCATCGAGTCCGGCATGGGCGGCATCCTCGGTCATGTCGCGATCATCATCGGGCTCGGCACGATGCTCGGCGCGATCCTCGAAGTCAGCGGCGGCGCCGAGGTGTTGAGCGCCCGGCTGCTCACCCTCTTCGGCGAGCGGCGCGCCCCCCTCGCGATGGGCCTGACCGGCCTGATCTTCGGCATCCCGGTCTTCTTCGACGTCGGCATCTTCGTCCTCGCGCCGATCGTGTACGCCGCCACCAAGCGGTCGGGCAAGTCGATCCTGCTGTACTGCATGCCGCTGCTCGCGGGCCTCTCCATGACCCACGCCTTCCTGCCGCCGCACCCGGGTCCGGTGGCCGCCGCCGGCCTGTTCCACGTCTCGCTCGGCTGGGTCATCCTCATGGGCGCCCTGGTCGGCATCCCGTCCGTGCTCGCCGCGTGGGGATACGCCGCCTGGATCGGCAAGCGCATCTTCGTCGAGGTCCCGCAGGACATGGTCGAGGCGGCCGAGGAGGCCAAGGCCGCCGTCGCCGCCGAACAGGCAGCCGCCGGGGTCACCCCCCGAGAGGAGCCCGCCCCGCTCGGCGCGGTGCTCGCCATCATCGGCACCCCGCTGATCCTGATCCTGGCCGCGACGTTCTCCTCGATCGCCCTCGATCCCTGCACCCTGCGCTCGGTCCTGGAGTTCTTCGGCAACCCGTTCGTGGCCCTGACCATCGCGCTGCTGCTCGCCTACTACCTGCTCGGCATCCGGCGCGGCTGGTCGCGCAAGTCCCTTGAGACGGTGTCCACTTCGTCCCTCAAGCCGGTCGGCAACATCCTGCTCGTGGTCGGCGCCGGCGGTGTGTTCGGCGCGGTCCTGAAGGCGTCCGGCATCGCGGACGCACTGGCCACGACCTTCCATGACGTGGGCCTGCCCGTCATCCTCCTGGCCTGGCTGATCTCGGTGGTCCTGCGGGTCGCGCAGGGCTCGGCGACGGTCGCGATCGTCACGACGGCCGGCATCGTGGTGCCCCTGGTGGAGGGCGCGGGCTACTCGCAGGCCCATCTGGCGCTGATCATCATGGCGATCTCGGCGGGTTCGATCTTCGCCTCGCACGTCAACGACGGCGGGTTCTGGATGGTCGCCAAGTACTTCGGCATCACCGAACGCGACACCCTCAAGTCCTGGACGGTCCTGGAATCGGTCCTGTCGGTGGCGGGCTTCGTGGTGGCGGCGCTGCTCAGCCTGGTGATCTGAGGCCCGCCCCGGCCTGGAGAACGCCCGGTTCGCGGGCCCGGAGCGTCCATGAGGGGCGTCGGCCGGGGAATGGGCGGGGGAATGGATGGGGAAATTGGCGGGGCCAACCGCGCACGCCTACTTGTCGGTTGGGGCGGTGGACCCAAGAATGGCGGTGCCCATGACAAGCCGAAAGATCTTCGGCACCGTCATTCAGAGGGGAACCCCCACATGAAGAAGCCTCTCGTCGGCGCGCTGCTCGGCCTGCTCCTCGTCGGAGCCTCCGCAGCCCCGGCCCTGGCCGCACCAACGGCGTCGCCCGCCAAACCCACCGTCAAGGCGGTCACCTTCGCCGGCACGGTGGCGCTGAGCAACTGCTCGGGCTCCGTGATCCGTACGCCCAGCTCGCAGCCGAGCGACCCCGCGCTCGTCCTGTCCAACGGTCACTGCCTGGAGACCGGGTTCCCCGGCCCGGGCGAGGTCATCACCGACCAGCCCTCGTCCCGCTCGTTCTCGCTCCTGAACGCCTCGGGTTCGAAGGTCGCGACCCTGCGGGCCGGCAAGGTCGCGTACGCCACGATGACCGACACGGACATATCGATCTACCAGCTCACCAAGACCTACGCCCAGATCCAGAGCAGCTACGGGATCAGCCCGCTCACCCTCAACGACACGCACCCGACGCAGGGTTCGGCCATCAAGGTCGTCTCGGGGTACTGGAAGCGCACCTACAGCTGCAACGTGGACGGCTTCGTCTACCGCCTGAAGGAGGGCGACTGGACCTGGAAGGACTCGCTCCGCTACACCTCGTCCTGCAACACCATCGGCGGGACCTCGGGCTCCCCGGTGATCGACACGGCGACCGGCAAGGTCGTCGCCGTCAACAACACCGGTAACGAGGACGGCGAGCGCTGCACGGAGAACAACCCGTGCGAGGTGGACGAGAACGGCAACGTCACCGTCCGCCAGGGCATCAACTACGCCGAGGAGACGTACATCATCGTGTCGTGCGTCGGCGCCGGCAACAAGATCGACCTGAACCGGGCGGGCTGCACCCTGCCCAAGCCGTGACGCAGTGGACCTGCGTGGGCTGCACCCCGCCCATGCCGTGACGCGGTGGACCTGCGTGGGCTGCACCCCGCCCAAGCCGTGACGTGGTGGACCTGCGCGGGCTGTATCCCGCCCAAGCCGTGACGCGGTAGACCCGATGTGACAGCGGCGCCTCCCGGGGGACCGGGGGGCGCCGCCGTCCGTCGTGCGGGGTTACGGCAGGGCGTGGACGTGCGGCCCGACCGCGTTCGACCAGGCGTTGCCCGACGTGGCGTCCCAGTTGGTGGACCAGGTCATCGCGCCGCGCAGCGTCGGGTACGTCTTGGCGGGCTTGAAGGTGCCGCAGCTCGTGCCCTTGGTCAGGCAGTCCAGCGCCGCGTTGACCACCGAAGGCGATACGTACCCGCTGCCCGCGCCGGACGTGGAGGCCGGCAGGCCGAGGCCGACCTGGGAGGGGTCGAGGCCGCCCTGGAGCTGGATGCAGGCGAGCGCGGTCAGGAAGTCGACCGTGCCCTGGGAGTAGACGTTGCCGTCGCAGCCGTTCATCGAACCGCTGTTGTAGTACTGCATGTTGACGACGGTCAAGATGTCCTTGATGTTGAGGGCGGTCTGGAAGTAGCCGCTCGACGGGGACTGCATGTCGATGGTCTGCGGCGCCATCGTGATGACCAGCTTGCTGCCGGCCTTCGCGGACAGAGCCTTCAGCGCCTGGGTCATGTACGTGGAGTTGAGGCCGTTCTCCAGGTCGATGTCGACGCCGTCGAAGCCGTACGTCTGCATCAGCGAGTAGACCGAGTTGGCGAAGTTGTTCGCCGAGGCGGAGTCGCTGACCGAGATCGTGCCGTTCTGGCCGCCGATCGAGATGATCACCGACTTGCCGGCCGCGTGCTTGGCGGCGATGTCGGCCTTGAACTGGTCGACGGTGTACCCGCCGAGCCCCTTGGTGTCGAGGGTGAAGCTCACCGCGCCCGGCGTGCTGGTGGCGTCGGCGAAGGCGACCGCGATGATGTCGTAGTTCGCCGGCACATCACTGATCTTCTGAACGGTGGCGCCGTTGTTGAAGTTCTGCCAGTAGCCGGTCACCGCGTGCTTGGGCACGCTTCCGCCGCCCGGGTTCCCGCCGGAGGCCGAGGTGGTGCCGGTCACCGCCGCCGACTTCGGGGACTCGCCCGCGGCGTTGGTCGCGCTCACCTGGAACTGGTACGAGGTCGACGCGCTCAGCCCGGTCACGGTCGCCGAACTGCCCGTCACCGACTGCACCTTGGTGCCGCCCTGATAGATGTTGTACCCGGTCGCGTCGGACACCGCGCCCCACGACAGGTTCACCGAGGACGAGCTCACCGAGCCGACCGCGAGGCCGCCGGGCGCCGCCGGGACCGTCGGAGCCGGGTCGCCGCCCCCGCCGCCGTCGGGCCCGTACACGGAGAGGTCGTCCGCGAAGTACGCGCTCTGGCCGTACCAGCCGTGCGTGTAGATCTGCACCGAGGTGGTGGAGGCGCCGGTCTTGAACGTGGTGGACAGCTGCCCGTAGCCGCCGCCGGTGCCGGGCGTCCAGGTCGACACGTCGGTGGTGCCGGTGCCGCCGGCGCCGAGGTAGACGTAACTGCCCTGCACCCAGGCGCTCAGCGTGTACGTGGAGTTGGGCTTGACCGCGACGGTCTGTGAGCACTGCGCGGTGTCGGACCCCGAGGGGGTGGCCTTGAGGGCGGCGGCTCCGCCGTGCACGGGCGAGGAGACGGCGGCGCCGCTCCCGGCCGAACAGTTCCAGCCGCCGAGGCCCGACTCGAACCCGGCGTTCTTGACGTTGTTGACGTCGGCCGCCTGAGCGGTGCCGGAGAGCCCGGCTATGGACAGAGCACCGGCCGCGGCCACGGCCAGGGCGAGTCTTGCATGTCTCGCGCGGTTCACTTGCTGCCTCCGGGAGGGGAGCGGGGAGGGTGGGCAGGGGTGAGGAGGGCAGGGGGGTGGAAGCGGGACGGCGTACGAGGTGGGGGCGTCGTCGTCCTGGTCGCACAACATGGTCCAGACCAATTGGGTTGT
The DNA here is from genome assembly GCF_043200435.1 of Streptomyces sp. NPDC048416. Taxonomy (NCBI): domain Bacteria; kingdom Bacillati; phylum Actinomycetota; class Actinomycetes; order Kitasatosporales; family Streptomycetaceae; genus Streptomyces; species Streptomyces sp. NPDC048416. The sequence continues at coordinate 164,446 of NZ_JBICXU010000002.1, forward strand.
CAAGACTTCGCGCGGAGGCGGGGGGCGGGGATGCGGGCGAGGAGGCGGGGAGCGGCCGCCTCAAGGCCCCGCCGTCGGGGCGCGGGACGCGAAGGATCAATTCCGGCCGCCGCACTGGCCGACTTCGTACGCAACTGCCGTCCCGCCCGTACCAAATCCAGCCGCGCAGGCACACAGGAAAGGAGAAGACGGTTCTCCCGCCGGTAGGTCGTGGATAAAGTGCTGAGACAGGTGGGAAATGCAGGGATCAGTTGCGGTCGTGAGGGCTCGCACAGGCTCGCGCGTCCAAGGGAACGGGGGCCGCGGTGGCGACCGCGATCAGTGAACGGGGGCCCGTGACATGCCGACCGCGATAGCCGTCACCAGCCCCGACCTGGTGCTCGCGCCGACCGACCCGCAGACGCCGCTCGCGGCCCTGCTCCAGTCGCCGCACGCGCAGCCCCTGGACGCGGCGCTCGTCGACATGCACCGTCTCCTGGAACAGCACGGCTACGTCATCGCCCTCTATCCGGCGTCGCTTTCCGCTGCCCATGAACACCGGCTGCATACGGTTCGCTCGCTTCTGGAAACCGATCGCCTCACGCTGATCAAATCTCCTTTGCCGCCCCTTGGACTCGCCGTCCTGGTAAGGCAGTTGAGGCAGCTCTCGGTCTGCGACTTCAGTCCCGGCGTCATGGCGTCGGCGGCCCGGCTGCTCTCCCACTACATCCACGCGGGCGCCGTGCTGAACTCCGTGGCCCGGCTGGAACGCGTCCCGGTGGGTCTCACCGCGCACGCCAGGTCCTGGATGCCCGGGAGTCAGTTCGCCGTCCTGGCCAACCCGGAACCCCAGCTCATCAAGGTCGGCTCGGCGGGCGCCCTCACCGGACCCGACTTCGCCTGCCACCTCCTGGTGGCCAAGGGCGCCGTCGGCGCGGACTGGGTCGCCGAAAGCCTCGCTCCGGCCTGGCGGACCGGCGCCGTGCAGGAGGCCGCGCCGCCCGCCGACTCCGCCGCCTGGTGGGGCGCCGGCAAACTGACCGAATTCGTCGCCCACCTCCCGGACATCTCGGTCCTCTACCAGCTCGTCGCCTCCGTGCGGCGCGAGCAGTGCCGCTGGTGCGCCATGGAACTCATCGGCGACCGCTGCGGCTTCTGCGCCTCGCGGCAGCCGGCCGACGAGGAGTACGGCGGTCCGTACGGCGCCGCCGCGCTCAGCCCCGTCCCCGCCTCCGCCCACCACGCCCGGCCCCTCACCCGGGCCGAGCGCCGCCGCGCCATCGCTCCGGGACCCTGACTCCAACGCGCCTCAGCAGCACCGCACTTGCCCGCTCTGCCCCACGTCAGCGAACGAGGTCGTACGGTCAATGAACTCCCGCCAGCGCCGCGGCATCATCCTTCTCCTCCTCTCGGTCCTGTGCGCCCTCGGCGCCTTCGCCGGAGTGCTCGCGGTGATCAGCGACGTGGACTCCAAGGTGGGGCCTGAGGTGACGGCGTACAAACTCAAGGACGACATAGACGCCTACGCGCCGCTGCGGGCCGCGCAGTTCGAGAAGACCCGCATGCCCAAGCGCTGGCTCTCCCAGGGCGCCGTGACCGACCTCTCCGACGTCGTCGGCAAGATGGCCGCCACCCACCTCACCAAGGGGTCACTGCTCCAGGACGGCATGTTCACCGACCGGCCCCAACTCAAGCCGGGTGAACAGGAGATCGCCATCATGATCGACGCCTCGACCGGGGTCGCCGGAAAGATCAACGGAAACGACAGCGTCAACATCTTCGCCACGTTCGCCGCCACCAAGCAGGGTGACACCCCCGAGTCCAAGCTCATCGTGGCGAACGCCCGGGTCATCCAGGTCGGCGCCGTCCAAGCGCTCAACCCCGGCTCGTCCGACAAGAACCAGGCCACCCAGGCCGTCCCCATCACCTTCGCCCTCAGCACCCTTGACGCCCAACGGGTCGCCTACGCCGAGTCGTTCGCCACCCATGTCCGCCTCGCGCTCGTCGGCCGCGGCAACGGCGACAGCACGATCCCGCCCGGTGACCGTACGTACCGGCTCGAAAAGGACCAGTGAGGTGCGGATGACCACTCGAATCCTGCCGGCCGTCGCCGACGCGGACGCCGCCCGGTCCGTCACCACCCTGCTCAGTCAGCTCCCCGACGCCGAACCCGCCGTGCCCGTCGGCGACTCCACCCAGCTCCTGGACACCCTCGCCAGGCTCGCCGGCGAGTCCCTGGACGAACTCCCCGAAGTCGTCCTGGTCCACGAACGCATCGGTCCCGTCCCCGCCCTCGATCTGATCCGCGAGGTCGCGCTGCGCTTTCCCGCGATCGGCGTCGTCCTGATCTCGTCCGACGCCGGGCCCGCCGTCTTCTCCGCCGCCATGGACTCGGGCGCCCGCGGCCTCGTCGCGCTGCCCCTGTCGTACGAGGAGCTGGCGGTACGCGTCCAGGCGGCGGCCCAGTGGTCCGCGGGCGTACGCCGCCACCTGGGGGCGAGCCTCGACGTCTTCGCCGGGCCCGGCGGCACCGTCACCACCGTCACCGGAGCCAAGGGCGGCGTCGGCACCACCCTCGTCGCCGTCCAACTCGCCCTCGCGGCACGGGCGTCGGGCCGCACCACCGTGCTGCTCGACCTGGACCTCCAGGCGGGCGACGTGGCCTCCTACCTCGACGTCCAGTTCCGGCGCTCCATCGCCGACCTCGCCTCGATCACCGACATCTCGCCGCGCGTCCTGGCCGACGCCGTCTTCAACCACGAGAGCGGCCTCGCCCTGCTGCTCGCCCCCGGCGAGGGAGAACGCGGCGAAGAGGTCACCGACCGGGCCGCCCGCCAGATCGTCGGCGCCCTGCGCACCCGCTACGAGGCCGTCATCGTGGACTGCGGCACCCAGATGACGGCCGCGAACGCCGCCGTGGTGGAGATGGCCGACGTGGCGCTGCTCGTCACCACGCCCGACGTCGTGTCCGTACGGGGCGCCAAACGCACCGTACGGATGTGGGACCGGCTCCAGATCCGCAAGGCCGAGGAGACCACCACCGTGGTCAACCGGCACACCCGCACCACCGAGATCCAGCCCCCGCTCGTCCAGAAGATCACCGGCACCCGCGTCGCCCAGACGTCCGTGCCGGCCCACTTCAAGGAGCTCCAGTCCGCCGTGGACGCGGGCCGGCTTCACGACCTGGACCAGAAGAGCACCGTCAAGCAGGCCGTGTGGGCGCTGGCCGGAGAGCTCGGCCTCCTCAAGGCCCCCGAGGGCAGGGCGAAGGCGCGGGCCGCCCGGGGCTCCGGGCTCGTCCTGCGGCGCAGGGGGAGCTGATGCGGGGTTCCGGGCGGATCCCCAGGGGCGAGCGGGACCGGGGGCAGACCGTCATCGAGTTCGTCGGCGTGGTCCCGCTGATCCTGCTGCTGCTCGTCGCGCTGTGGCAGTGCGCGCTGGTGGGCTACACCTTCGTGCTCGCGGGCAACGCGGCGGACGAGGGGGCGCGGGCGGGGGCGGCTGCGGAGGGCGGGGACGGGGCGTGCCGGGCGGCGGCGCTGCATGAGGTGCCGTCGTCCTTCGAGGGCGTCCCGGACTGCCACGCCGACGGGACCGGCATGTACCGGGCCACCGTCACCCTGAAGATCCCGATCCTGATCCCGGGCGTCCTGAACAGTTACCCCGTCCACGGCACCGCCGCCCATGTGAAGGAGCGCTGAGCCGTGCGCAGCCGTACGCAACCAGGGCGCGACCGGGGCCAAGTGGCCCTGGAATACATCGGGTTCATCGCCATCCTGCTGTTCGTGGGGCTCGCCGCGATCCAGCTGGGCATCGCCGCGTACGCCGCGAACCAGGCGGGCACGGGGGCGCGGGCGGCGGCGCGGGCGGCGAGTCTGGACGATCCCGGGCCGGGTGAGCCCACGCTGGACGCCGGTGCCGCCGCAACGGCCGCGGTCAGCGACTGGCTCCACCCGAAGGTCACGGCCGCCGGGGGCGGCGGGGACGCGGTTGCCTACACCGTCACCATCACGATCCCCAGCGTCATCCCCGGCATCTCCGACTTCGGCACGACGACCCGCACGTCCACCATGCCGAAGCTCCAGCACCACAACTGACCCGACCCGACCCGACCCGACCTGACCCGACCCGAGACGAGTGGAGACGAGACATGAGTCTGCGGGCACGGATCGCCGCCCCCGAGGAGAGCGGCGCCGGGCGCGAGGACGGCCATCTGGTCGCCTCCTACCGGGCCAAGCTCCTGGAGGAGATCGACCTCGCCGAGATGTCCTCGCTGGCCGCCGCCGAGCGCCGGGCGCGCCTTGAGCGGGTGCTGGGGCACATCATCAGCCGCGAGGGCCCGGTGCTCTCCACGACCGAACGGGCCCAGCTGATCCGCCGGGTCGTCGACGAGGCGCTGGGCCTGGGCATCCTCGAACCGCTCCTCGAAGACGCCTCCATCACCGAGATCATGGTCAACGGCCCCGACCAGATCTTCGTGGAGCGCGGCGGGCGGGTGGAGCAACTGCCGCTCCGGTTCGCCTCGCACGAGCAGCTGATGCAGACCATCGAGCGGATCGTGTCGACCGTCAACCGCCGCGTGGACGAATCGAACCCCATGGTCGACGCCCGGCTACCCTCCGGCGAGCGGGTCAACGTGATCATTCCGCCGCTCTCGCTGACCGGCGCGACGCTCACCATCCGGCGCTTCCCGAGGTCGTTCACGCTCCAGGAGATGATCACCTTCGGCTCGCTCGACGAGCACATGCTGCTGCTGCTCGCCGGGCTCGTACAGGCCCGGTTCAACATCATCGTGTCGGGCGCCACCGGCACCGGCAAGACCACGCTCCTGAACGCCCTGTCCGGTCTGATCCCGCCGCACGAGCGCATCATCACCATCGAGGACTCCGCCGAGCTCCAGCTCCAGCAGGCCCACGTCATCCGCCTGGAGTCACGCCCCCCGAACGTGGAGGGCAAGGGCCACATCTCCATCCGCGACCTCGTACGCAACTCGCTGCGCATGCGACCCGACCGGATCGTGGTCGGCGAGGTCCGCGGCGGCGAATCGCTCGACATGCTCCAGGCGATGTCCACCGGTCACGACGGCTCGCTCGCCACCGTCCACGCCAACAGCGCCGAGGACGCCCTGATGCGCCTCCAGACGCTCGCCTCGATGTCGGAGGTCGAGGTCCCCTTCGAAGCCCTGCACGACCAGATCAACTCGGCCGTCGACGTCATCGTGCAGCTCACCCGGCATGCCGACGGCGCCCGCAAGATCACCGAGATCGCCCTGCTCGAATCGCACGGCCGCGACCCGTACCGCATCACCACCGTCTGCCGCTTCGACGCCCAGCCGATGGCCGCCGACGGCCTCATCCACGGCCGTTTCCAGTACTTCCCGCTGCCCCGCCGCGTCGCCGACCGCCTCTACCTCGCCAACCAGCCGGTCCCGCAGGCGTACGGAGTCGCGTCGAGCACGGAACAGCTCGCCGTCCGCCACACCAACTGAGCCCGCACGCCAACCGACAGGGAACGCGCAGATGAATCTCTCCTTCCTCACGCTCGGCGTCACCCTGCTCGCCGGGGTGCTGGCGGTCCTGGGGCTGCGCTCCTACGGGGCGGGCCGCGCCCAGCGCGAAGCCCTCATCGACCGGCTCAGCAACCCCGGCGCCCGGTCCGCCACCGGCCGGCACCGCCCCTTCCGCGGCGTGGACCGCCGACTGCGCGGCACGAAACTGGGCCACCGCATCGAACGGAAGCTGGCCGCGACCGGCCTCGATCTGACCCCCGGCGAATTCTTCGTCGCCATGCTGGCCGGGGTGGCCGCGCTGTGGCTGATCGCCGCGGCCGTCCTCGCCTCGTTCTTCGGCCCCCTCGCGGGCCTCGCCGGCCTGTGGGGTGCCAACTCCTTCCTCAACTGGCAACGCCAAAAACGCATCGAGCGGTTCATCAACCAGCTTCCCGAGCTCTCCCGCATCCTCGCCAACGCCACCCAGGCCGGCCTCGCGCTGCGGACCGCCATCGCCATGGCCGCCGAGGAGATGGAGGCCCCCGCCGGCGAGGAGCTGGGCCGGGTCACGGACCGGCTGGCCGTCGGCGAATCCCTCGACGACGCGCTCGGCGAGATCGCGGACCGGCTCCCCTCACGCGAACTGGTCGTGCTGGTCACGACGTTGGTGCTCGCCAACCGGGCCGGCGGCACCGTCGTCAGCTCGCTGCGCAACCTCACCAGCACCCTGGAGGAGCGCAAGGAGACCCGGCGCGAGGTGCGCACGACACTGGCCCAGGTGACGGTCACCGCGTACGCCGTGCCCGGATTCGGGATCGCCGCGCTGCTCATGCTGAACGCGGTGATGCCGGGCGCGCTCGACCGCATGACGGGCGCCTTCCTCGGCCAGGCGGCGGTCCTGGTCTCGATCGCCCTGTACGCCCTCGGATTCTTCGTGGTCCGCCGCCTGTCCCGCATCGACGTATGAGCCGTCACCACAGCCACCGGTACGAGAGAGGGGAGTGAGCGGCACATGGGACTGCTCTTCGCGGCCCTGATGGGCCTGAGCGTGTACGGGATGTTCCTCGGCATCCGCATGTACCGGGCCGAGGTGAAGCTCCCGAGCGACCTCGCGGTGGCCCTGGAGGTCGGCGCGACGCGCACCACGGCCGTCGGCTCGGCCGTCGACCGGATCGGCATGCGCTGGGCGCCCGCCGTACTGCGGATGATGGGCCCCGAAAGGGTCGCCAGGAAACGCCGCCAGATCGACCTCGCGGGCAACCCCGGCGGGCTCACCGTCGACCGGTACGCCGCCCGCCGCGCGGTGTACGGCGCGCTCGGCGCGGTGGCCGCGCTGGTCATGCTGCTCGAAGGGCACTGGATCATCGCCCTGGTGATGGTGGCGTTCGCCCTGTTCTGGGTGGAGGCCGGCATCTGGTCGGCCGTCCGGGTCCGCCGCGACCACATCGAACGCACCCTGCCCGACTTCCTGGACGTCCTGGCCGTCGTCGTCAGCGCGGGCCTCGGCTTCCGTCAGGCCCTCGACCGTGTCGCCGACAAGTACGAGGGGCCCTGGGCCGACGAGCTGCGCATCACCCTGCGCCAGATGGACATGGGCGTCAGCCGCCGTCAGGCCTTCGAAGAGCTGCGCAAGCGCAACGACTCCGAACAGGTCGCCATGTTCGTGACCGCGCTCCAGCAGGGCGAGGAGCTGGGCGCGCCCATCGTCGAGACACTGATAGCGATCGCCGCCGACATGCGCCGCACCGACGCGCAGAACGCCCGCCGCAAAGCGGCCCGCGCGGTCCCCAAGGCCACCTTCGCCGTGACCACCTTTCTGCTGCCGGGCACCCTGATCCTGCTCAGCGTCGGGTTCGTGTACGGAGCGAACCTGGACTTCGGCGGTTTCCTCGGCGGCCCCAAGTGAGCCTTCAACTGACGCTGGGTACAGAATGGTTGTGGTTGCCCATGACGCGTCGCGGAACGACGGACCCGGCACCGCCCCCCGCCCTCGCCCTCCAGGTCAACGCGCTCCAGGCGATGTGCCGGCAGGTGTTCGGCTTCCGTCTGGCCATGATCGCGATAGGCGCGCCCTTCGCGCTCGCCGGCGCCGCCGATGGGGCGCCCGGGCTGCTGGTGGGCTCCGCGGTCCTGGTCACCTTCATGGGCTCGTACGTCCTGTTCCGCGACTGGGAACGCTTCGGGCCGCTGCTCCTGAACCATCCCTGGCTGCTCGCGGTCGACGCGGTGTTCGGCGCGCTGCTCCTGGTCACGGCGACGCCCGAGTCCCCCCTCGGCTACGTCACCGTCTGCACCCCGCTCCTGGCGGGCCTGGTCTACGGCTGGCGCGGCGCGGGCATCTTCGCGGGCCTCCAGGTGGCGATCCTGGCCCTGGTGTACGCGACCGGCCGGCACTCCCAGCCGGCCGACACGTCCGCCCTGCTGCTGCCCGGCTTCTGCGTGATCGTGGGGGCGGCCGGAGTGACCATCCGCAACCTCCTGTTCCGCTTCGGCGCCGCGAGCCAGGCCCTCACGGAGACCCGGGCCCGCCTGGCCGTGCACGACGCGGTCGAGGAGGAGCGGGCGCGCCTGGCCCGGGACATGCACGACTCGGTGGCGAAGACCCTGCACGGCCTGGCCCTCGCCGCCGACGGCCTGGCCGCGTCCGCCGACCGCATGGACCCGCCCGCGGTCCGCCACCGGGCCGAACTGGTGGCGCGGGCCGCGCGCCGGGCGGCAGCGGAGTCCCGCGAACTGCTGGGAGACCTCAGGCGCGTACAGGGAGAGGTGGACATCCTGCCCGAACTGGCGTCCGCTGTAAGGGACTTCACCCGACGTACTGGCGTGCCGGCGCGCTGGACGGCGCTCGGAGCCGTGCCGGCACCCCTGCTCCCGGCGGGGGCGGCCCGCCAGCTTCTGACCATCGCGAACGAGGCGATGGACAACGCCCACCGGCACGCGGGGCCGGCCCGCGTCGAGGTGACGGCGGGTGTCGAGGTGACGGCGGGTGTCGAGGCGACGGCGGGCGCCGAGGTGACGGCGGGCGTCGAAGGCGCCCTGTTTCGCCTCAGCGTCAAGGACGACGGCCGGGGCCTGCCGCCCTCCACCACCCTCGACGACCTCAAACGCGACGGCCACTTCGGCCTGGTGGGCATGGTGGAGCGGGCGGCGGCCATGGGCGCGCGCATCAGAGTGGGCCGGGGCGGCGCGGAGCGAGGAACAGAGGTACGCGTCGAACTCCCTTTACCCAACGGCCCCTTGGCGTCTCCTCCCGAGTCGCCGCCATCCTGACGCAACCGTGCGACCCTCGTGAAACCTGTGGAAGGGAGGCGTCATGCAGGACGACATCGCGTACGGCCCGGCCCGGTGGCGGGCCGGGCAGGACCGGGCGCCGGGCGCCGAGGCGTGCGCGGCGGTACGGCCGCTGCGGATCGTCGTCGCGGACGACAACCCGGTCGTACGGGCGGGCCTCGCCGCGCTGCTGCACGGCCGCCACGACATCGAGGTGGCCGCGGAGGCCGCCGACGGCCGCCAGGCCTACGAGGCGGCGCTGCGCCACCGCCCGGACGTGATCCTGCTGGACGTCCGCATGCCGGGCGTCGACGGCATGACGGCTCTCCCGCACCTGGTGCGCCTTGCTCCGGTCATGATGCTGACGTACAGCCGGGAGAGCGAGACCGTACGGGAGGCCCTGCGCCTGGGCGCCGGGGGATACCTGGTCCACGGGGAGTTCACGGCGGACGAACTGGCCGCGGCGGTACGGGGGATGCGGGAGGGGGTTGCCGCCTTCACCGCCACGGCGGCGAACGCCCTGCTCGCCCATGTACGCGAGCAGCCGGCCCCGCACCCGGCGGTCGCCATTTCCGCACCATCCCTTTCGCAACTGCAACCGTTTGTGGCACAGTCTTCAACTGCACGGCGAGTGGAACCGATGCGGAACAGGGAAGTTTTCGGGCTGAGTTCGCGGGAGACCGAGGTGATGGAGTTGATCGCGGCGGGCATGAGCAACCAGCAAATCGCGGCCACGTGCTTCATCAGCGAGAAGACGGTCAAGAACCACATCAACCGCATCTTCGCCAAGCTGCACAGCGCCACCCGCGGCGAGGCCATCGCCCGCTGGCTGGGGGGCCGCCATGCGTAACCCCCGTATTTGGGCCCGGGTTTGGGCCCCTGGACCCTCGGTGGCCACCGCGGCCCCGGTCTACGTTCCCGGTGACGTACGCGATGCCGCAACCGGAGGAGAGCCGCGAGATGCCGCAGGACACGCTGCTGAGGACCGCCGTCGCTGCGCAGATGCGGGTGGCCGGCTGGAGGAACACGACGGTGGCCCGAGCCCGACGCCGCTACGCGGCAGCGGACCGGCAGCGGGGGCAGACGTCGTTCGAGTACCTGGGGATCATTCTGGTGGTGGTGGCGATCATCGGCGGGATTATGGCGACGGGGATCGGGAGCGAGATCACCACCAAGATCAAGGAGCAGATCACCAAGATCAAGGCCGGCGGCTGACTTCACGATTTCACGGTGACCAAGGGCAGGCTTTCCCCATCTACGTCGTGATGGTGGCGGGTCTGCTCTTCCTTGCGTTCGCCTTCTTTGCGGTCGGACAGGCGTCTGCCACGCGTAACGGCGCCCAGGGGGCAGCCGATTCGGCGGCGCTCGCTGCCGCGCAGCGTGCCCGTGAGGAGTTGGGGCCGAAGGTTCTCCTCGCGCTCACCACACCCGGCGGTCTCGATGACATCTTCAAGGATGACGGAGCCATCGCGCTTGCCCATGACGAAGCTGTGAATTTCGCCGCGCGGAACCACGCCGACCTCCGCGAATGGGATCCTCAACCCGGTGGTGTCGGACAGTTCAGGTTCACCGTGGGTGTCCGGACCCAGTACACCGTCGGCAAGACAGTGATCCCCGGCACCGAACAGGACCACGCGACTGCCGATGCCACGGCGGTCATCCAGCTGCGCTGCGGTCTTCCGCCGAGTAACGGTGACGGGAACGATCCCAAGCCGCCGCCTCCCGTCACGATCACATGTGACGGCAAGGACATGCCGGTCGATCCCCTGCCCGACCTGGAGAAGATCTTCACCGTGAAACTGGTCGACTGACAGCGAGTGACGAGCAGAGGAATGACACCGATGAGTGTTCGGCATACGTTGAGGCCCCGGAACGGGGCCGTGGTGGCGGTGGTCGTCGCTCTGGCGTTCACCGTCTCTGGATGCGGCGACGGCGGTAAGGACGACAAGCCGCACGCGGATGCTTCGTCGCAGTCGTCGGCCACGTCTTCCGATCCTGGCCGGCAGGCGGACGCATCGGTCTCGCCTCCCGCTACGGCCAAGCTCGCGGAGTCCACCGGGGAGGGCGGCGTCGTCCTCACCATCAACAGTGTGAAGCGCGATACGGGCGGGTTCCTCACGGTCGCAGGACAAGTGAAGAACACCGGGGGTGACGACTTCGTCGCCACGTCGCCCTGGGCCGGCACGGAGCGGGATGTGCTGGCGAGCGGTGATTCGGTCGCCGGTGCAACACTGGTCGACAAGGTCGGAAAGAAGCGGTACTACGTCTTGCGCGATACGGGCGGCAAGTGCCTTTGCACCATGGGGATTTCCAGCATCAAGGCCGGCCAGAGCACTCCCTTCTTCGCTCAGTTCCCCGCCCCACCCAACGGCACCAAGGAAGTCGACTTCCAGCTTCCGACCTTCCCCACCATGACCGTTCCCGTCTCCGGGTGATCGCGCCATGACCAGAACCCGGCACGCAGCCGCAGCATTCGCCGCCGCGCTCGTTCTGACCGTCGGCGCGGGCGCCGCGTACGCCGACGATACGCCGAGCAGCCCCCCACTGCCCGGCACCGAGGCGACGTCCGACCCCTCGATGAAGGTCGACGGGACCTCACCGAACCTGAAGCTCCCCGAGGGCGGCACGCTAGCGGCGCCGAAGGTGCTGGACATCAAGTCGATCGTCGAGGACCAGGGCGGTGAGGAACGGCGCTCCGACACCAACACCAGCGTGACGTTCGCGTTGCAGGCGGAGGTGCTGTTCGCGATGGACAGCGCGGCCCTGTCGCCCGACGCCAATGACCGCATCCAGGGCATCGCCGCGGAGGTCAAGAAGCAGAAGGCGACCAGTGTCCGTGTCTTCGGCTTCACCGACAACCTCGGTACGCACGAGCACGGCGTGGTCCTGTCGAAGGAACGCGCGGACGCGGTCCAGAAGGCGCTCTCCCTCTCCCTCGGCCCCGATGTCACCTTCGAGATCCGGGGGTACGCCGAGGACTACCCGATCTCGGACAACTCCACGGAGGACGGCCGCAAGAAGAACCGCCGCGTGGAGGTCAGCTTCACCCGGAGCGGCGGCTAGTCGTTCGACGTCGCACACGTCTGCCCGCGGCGGAATGTGAGGTCGGGGCGCCGCCGCACCGCGACTGCCTGAGTACGGATACTCAGGCCGCTTGAGTGATCGCACGGACGTCGGGGGCCGCTCTGCTCGGTTAACGTCCGTCCCGCCAGCCTCAATGAGCGCAAAGGCAGCCGGGTGACGCGGCCTCCGAGGTCACGCTTGGCCGAGGGGGAGGAGCCACGCGTGGCGTGGGACGAGTGGGAGCAACTGAAGGCCCAGGCGGCCGATCGGCACAGCACCCGCATGCAGATCAATCTCGCGGGATGGAAGTGGGGCGTCAACACGTGGAACGGTGTCCCGTACGACGCCGGGTACATCGAGTCGATCCCCTCTGACGAATCGTTCGGAGCGCATCGCGTGGATGTCGACACGAGCGGGCGCAGCGACTACTGGAACTAGGACTCGCACTCGCTGAAGAACCAGGCATGGGTCGTAGTGGGCCGCTACAACCGCGTAGAGGAAGACGACTAGATGCTGAGCCGCACCCGCACCCGCACCCGCACCCGCACCCGCACCTGCACCGGACGACCTTCCGCAAGCGCGCAGCAAGCGCTTTGTCTGTGTCCCTCGGCGCCCTACTCTTCGCGACAGGATGTGCTGACGACGTGTACAGCAACCCCGCCAACACTCCAGAGACCCTGTCCGTGGGAAAGGCGCGCGAGAAGACCAGCAGTGTGTCCAGTCAGATTCTCGAAATGATGGGGATCAAGGAGGGGAAGGTGACGGAACCGGGCCCGGGTATCTCCCCGTGCGAGGGATATCCGAGCCACCTGTACCGGGCCAACCATCCTTGGTCCGTCTATTCTGTCTTTTCCGAAGAGGTGCTGCGGAACGGATTTCAGCGGCTGCGCGAAAATCTGCCCAAGGGTGGATGGAAAATCGTCGAATACGGTCCGAACAAGAGCAAAGCGAAGACTCTCGAACTCACCGCTGATTCGATGAAGGATCGCTACTCGATCAATGCCGAACTGGTGGTGTCCAGCCCGGGAGCCGGTAAGGAATCCAACCCGCTCATCTTGGTTACCGTGACATCGGGCTGCTTCCGCGCCCCCGAGGGGACGAAGCTGGACCAAGAGTTCTGACCCCGACTCGTGCGGAACGGTTCGACGCCCGGGGCTCCGCTTCCCCGAGGCTCGGCCGCACCGGCCCGCACCGGCCCGCACCGGCCCGCACCGGCCCGCACCGGCCCGCCCCACCCGCCCAACCGGGCGCCCCAGCCCATGAGTTGGATTCGCTCTCGTCCGGGTACCCGGGACACGTCGGGTGTCGGCGGTTTTCGTCGCGCGGAATTTGGGCGGGGCAGGACCCAGCCAATCCACAGGAGTGGTTGTTACGGTGCTGGGTATGAAGCCAAGGCTGCTACGGAGCCGTGCGGCGACGGCCGGGGTGTGTCTCGTCGCGCTTGCCGCCGCGGCCTCGTGCGGGCCTGCTCAGGGGGGTGGCAAGGGCGAGGGCGGTTCGGTCCGTGACACCGGGGCCGCGCCCGGCGCGAGCGCCACCACGCAGGTGAAGGCGGCGCCCGGCGTGCTCACCGGCGACCAGCTCGCCGCGGCCGCGCTCGTGACCGGTGACGTCAAGGACTTCGCGGCCGAACCCCTGGAGGGCGGCGCCCCCACCGGCAGCTCCCGGACCTCGAAGCCCGAGTGCATGCCCTTCGTGGCCGTCATCAACGGCACCCCGCAGCCCGCGCCCTCCGCGACCGTCTTCCGACGGCTCGTGAACACCACCGAGGACGGCCAGGCCGACCAGACCGTCGTCACCGAGGTCCTGGGCGCCCACCCCGAGGGGGCCGCCGACGTGCTGCGCCGGCTGCGTACCGCCGTCGAGGCCTGCGCCGACGGGTTCACCACCAGGGGCGGCGACCTGGAGCCCTCGGCGTTCTCCGAGGTCAAGGAGCTGCCCACGCCGGACGTGGGCGACGAGGCCATCGCGTACGAGCTGATGGGCGTCGCCCAGGGCGACCCCGTGCCGATGGTGTTCCAGGTGGTGCGCAGCGGGACGACGGTCGTCACGTACTACGCCGTCGACGTCACCGGGGACGACACGCCCCAGATCCCGTCCCAGCTCGCCGTTGCGCAGGCGGCCAAGCTCAAGTCCTGAGATCCTGACCGGTCGCGACCGAGACGACGACGCCCGGCCGCAGCCCCCAGCCCGCCATCGCGCCCGCCTCCGCCTCCAGGACGTGCCGCGCGCGCGGCCGCAGCGCCCCGAGCCGGCCCGGCGCCATGGTGCGTACCGCGATGACCCGCAGGTGCCGGTCCAGGTGGGCCACGTCGATCGCGAAGCGCATCCGGAAGGTGTGCACACTGCTCGCCGGGGTCAGCAGGAGCGCGCCCTCGATGCCGTCGCGGCCGAGCAGGCCCCGCGTGCGGGCCCCGTAGGACGCGGCGATCTCCAGCAGAACCGTCACCCCGGCGCCGTCGAGCACGCTCAACTCGCCCGTTCCGTCCCTCCATCGGCCCATGGATAAACGGTAGTGGCTCGCGGGGCCGCCGCGTAGGGTCCGCAACATGGGCCGAAACATCAGGAACCACAACAACCGTCCCTTCGAGGAACTGATCGACGAGGCCGCGTCCGTCTCCGTCGACGGCTGGGACTTCTCCTGGCTCGACGGCCGGGCCACCGAGGAGCGGCCGTCCTGGGGGTACGCCCGTGCGATGGCCGGGCGGATGGCAAGGGCGACCGCCGCGCTCGACATCCAGACCGGCGGCGGCGAAGTCCTGGCCGCCGTGCCGCAGCTGCCGCCGCTCGCCGTCGCGACGGAGGGCTGGCCCCCGAACGTCGCCCGCGCCACCGGCCTGCTCCACCCGCGCGGAGTGGCCGTCGTCGCCGACGAGGACAAGCCGCCGCTGCCGTTCGCCGACGGCGCCTTCGACCTCGTCGTCAGCCGGCATCCCGTCACCACCTGGTGGGGCGAGATCTCCCGCGTGCTGTCCCCTGGCGGCACCTACTTCTCCCAACAGGTGGGCCCGGCCAGCGTGTTCGAGCTCGTCGAGTACTTCCTGGGGCCGCAGCCGCCCGAGGTGCGCGGCGGGCGCGACCCCGGCAAGGCGCGCAAGGAGGCGGAGAGTGCGGGGCTCGAAGTCGTCGATCTGCGGCCTGAGAAGCTGCGCACCGAGTTCAACGACATCGGCGCCGTCGTCTACTTCCTGCGCAAGGTGATCTGGATGGTGCCCGGCTTCACCGTCGACGAGTACCGCGACCAGCTGAAGGCGCTCGACGAGCAGATCCGTACCGAAGGCCCCTTCGTCGCGCACACGACACGGTTCCTGATCGAGGCGCGGAAGCCGCTGAGGCCGACGCGGGCTGCTTAGCATCGGGGCATATGGGGACAATCGCCGATCAACGAGTAGGGCGGCGCACGCAGCCGCCGAGCGCGCCCGTACTCGCCCTCTCCCGCATCCCGCGCGTACGCCTCGGCAGGCCCGCCCTCCTGTGGTGGGGGTGGGCCTGCGCGCTCTTCGCCCTGTACGCGACCGTCTCCGCCCGCCGTCAGGCGCTGGTCCGCACCACCGGCTACGACCTCGGCATCTTCGAGCAGGCGGTCCGCGCCTACGCCCACCTCCGCGCACCCGTCGCGCCCCTGCGCGGCGACGGCTTCAACCTCCTCGGCGACCACTTCCACCCCGTGCTCGCCGTCCTCGCCCCCCTCTACCGCCTCGCCCCTTCCCCGTACACGCTGCTCCTGGCGCAGGCCGCGCTGCTCGCGCTCGCCGTGGTGCCGCTCGCCCGGCAGGCCGCGCGGGTCATCGGCCGCCGAGCCGCCCATGTCATCGCCTTCGGGTACGGGCTGAGCTGGGGCATCGCCTCCGCGGTCGGCTTCGACTTCCACGAGGTCTGCTTCGCGGTGCCGCTGGCCTCGTACGCCCTCGAAGCGCTGGCCCGCGGACGGTGGCGGCGCGCGGTCGCCTGGGCCGTGCCGCTGCTCCTGGTCAAGGAGGACCTGGGGCTCACGCTCGCCGCGATCGGCGCGTACGTGGCCTGGCGCGGACCGCGCCGGCTGGGCCTTGCGATTGCGGCGCTCGGCCTGCTGGGCAGCGCGCTCGCCTTCACGGTCCTGATGCCGTTCTTCAACCCGACGGGCACCTACGCGCACGCCGCGAACCTCGCGCCCGCCCACCACTCGCCGCTCACCACGCTCCTGCTGGCGCCGCTTGACGCGGTGCGCCCCGAGGTGAAGGCGACCACCCTCGTCCTCGTCTTCGCCCCCGCCGCGCTCATCGCCCTGCGCTCCCCGCTGGCCCTGATCGCCGTGCCCACCCTCGGCTGGCGGATGCTGTCCGCCAACGCCTTCCACTGGGGGACCGCCTTCCACTACACGGCCGTCCTGATGCCGGTCGTCCTCGCGGCCCTCACCGACGCGCTGCGACCGTACGCCGCCGCCGGCGATCCGCTGTCCCGGCGCCATGTGCGGGCCTCACTCGCGACGGTCCTCGCCGTCACCCTCGTCCTCGCGCCGTCCTTCCCCCTCGCCCAGCTCGCCCACCGCTCCACCTGGCGCACCGACCCGCACGTCCTCGCCGTACACGGCCTGCTGCGGCGCATCCCCGACGGCGCGACCGTCGCCGCCTCCAACCGCCTTGCGCCCCAGCTGACTTCACGCACCACAGTCGTCCTGTTCCCGGCCTTCCCGGTGGCGGGCAGGCTGTACGAGAGGGACCGCTCCATCCCGCGCCCCACGGCACAGTGGATCGCCTACGACCGCCGGCCTCCGCAGTCCTGGCCCTATCCGCCCGGCCCCTGGCCCTATCCGGCGGAGCGTCAGGAGCACGAGTACGCCCTGGCGCTCGCGAGGTACGGATACGTACGGGTGGCGCAGGCGGACGGCGTCTTCCTCCTGCGGCTCCGCCGTGCGGGCGCCCCCGGATGCGCCTCCTCGTGCACGCGCTGACACCGGACGGTCACAACGCGCCGCCCCGCCTGCGCCAGTGGGGTGAAGCTCACCCGGAGGGGATTTCCGCGGGCCGGGACCGGCCTCCGGGGGCGCCCCCGCCCGGCCGCGACCCCTCTGACCTGCACGGTCAAGATCGGGCCCGGCGGCTGGGTCACCCCTGCGGGGGACCGCGACACCGTACTGGCCCGGCTCCGGAGCGTAGTTCTGTGGCGCCGTGGCACCCAGCAGCACTTACGAAGGGTTATGGTGGAAACCCCCCCTCGGGCCGGTCCGTATCCCCCCCACGGACCGGCCCGTTTTTTCTTTTCCGGGCCCCGGACACACGTCCCCGGCCGGCCCGGACACACGTCCCCGGCCCGCCCGGACACACGTCCCCGGCCGGCCCGGGCGGGGTCCCGGCCGACGCCACAACCGTCGCCCCGCGCCCGCCCCGCCCCCGCTCCGTCTCAGCTGCGCGCGGCCCAGATGTTCGTGCCCTCGGTGTCCACGGCGAAGGTGTCGATCTCCTTCAACTCCGCGTCGGTGAGCGCCGGTCCGGCCAGCGCCGCCACGTTGTCCTCCAACTGCTTGACGCTGGAGGCGCCGATGAGCGCGGACGTCATGCGCGGGTCGCGCAGCACCCAGGTCAGCGCCAGCTGGGCGAGCGACTGGCCGCGCCGGGCGGCGATGTCGTTCAGGCCGCCCAGGCGGCGCACCACGTCGTCGGAGAGCAGGTCCGGATCGAGGGACTTGCCCTGGCTGGCGCGGGAGCCCTCCGGGATGCCCTTGAGGTACTTGTCGGTGAGCAGGCCCTGGGCGAGCGGCGCGAAGGAGATGCAGCCCATGCCGGCCGCCTCCAGGGTGTCGAGCAGCCCGTCCTGCTCCGTCCAGCGGTTGATCATCGAGTACGAGGGCTGGTGGATCAGGGCGGGCACCCCCATCTCGCGCAGCATCCGCGCCGCCTGCCCGGTCTGCTCGCTGGTGTACGAGGAGACGCCCACATACAGCGCCTTGCCCTGCTGGACGGCGGAGGCGAGCGCGCCCATCGTCTCCTCCAGCGGAGTGTGGGGGTCGAAGCGGTGCGAGTAGAAGATGTCGACGTGGTCGAGGCCCATGCGCTTCAGCGAGGCGTCGAGCGAGGACATCAGATACTTGCGCGAACCCCACTCGCCGTAAGGCCCCGGGTGCATCAGATAGCCGGCCTTGGTGGAGATGACGAGCTCGTCCCGGTACGGGGCGAAGTCCTGGCCGAAAATCGTGCCGAAGTTCAGCTCGGCCGAGCCGGCCGGCGGACCGTAGTTGTTGGCCAGGTCGAAATGGGTGACCCCCAGGTCGAAGGCGCGGCGCAGGATCGCGCGCTGGGACTCCAGGGCCCGGTCGTCGCCGAAGTTGTGCCACAGGCCGAGCGAGACGGCGGGGAGTTTGAGGCCGCTGCGGCCGGTGCGGCGGTACTCCATGGAGTCGTAGCGGCCGGGGGCGGCGAGGAAGTGGAGGGATTCAGTCACGTTTCCCTGCTTATCACGGACTTGTGACAGACCGAGTTGGGCCGCCATGACCCGTCCGCAGTACTGTGCTTTCCCTGGGGCGGCCGGTGTGCGGGGCGGCGGCGGGCCCCTGGAAGGCAACGAGAGGGTGAAATCGGTGAGTTTGCGCGACCTGGTCTACAGGCTCTATGCGCGCCGGGTGGAAGGCCGCCTCGACCACGACCAGGTGCCCAAGCACATCGGCGTCATCCTGGACGGCAACCGGCGCTGGGCCAAGGCATCGGCCCGCAGCCCCGAGCAGGGCCACCAGGCCGGTGCCAGCAAGATCCAGGAACTGCTCGGCTGGTGCGCCGAGACGGATGTCGAGGTCGTCACCCTCTGGCTGCTCTCCACCGACAACCTGGACCGCCCCGAGGACCAGTTGACCCCGCTGCTCGGCATCATCGAGGACGCGGTGCGGGACTTGGCGGCGGACGGGCGCTGGCGCGTCCACCACGTCGGCAACGCGGATCTGCTGCCGGGGCACACCCAGTCCGTGCTCAAGGAGGCCGAACAGGCCACGCACGACATCGACGGGATACTGGTCAACGTCGCCGTCGGCTACGGCGGACGCCAGGAGATCGCGGACGCGGTCCGCTCGCTCCTGCTTGAGCACGCGGCGAAGGGTACGTCCTTCGAAGAGCTCGCGGAGATCGTCGACGTCGAGCACATCTCGGAGCACCTGTACACGCGGGGCCAGCCCGATCCCGACCTCGTGATCCGCACGAGCGGTGAGCAGCGGCTCTCCGGGTTCATGCTGTGGCAGTCGGCGCACTCCGAGTACTACTTCTGCGAAGTGTTCTGGCCGGCCTTCCGCAAGGTGGACTTTTTGCGGGCCCTGCGTGATTATGCTGCGCGGCATCGGAGGTATGGCACCTGAGGGTGCCGCTTCGGGTGTGCTTCGGGTGCGCTTTCGGGTGCGGGCCGTGCGTGGCTGGTCGCGCAGTTCCCCGCGCCCCTGTCAGCGCTGATGCCGACCCGCACCGGCCACCTCAGCCTGCTGGGCTGTTCGGTGCCGGGCTGCGTGGGTCACCTCAGCCTGTCCGGCGATTGAGGACGAGCGCCGTTCAGGCGCGAACGGGGTTTGGGGCGGAGCCCCAAGGGGTCGGCTTGTGCGTGCGGGCCGTGCGTGGCTGGTCGCGCAGTTCCCCGCGCCCCTGACTACTCGGCGCCGGGCGGCACGCACACCTCAGCCTGCTGGGCTGTTCGGTGCCGGGCTGCACCGGGCACCTCAGCCTGTCCGGCGATTGAGGACGAGCGCCCTTTAGGCGCGAACGGGGTTTGGGGCGGAGCCCCGGCGACCCCGGCTCCAGGGTGCGGGCCGTGGTGGGGCACCCGCGCAGTTCCCCGCGCCCCTGACTACTCGGTGCCGGCCCGCACCGGGCACCTCAGCCTGTCCGGCGATTGAGGACGAGCGCCCTTCAGGTGTGAGCGGGTGGCAGGGCTTGGTGCCGGCCGGCATGTGGGGGCGGAGCCCCAGGGGGAACTCCAGGCATATGACGGGGCATGGCTTCGCGTGTTCGAGGGCATAACCCCACCAGGTCGACGCCCGGTCCACGGGCGTCGGATCTCAGTGGGCGGCAGCAATGCCACCCGCCCGGGAGGCCCTTTGCACCAGGACGACCGCGCACCGCGCGCGGGCGACGTGGAGGGCCGGAGCTCGGCCCGCGCAGCGCGGTCGAAGCCCGGTCCCCGTTTCCGCGACGCCGTCGCACCCCGTTCTCATGCGCCTCTTACGAGGGGGTACGTCCTTCCGTGGTGACCAGCACAAAGCGCCGCATGCCCGACCGGCGCACCTACGTCCTCGACACCAGCGTCCTGCTGGCCGACCCCAAAGCGATGACCCGGTTCGAGGAGCACGAAGTGGTGCTCCCCATCGTCGTGGTCACGGAGCTGGAGGCCAAGAGGCACCATCCCGAGCTCGGTTACTTCGCCCGGCAGGCACTGCGCCTGCTCGACGACTTCCGGGTCCGGTACGGACGCCTCGACGCCCCCATCCCCATGGGGGAGCTCGGCGGCACCCTCCGTGTCGAGTTGAACCATTCCGATCCCGGCGTCCTGCCCGCCGGCTACAGGTTGGGGGACAACGACTCCCGGATCCTCGCCGTCGCCCGCAATCTCCAGGCGGAGGGATACGACGTCACCGTCGTGTCGAAGGACCTCCCGCTCAGGATCAAGGCGTCGTCGGTGGGGCTGCTCGCGGAGGAGTACCGCGCGGAACTGGCCATCACCGACTCCGGCTGGAACGGCATGGCCGAACTGCCGCTCAGCGGTGAGCAGGTCGACCTCCTGTTCGAGGAGGAGAGGCTGTACGTTCCGGAGGCCGCCGAGCTCCCCGTCCACACCGGGCTCGTGCTGCTCTCCGAGCGCGGCAAGGCGCTCGGCCGGGTCGCGCCGGACGGGAACGTCAAGCTCGTACGGGGCGACCGCGAGGCGTTCGGCATCCACGGCCGCAGCGCCGAGCAGCGCATCGCGCTCGATCTGCTGCTCGACCCCGAGATCGGCATCATCTCGATGGGCGGCCGGGCCGGTACCGGCAAGTCGGCGCTCGCGCTCTGCGCCGGCCTGGAAGCCGTCCTGGAGCGCAGGCAGCACAAGAAGGTGATGGTCTTCCGGCCGCTGTACGCGGTGGGCGGCCAGGAACTCGGCTATCTGCCGGGCTCCGAGGCCGAGAAGATGGGCCCCTGGGCCCAGGCCGTCTTCGACACGCTGTCCGCGGTGACGAGCCGTGAGGTCATCGAGGAGGTCACCTCGCGCGGCATGCTCGAAGTCCTGCCGCTCACCCACATCAGGGGCCGCTCCCTGCATGACGCCTTCGTGATCGTGGACGAGGCGCAGTCACTGGAACGGAACGTTCTGCTGACCGTTCTGTCCCGGATCGGGGCCAATTCCCGGGTGGTGCTCACTCATGACGTGGCCCAGCGCGACAACTTGAGGGTCGGCCGGTACGACGGTGTCGTGGCGGTCGTCGAAAAGCTGAAGGGACACCCGCTGTTCGCGCATGTCACCCTCACCCGGTCCGAGCGATCGCAGATCGCCGCCCTGGTGACCGAAATGCTGGAGGACGTCTCGATCTGAGGCAGTACCGACCAGTTGGCGCCGTCCGGCGAGCGCAGCAGCCTAGCCGGGCGGCGCTTTCCTGTGCGAGGAGTTGGCGAAAATTATGGGCGCGGGCCAGGTGTGAGGTTTCACACGCAACGCGGAATTGCTTAGCGGCGTCCGCTTCCGGCAGAGTCTTGCATCCGTCAGGCCCCGCATACGGCACCCCTGTATCCCGGGTACCTCGGTACCCACGCAACTCCATAGCTGAGCCGTATGCCGCCCGCGCATCACGCGGCACTTCCCGCAAGGGAGTTGTCCATCGGGTCAGTTCCTCCCGTGACCCTGTAGTTGGGAGGAGAGAGCCAGGGGCACGATCGCGTTCGCGAGGTCACCCGTGCGGACGCTGCTGGAAGGAAACCGTGTGAGCCGGATCTCGGTCCGGGGATTCGCGGTGGCGTCTGCCACTGCGGTCACCACAGTTGGCGCCGTCGTCGGCGTTGCCGCGGGAAGTCCCGCCGCCGCTTCGAACGACAACTTCGAGGCCACCGCGGCCGACACGACGCTGCTCGCGGATCTCCCCGCCGGCCAGCAGGCCCAGGTGCAGACCGCGTCCCTGACGCAGCAGGCGGACGCCCAGGCCTCGCAGGCCAGCGCCGCGGCGAAGAAGTCCGCCGAGGAGGCCGCGCGCGTTCAGGCCGCCCAGGCCGCCAAGGACAAGAAGGACGCCGCGGACAAGGAGAAGGCGGACAAGGACGCCAAGGCCCGCGACCTGGAGACCCAGGCCGCAAGCCGCTCGGCGAGCCGCACCGACTTCGCGGTCAAGAGCTCCTACTCGGTCTCCGAGATCCAGTCGATCGCCCGGCAGATCGTCCCCGCCGGTCAGTTCCAGTGCTTCAGCCACATCGTGAACAACGAGTCGAGCTGGAACTACCAGGCCACGAACTCCGGTTCCGGCGCGTACGGCCTCGTCCAGGCGCTGCCCGGCAACAAGATGGCGTCGGTCGGCTCCGACTGGCAGACCAACCCGGCCACCCAGATCAAGTGGGGCCTCAACTACATGAACGAACGCTATGGCAGCCCCTGCGGCGCCTGGTCGTACTGGCAGTCCCACAGCTGGTACTAGAGATCGGCCGGTAGTTGGGTCGGCCCGGCGGACGAACGCCCGGGGCCGCGCAACCTTTCGGAGCCCCGCACCGTCCTTCGGTGCGGGGCTCCGCCCGTGTACGGTCAACTTCGGACAGCACGGGGGAGAGCTCGGTGGGGAGACTCAGCGGCGGGGGACAAGGAAACGGCGGGATCATGTCGACAGTGCCCGGTTTGCTCGGACGGCTAGGCGCCGGACTGACCCGGATGGGAGAGCTCCTGGAGGAGCGCCGGGCCGAGGCAGAGGCCGAAGCCGAAGGCGCCACCCCGGCGGACGCCCCCGCGGCGGCGGCCCCTGTGGCGCAGGCCGCGACCGCGCCGGTCGCTCCGGTGGCCCCGGCGGCCGACGCCAAGTCGGCGGAGCCGACGGACGTTTCGCAGGAGCACGCCCCCGAGCACGCCCCCGAGCACGTACCGCCGCCGCCCCTGTACGCACCCGCCGTAGCCGCGCGGCCCGACCCGGTCGCCGCCGTGCCGTGGAGCATGCGGGTCGCCGCGGAGGTCGGCTGGCGGCTGCTCGTGCTGGCCGGAGCCATCTACGTACTGACGCAGATCATCAGCGCGGTCAGCCTGGTGGTCCTCGCGTTCGTGGCGGCCCTGCTGGTCACGGCGCTGCTCCAGCCGACCGTCGCCCGGCTGAAGCGGATGGGCCTGCCGCGCGGGCTCGCCACCGCGGTCACCGCGGTCTCCGGATTCGTCATCATGGGGCTCGTCGGCTGGTTCGTGGTCTGGCAGGTCATGGACAACCTCGACGACCTGTCGCACAAGGTGCAGGGCGGCATCGAGGAGCTGAAGAGCTGGGCCCTGAACAGCCCGTTCCATGTCACCGAGGACCAGATCAACCAGATCGCCAAGAACCTCAGCGACACCATCGGGTCCAACACCAACGAGATCACCTCCGCCGGGCTCCAGGGTGTGACCGTCGTCGTCGAGGTGCTGACCGGCATTCTGCTGGCGATGTTCTCGACGCTGTTCCTGCTGTACGACGGCCCGAAGATCTGGCAGTGGGTGCTCAAGCTGGTGCCGGAGGCCGCCCGGCCGGGCGTCGCGGGCGCGGGCCCCAAGGCCTGGCGCACGCTCACCGCCTATGTGCGCGGCACGGTGATAGTGGCCCTGATCGACGCGATCTGCATCGGCGTCGGCATCTACTTCCTGGGCGTGCCCATGGCGGTGCCGCTCGCCGTGTTCATCTTCCTCTTCGCCTTCATCCCGCTGGTGGGCGCGGTCGTCTCGGGCGCGCTCGCCGTCGTGGTCGCCCTCGTCACCGACGGCGTGTTCAACGCCCTGATGGTGCTGGTCGTCGTCCTCGCCGTGCAGCAGATCGAGGGCCACGTCCTTCAGCCCTTCATCCTGGGCCGGGCGGTGCGGGTGCACCCGCTCGCGGTGGTGCTCTCGGTGGCCGCCGGCGGCCTGGTGGCCGGCATCGGAGGGGCCGTCGTCGCGGTCCCGCTGGTCGCCGTCACCAACACCGTGGTCGGCTACCTGCGCCAGTACGCCCGCGACAACGCGGTGCACACCGCGACGCACCCGGAGGACGGGAGCACGCCGGCCGGTGGGGCGAGGCCCGCGGGGCCCGCCGACGGCCCGACCGGCGACGGCCCGTCAGGACAGGAATCGAAGGCCGGGACCGCACCCGCCGGGACCGCATCCGGTGCGGGCGGCGCGGGCGGCGAGCAGGAGTAGCGCCGCCCCACGGCCCACCAGGACGCGAAAGAGCCCCGCCGGTGTCGCACCGGCGGGGCTCTTCTGGCGTTCATGTCCGTACGCGGACTGCGCGGCGCGGGCCACGCGGACCGCACGGACCGCATGCACTGCGCGGACTACGCGGACTACGCGGACTACGCGGCGAGCGCGGCCTCGGAGTCCAGGGTGACGCCCACGGCCTGGACCACCGCGGCGATCTTGAAGGCCTCCTGGATCGTCGCGCGGTCGACACCGGCCTTGCGCAGCACCTGCTCGTGCGAGTCGAGGCACTGGCCGCAGCCGTTCACCGCGGAGACGGCGAGCGACCACAGCTCGAAGTCGACCTTCTCCACGCCCGGGTTGCCGATGACGTTCATCCGCAGACCGGCCCGCAGCGTGCCGTACTCCGGGTCGGAGAGCAGGTGGCGGGTGCGGTAGAAGACGTTGTTCATGGCCATGACCGCGGCGGCTGCCTTGGCCGCCGTGTACGCCTCGGGGGAGAGGTTGGCCTTGGCCTCGGGCTCCAGCTCACGCAGCACGATCGGGCTGCGCGAGGCGATGGCGGTGGCGAGCACCGTGCCCCACAGCTGCTGGGCCGGGAGCTCGGAGTTGCCGATGACCGAGCCGAGGTTGAGCTTCAGGTCCTTGGCGTAGTCCGGTACGGCGGACTTCAGCGCGTCGAGGGACATGGATTACTCACCGGCCAGCAGCGCGACCGGGTCAAGGGTGGTCTCGCCCTTGGTCCAGTTGCACGGGCACAGCTCGTCGGTCTGGAGCGCGTCGAGGACCCGCAGGACCTCCTTGGGGTTACGGCCCACGGAACCGGCGGTCACCATCGTGAACTGGATCTCGTTGTTCGGGTCGACGATGAAGACGGCGCGCTGCGCGAAGCCGTCCTCGCCCTCGATGCCGAGGTCACGCATGAGCTCGTGCTTGGAGTCGGCCAGCATCGGGAAGGGCAGGTCGGTCAGGTCCGGGTGGTCCTTGCGCCAGGCGTGGTGCACGAACTCGGAGTCACCGGAGAAGCCGAGGATCTGCGCGTCGCGGTCGGCGAACTCGTCGTTCAGCTTGCCGAACGCGGCGATCTCGGTGGGGCAGACGAAGGTGAAGTCCTTGGGCCACGCGAAGACCACGCGCCACTTGCCCTCGTAGGTCTTGTGGTCGATCTGCTGGAACTCCTGGCCGCTCTCCAGCGACACACAGGCAGTCAGGTCGTACGTGGGGAACTGGTCACCAACAGTGAGCACGCGCTCTCCTTGCGAAGCGAGGAAGTCCGAATCGAGCGGATTCGGGAACCTTCCTGTGGGGTTGGACGGATTACCGATCCTGGCACAGGAGGCATTGATCAGGGAAATAGCCAACCCTGCTCGCATTGATCGAACGGGCATATCACTCCTCTCTTCTCGTGCGCGCGAGGGTGACCGGAAAGATCAGTAAGGTCGGCGCTCAAGCCCAGGGCAGTTGGGCGGCCTATCGAAGTCCGCGGAGCGGTACGCAGGGGGTCCGGCCCCACCTGGAGACCTCCGAGGGGCACCCCTCTCCTTGTCAGCTGCGTCGGCCGCCGTCACCTCACTGGGCGGGACGACACGGGTGGCCGCAGCAGGGTCCGGGCCGGTGGACGACCCGGAGAAGGGGGGCGGCTGTGTCGCGGCAGACCTGCTCGCCCAGGGAGCGGCCGACATCCTGGCCGCGATCACGGGGCCACAGGATCCCGGGGGATCACCGGGATCACCAAGGCGCCTGCCCATCATTCATCCACTCAGGACGTGTACTCCGACTCCGTCAACGCGTCCTTGACGACGGTCGGTGCGAGCGCGGCCAGGTCGAGGCCCTGCACGTACGTCACCAGCGCCTCACGCGCTTTTCCGAGCTGCTGTATCAGCCCCTCCCCGCCCAGCTTGCGCGGGAGGACGATGTCCCGGAACTCCTCCTCGGCGATGGCACCGGCGAGCAGTTTCTCGGCCAGCCACAGGCGGGTGCGCTCACGGATCGCGAACGTCAGGTGGATGCTGTGCTCTTCAGTGTCGACGACGTGGGGGTTGTGGACCCATCCCCGCGGGAGCAAGAGGGACTGGCCGGCCTTCAGGTCGACCTCCACGTCCGGCCCGGCCGCCTCCCACGTCGGGATGAACTCGTCCTTCCACACGCGGAAGCTCTCGTTGTACTCGCGCATGGGGGCCGCGACCGGTGGTCGCCAGAGCTGCCACCGTTTCGTTCCCGCGATCTGGACGATCACCGCCATCTGCTGATCCCAGTGGTGGCGGAGTCCTTGTTCACCGGGCGGGGTCAGGAAGGCGTGGATGTAGTTCGAGTAGCCGGTCTCCGTCTGGATGGTTCCGGACATCCCGGCCAGGGCGGGGACCACTCGCTGAAGGTTGCCGAGGCGGATGGTGAAGCCGTGTTCGTACAGCCGGGCGAGCTTGGCGCGGTCCGTCCGGCCGTTCGTCATGTAGGCGTTCTGGCTCAGTGATGGGTTCGGCGCCTTGATGGCGGCGATCTCACTGGCCGGGACACATCCCGAGTAGAGGTAGCCGCGGATGGACTCCGCGGTGACCGACTCGTCGAGGGCCGACGTGGGGCGCTCGTACACGCGCGGAGTGTCCGGCCAGGAGGCCAGCAGTTCGGTGACACCTTCCTCGGGCAGTAAGAGGCGCAGCGACATGACGTCGACTCCTTACGCAGGCGGGAGCGGACAGGGGATCTCGGGGTGGAACCGGTTCGGGCAGCACACGATGGAGAACGAGATCAGCCGCTCGCACGGCAGGTAGTACACCCAGCTCACGTCGACACCGTGGGGCAGTACGTCGATGGCGTACTCCAGCTTGAGGTCGAGGCCGCAGTACGCCTGCTTGCCGTCCGCACGCACGAACGGGGGGTTCTCCTCGTACTGCTTGGTCAGCCACGCGAGGGCGATACCCACGTCAGCCCAGGTGCGATCGGCGGACACCTGATTCTTCTTCATGAGCCACCACCCGGTCATGGTGGGCGGCACGTTGCCCGACGCGAATTCGGCGGCGGCTTCCTTGTACCGGTCGAGGACGGCCTGCTGCTTCTTGTCCTCGGCGTCCAGGAGCGAGAGCGGGCCGTTGGGGTGAGGGGGGCGGCGGCCTCCCTCTTTCCCGTACACCGCCGACGGACCGATCCACGGCCCGTATCCATGCCAGTGCCCTGAGCAGCTCATTTGTGCCCTTCTGGAAGCGCGGGGCCGCCCCGCCGCAACAGGGCGGCCCGTCTTGTCCTGGATGGGGGAAGCGTCAGACTAGAGCGCCAGACCCCGCTTCTCGGCCCAGCCAACGACGAAGTCGTCGACCTCGGCTGCGGTGACGCGCATACTCCGGCCGACGCCCTCGGGCTTCGAGTCACGCAGCTCGAACGCCTCCACGGCACCGGGGATCGCCGCAACGTCGATGCACGACTCGTGCTCGCCGCCGAGGTTGCCGCCGCAGAAGTTCTCGAACGCGCTGTCGTCGACAGCGGGGAGGGTGTAGAGGTTCTGCACGGAATGGTCCTCCTTGCGCATGTGCTGTGCGGAGAGTCGTTCTCCGCGCCGCCTTGCACCCACCTCGGCCCGACCCGTCCTTCTTCGGGGTACGGGCCGGCCGGCGTGGGATTTGGGTTCCGCTCCCGAGGGGTGCCGCAGGGGAGGAGTCGGCGTACAGCACCTCAGGGACGGAAGATCATCGGATGAGCGCCCAACAGACACCGCAGACCGCCGCCGAGGCGCCGGTCATGCGGCCCTGGAAGTTCCACCGGCGCCGGCCGAGCGGTCGTCGTCCGTGCCCAACCCGTCGGAGAGGAGCAAGTTCATGTGCCCGATCAAGGCCCTGGTCTTGCCGTCAATGTCGTCGCGGGTCGACGTGCTCAGCCCCATGTTGAGGGTGGCGTCGACGCTGTCTCTGATCAATTCCTCATCTATGGGCAAGTCATCGACCGGCGTCCCCGGTCTCTTGATCACGTTGGGCACCACGCATCTCCCCTCGGGATGGCACGGTTTGCGGACCTCGGCTGCTCGGTACGGAATGACCGTAGAGCGGTCCGTAATCACCCCCCAAGGAGATTGCGCGAGTTTGCAGCAAGTCGATTGACGGCGTCGAACGCGTCCTCGACCATCGAGGCGCCGCGCAATCTCACGCAAGGCAGACGACAGGAGAACGACCATGAAACTACGGTTCCTTGGTAAGGACTCCAAAGTGGGCGACTGCCCTACCCTCTACGCCACCGACCGTGACACTTACCTCGTTCAGGGATGGAAGATCATCTCTGATGACCCGCGAGTGAGTCTCGACATCCCGGAGGGCAAGACGGCTGTCGAGGTCCCCGCCGAGCTGTTCAAGCACCTGGAGAAGGATGGCCTTTCCCCTGGCGAGTTCAAGCGCCTTGAGGACCCTCTCATGGTCATCACACCGGGAGGCACGTACGTTGTGCAGGGCCGGGAGGTGACTGATCCCGAGGCTCTGTCCCAGATGTCGATTCCGGATTACGAGACCGTGGTCGAGGTCCCCAAGGCCGCGATCGCAGTCCTCCTGGAGGAACCACGTGGAGCTGATCTCCAGCGCCGAGCGCAACCGTCTCATTGAGGCTGCCGCGCACGATGCCTTCCATCTGGAGCTGAGGGACGACTACTCAGTGCCACTGGAGGACGGGCCGTACGAGAAGTGGCTCAAGGGAGCAGTCGACAACGCGTTCATGGACTCGTGGCTGTCGATGGTTCGAGGGCTCACCCAGCAGGGCAAGAGTGTGCGGCGGGTCCGCGTCGTGACTGAGCCGCACACGCCGTACATCCGCTGGGAGCATGAGGGAACTCCGCTCAACGAGGAGGCCGGCGAGCAGATCCGATGGCTGCCGCGCCACAAGGTGCCCGAGGGGCTGGTCTTTCCGGTCGGAGGCAACGACTGGTGGCTCTTCGACGACAAGCTCCTGGCAGTCGGGCACTTCGACGAGAACGGAAGGGTCCTCGGCTCCGAAGTGATCGAGGATCCCGAGACGGTCGCCGAATGCGTCCGTGTCCGGGATCTCCTCTGGGGCTCAGCAGTCCAGCACTCCGAGTACAAGCCCTGACCGAGCGGTGAACAACCAGGCGCAGGAGACTCGCGAGGCGTTGGGCGCCCGGCTGCGTGGATTCCGCAAGGACGCGGGGTTCACCAGCGGCCGGGCCTTCGCTGCTGTCACCGGTTGGCAGGAGTCAAAGGTCTCCCGCATCGAGAACGGCAAGCAGAACGCGAGCGAGGACGACATCCGGGTCTGGTGTGAGAAGACCGGCCGCTCGGCCGAGATCTCAGACCTGGTCGCCACCGTCCGGCACATGGACGAGTTGTGGATGGAGTGGCGCCGGCAGCTCCACGAGGGGACTGAGAACCGCCAGAAGAAGTCCCTGCCGCTCTACCAGAAGACCAAGGTGTTCAGGATCTGGGACCCTTCCACGATCTGGGGCACCATCCAGACCTCGGACTACGCGGAGGTCATCTTCGAACAGGTGTCGACCTTCTATGAGTCACCTGCCGATACGGAAGCTGCCGTGGCCAAGCGCCTCGAACGACAGTCGTGTCTTTACAAGGGCGACCGGATCTTCAACGTGCTCCTCGGTGAGCAGGCCCTCTACTCGAACCATGGCGGGTCGGGGGTCATGAGGGCTCAGCTTGACCGACTGATAGCCGTGATGGCGCTGCCTCGACTCAGCCTGGGCATCGTCCCCCGGTCCGCCCCCCTTGACCTATGGATCGGGCATGCCTTCTCGATGTTCGACGACAAGCTCGTGATGGTGGAGACCTACTCCGCGGAGATGTCAGTGACGCAGCCAAGGGAAGTCGAGCAATATCGGAAGGCATTCGAGTTCCACCGGCAGTCTGCCGTCTACGGGCAGGCCGCAAGGGAACTGATCCTGAAGGCGGTCCAGCATTTTGAGCGCATGGGAAGGGGAAATCGTGAATGAAGAGCTGAATTGGCGTACGAGCAGCCATACGAAGTCGGATACGTGCGTCGAAGTCGCCGACAACGACCCCGCCAAGGTCCGCATCCGCGATACGAAGGACCGGGGCCTTCCAGGGGTCGAGGCCGGCCCTAAGGCCTGGGCGGCGTTCATCGACTATGTCCGGCGCCCCGCGTTCTGATGAAGCGGAGCCACCGGGGAATCCGCCTTCTCCTGCGCCTGCCAGGGAGGGCTGGGGCACGCCGGTCCGTGTGTCTCTGGAAGGCACTTCCCTGAACGTCCCCCCTGCCGGGTCCGATTGATTGCCGCAGGGGGCTGATCCGGAACCGGCAGGGGCGGAAGCCTGGATGGGTTGCAACAAGTCCCCGGCCGCTCAGGCACGTTCAGCCGGATCTCGTCACTGGTACCGCCCCTCCCGGACCCTGGGTTCGTCCCGAGTGGCCTATGTGGTGCAGAACCAGGCCACCACGGAGCCGATGAGGACTCCGAGTGCGCCCAGCGCCAGGAGCGTGCCGGCCAGTTTCACGTCGGGAGCCGACCGTACTCGCCGGTGATGACGCGGACGGCGTTCGCGGGGCCGAGGGAGGCCTGCTCGGCGATGCTTGCCGGACGGCACTGGTGCTTCTCCTGCTCCCAGTGAAAGGGGCCGCTGGCAAGAGTGACCTTGGTGCCCTCCACCGCGATGACCTCCCCGACTCGCAGCGTCTGGGCGTCGGTCAGGGCGTCGCCGACCTGAATGATCACGACTTCCTCGCGGCCCTGAAGATGCCCGAGGCGAGACGCGCGGTGTGGGGCCCGAACCGCCACATGTACGTGTCGCCCTCGCGGTGCACGGTGGACGCGCAGAGCCCCGCGTCCTGGATGGCCGCGACGAGGCGCTTGTACAGAACGGCGTGCTCGTCCTCGGTGAGGCGGGCCGGCGGCTCGGCGGTGAGGTCGGGGGAGGGGTGCATCAGTGGGGCTCCCTTGTGTGGAGGGTTCTGCTTCCGGGTCCCACCATCGCTCTGTAGCCGTACGATCACTAGCAGTTGAGTATTCCTGTCGTGATCGGACTACCGCATATGCCCAACACGAGCCGCCTGGACCCCGGCGGCAGCATGGCTCAGTACATCGGGGACATGATCAGGAGGCACCGGGAAGCCATGGGGCCGGAGTGGACGCAAGACCTGTTGGCTGAGCGTCTGTTCGTGAGCCAGAGCTATGTGTCCAAGCTGGAACGGGGTATCGCGTTCCTCGACCGCTCCTTGGCCGACCGGGTCGAACACGTCTTGGGGATCCCGGCCGGCTCGCTCGTGAACCTGGTTCGCGTTCGGGAGAAGACGACCGTCAGCGACTATGCGGCCCCCTTCATCGACCGCCAGGAAGAGGCGGTCATGTTTTCGTGCGTGTCGCTCCTGGTGCCCGGGCTTCTCCAGACCGAGGACTACGCGAGAGAGCTTCTGCTGGCCGGACAGGCAGGAGACCCCCGCGACATCGACTCGTTCGTTCATCAACGCATGGAACGGCAGTCCGTCTGGAGCCGCCCCGATCCCCCGTGGTTCAACGCGGTCCTTGACGAATCGGCGCTCTACCGGGCGACGGCGACCCAGATACAGCGGTTGTTGGACGCGCAGGCGCAACCGAACATCACCATCCAGATCCTCCCCTTCGGTGACGGGCACATCAGCGGAACGACCTACACCTTGACGCTTCCCAGCGGGGCGAGAGCGGCATATACGGAGGGCTTCCACACGGGCCAATACACGGAGGAAGTGGCCGAAGTCCTCCGGTACCAGCGGGTCTATGATCGGTTCGCGTCCCGAGCGCTAGCGGCCGACGCGTCCACAGGCATGATCACTGAGGCACTGAAGAGGTACACGTGAGTGAGACTCTGAGCTGGCACAAGTCCACCTACAGTGGCGGCGGCGGTGGTAACGACTGCGTCGAGTGCGTGACCGACGAGCCCATGGTCTACGTCCGGGACACCAAGGACCACGGCCGGGGCGTCATCACGGTCGATCCCGGCGCATGGGCGAAGTTCGCCGCGCACGTCGCCCGCTGACGCGAACTCGATCTTCGGGGCCTCCTCCTGTCGGAGGGGGCCCTTCGTGATGGCCGGGCCTCGGGTCGGTCGTCGGACCACCCCTCACGCCGGTCGTCGCCGCGTGCCGAGACGATCGGCGGGGCCCATGGCCAGGAGGCGCCCCTGGCCAGGACGCATTGATCAGGGGAATGGCTAGACTGGGTCGGTGTGATCGGGGGTGCCTATCAGTGGGTGGGAGCAAGAGGGGCACGTCATGAGCAACAGGGCCAAGCAGCCGAGCCTGGCGCAGCTGCGCGCGTTCGCGGCCGTCGCGGAGCATCTGCACTTCCGTGACGCGGCCGCCGCCATCGGCATGAGCCAGCCCGCGCTGTCCGGGGCGGTCTCGGCGCTCGAAGACGCGCTGGGGGTGCAGCTTCTGGAGCGTACGACCCGCAAGGTGCTGCTCTCGCCCGCCGGTGAACGGCTCGCGGTGCGGGCCAAGGCGGTGCTCGACGCGGTCGGTGAGCTGATGGAGGAGGCCGAGGCGGTACGGGCGCCCTTCACCGGGGTGCTCAGGCTCGGCGTGATCCCGACCGTGGCGCCCTACCTGCTGCCCGCCGTACTGCGGCTCGTCCATGAGCGTTATCCCGAGCTCGACCTCCAGGTGCACGAGGAGCAGACCACGTCGCTGCTCGAAGGGCTCACCGCCGGACGGCTCGACCTGCTGCTGCTCGCGGTGCCGCTCGGGGTGCCCGGTATCAGTGAACTCCCGCTGTTCGACGAGGACTTCGTGCTCGTCACGCCGCAGGACCACTGGCTCGGCGGGCGCGACGAGATCCCCCGTGAGGCGCTGCGCGAGCTGCATCTGCTGCTCCTGGACGAGGGGCACTGCCTGCGTGACCAGGCGCTCGACATCTGCCGGGAGGCCGGGCGCACGGAGGGGGCGCCGGTGACGACGACCGCGGCCGGCCTGTCCACCCTGGTGCAGCTGGTGGCCGGCGGGCTCGGGGTGACGCTGTTGCCCCGTACCGCCGTCGAGATCGAGACCGGCCGCAACGACCGCCTGATCACCGGGTACTTCGCCGAGCCCGCCCCCTCGCGCACGATCGCCCTGGCGATGCGGACGGGTGCCGCGCGCCAGGGCGAGTTCGAGGAGTTCGCGGCGGCCCTGCGGGGGGCGCTGCGCGGCCTTCCGGTACGGGTGGCCAAGTGACCCGGCGCCCTCCCGTCGCGCAGTTCCGCCCCTGAACCCGTTTGCGTCTGCCGGCCGTGCGGGGCTGGTCGCGCAGTTCCCCGCGCCCCTCAACTGCCCGGGGCGGAGCCCCAGGGTTGTGGGGTCACTCCGTGCGCAGGCCTTCCGGACGCATCAGGCGCCACAGCGGGGGCAGCGACAGGACCGTGATCAGGAGGATCACCCCGGCGCCGATGCCCACCATCGACACCACGGGCACCCAGTCGACCGACACGCTCCGGCCCACCATCCTCAGCAGGACCGAGCCGAGTCCGAGGCCCACCGCCGCCGCGAGGGCGAGACCGAGCGCCACCGGCACGGCGGTCTGCCACAGGATCGACCAGCTCAAAGTGGTGCGCCTGGTGCCGAACGCGACCAGGGCGGACAGCAGCTTCTTGCGCTCGCGCAACTGCTCCAGCATCGACACGAGCAGGCTCGCGCCGATCAGCAGCAGCACCGCCGCGGCCCCGATGTAGAGGCCCTTGCGGACGCCCGCGAACCGGAACGACGTCTGGACGTCCTTCAGGGAGCGCGCCGGGGTGAGCGGGTCGGCCTTGGCGGCCAGGTTCAGCACCCGCTCCGTGGCGGAGCTGTCGCCGTGAGCCGTCGAGACGAACACCGTGTAGTGGACCGGGAGGCCCGCGTCGTGCGGCAGCGCGCTCGGGGTGATCAGGAGGCCGGGACGGCGCTGGCCCAGCGGATCGGGCCGGGCCGTCGCCTTGCGCGTACCGGCCGGGACGGTCCAGCGGACCTCGGCGCCCCTGGTGGTGGAGCCGCCGTTGGTGGGGTCGAGGTAGAGCGTGGCGCCCGGAGTCAGGGCGCGCTCGGGCTCCCAGTCGCCGCCGGTCGCGACGAAGGCGTCGCCGTCCTTGCACGCCGGCAGGACGGCGGCCTGGCTCAGGTCCTCGCAGGTGCCGATCGTGACCGGGGTGAAATGCTCCGGCTCCTTGGCCTTCTCGCCGGCTTCCAGCGAGCCGAGGGCCACCGTGCCGGTCACCCCTGCGGTGTCTTTGATCGCACTGATCCGGCGGAACTGCGCGTCGGGCGAGGGGTCGGTGAGCGGAACCATCAGCTGGGCCCGGCTGGTGTCCTCGCCGCTCGACCGTACGTAGTCCCCCTCGATGGCCCCGAACAGCATCTGCAACGCGATCGCGCCGGCCACCGCGACCGCGATGCCGTTCACCATGCGGGCCGCCGAACCGGACGTCAACTGGAGTCGGCGTACGGCCAGTTGCCAGCCCACCGAGCCGCCGCCGAGCCTGCGCACGACCGCCTCCACCAGCCAGGGCAGCAGGGCGGTCACGCCGATGAGCAGCAGGACGGTGCCGCTGATCACCTGGATCTGGTTGAAGGTCCCGCGGTCGCGGCCGTGGCCCATCATCGGGGCGAGCAGGCCGAGGCCGGCCAGCGGCGGCAGCACCCGCCACCACATGCGCCGTCTGCGGGGCACCGAGGTGCGGACGACGCCCAGCGGTTCGACCACCACCGAGCGCATCGCGATCAGGGTCACCGCGACCGCGGAGGCGGGCACCGCGAGCGCCACGCCCACCGCGAGCAGCGGGCTCGGGTCGACGTCCGCCGGGAAGACGTCGAGACCGGCGATCGAGATGGCGCCCACGTACTGGCGGCCGATCACGAAGAACAAGGTGCCCATCACGAGCCCGACCACGGACCCGGCCAGCGCCTCGCCGGCCGCGATCCACCGGGTCATGCGGCGGTCGGCGCCCGCCAGGCGCAGCGCCGCAAGCCGCCGGTCGCGCCGGTCGCCGCCGAAGCGTACGGCGGCCGCGATGAACACGCCGACGGGCATGAGCAGCACCACGAAGATGATGACGATGAGCAGCGCGAGGATCGGGTCGATCTTCTCCTGCGGCGACGTGTGCACGAAGGCGTTGACGCGCAGCACCTCGACCGCGTCGTTGACGTCCTTGCGCTGCTTGAGGCCGTCACTGCCCGCGTAGTAGGCGAGTTCGTGCGGGCCCAGCAGGCCCTGGTCGGCGATCGTCGAGGTGATCCGGTACGGAAGGCGGTCGCGCAGCAGCTTTCCCCCGGGCGAGGCGAGCAGATCGCGCAGGGCGGGCGACACCACCATGGTGCCGGGCGCCGGAAGAGCCGACATGCCCGGCGGGACCGGCGCCTTGGGGCCCTCCGGCTGCACCAGACGGCCCCGCACGCTGTCACCTTGGTACTGGGTGTCCGCGCGTCCGAGCAGCAGGGTGTCCTGCGCGGGACCGCTGTTGACCGAGGCCCCGTAGTCGCTGCGGGCGTCGTCGCGGGCGTTGCGCGCGCTCAGGGCGCCCGGCAGCGCGGTGGTGCCGAGCAGCAGGGCGACGCCGAGGCCCACGCCGACCGCGGTCAGCAGGGTGCGGATCCAGCCCTCGCGGCCCCCGGCGAGGGCGAACCTGGCGCCGAGTGCGAGGTCGCGGCGCAGGCTCATACGGAGTGCTCCAGCATCATGTCGCGGGACTTTCCGTCGCGTACGACGATCTCGCGGTCCGAGTAGGCCGCGACCCGGGCCTCGTGGGTGACCAGGACGACGGCCGCGTTGGTGGAACGGGCCGCGTCGGTCAGGAGCTGCATCACGCGCTCGCCGTTGAGTGAGTCGAGCGCGCCGGTCGGCTCGTCGGCGAAGACGACACGGGGCTGGGTCACGAGCGAGCGGGCCACCGCCACCCGCTGGCCCTGACCGCCCGAGACCTCGCCGGGCCGCTTGTGCCCGAGGTCGGCGACCTCAAGGCGCTCCATCCACTCCAGCGACCTGCGCTCGGCCTCCTTGCGCTTGACGCCGGTCAGGCGCAGCGGGAGCGCCACGTTCTCCACACAGGTCAACTCCGGTACCAGCTGGCCGAACTGGAACACGAAGCCGAACTCGGTGCGGCGCAGCGCGCTGCGTTCGGCGTCCGACATCGCGGACAGCTCACGGCCGTCGTACATGATCGTGCCCGAGTCCGGGGTGACGATCCCGGCCAGGCAGTGCAGCAGCGTCGACTTTCCGGAGCCGGAGGGCCCCATCACCGCGACGACCTCGCCCGGGTGGATGGAGAACCCGGCGCCGTCGAGAGCCGGTGTCGGTCCGTAGGCCTTGT
Organism: Streptomyces sp. NPDC048416; assembly: GCF_043200435.1. NCBI lineage: Bacteria > Bacillati > Actinomycetota > Actinomycetes > Kitasatosporales > Streptomycetaceae > Streptomyces > Streptomyces sp. NPDC048416. Next base: position 200,794 of record NZ_JBICXU010000002.1, read on the forward strand.
GCAGGTCCTGGGCGACCAGAAGGGATCCGGCGGGCGTCATGCGCGTACCTCCGAGGCGAGCTGGGTGAGGCGGGCGGCGGTCAGTTCGAGCCACCGCAGATCGGCCTCCAGGTGGAACAGGGCGTGGTCGCAGATCAGCTGGTCGGTCAGGTCGCCGCGCCGCTTGCGGTCGGTGAGCACGCGCATCAGGCGCAGGTGCTCGGCGCGCTGGGTGTCCAGGACGTCGCCGGCGTCGCGGCCGGTCAGCAGGGCGAGGACGACCTTGGTGTAGAGGGTCGACTGGAGGTAGGGCTCGGGCTTCTCCGGCTGCCTGATCCATGTCTCGACGTCGGTGACGCCGGCTTCGGTGATGGCGTACCGCTTGCGCTCGGGACCGCCGCCCGCCTCCACGCCGTCGACCTCGACGAGGCCGTTCTTCAGGAGCCGGGACATCGTCGAGTAGACCTGCCCGTAGTGCAGCGGACGGTCGTGCCCGAACTTCTCGTCGAAGGCGCGTTTCAGGTCGTACCCGTGGCGGGGGCCCGACTCAAGGAGCCCGAGGAGGGTGTGGCCGATGGACATGGGATGTTCCTCTCTTCTCAACTGCCTTGCGTGCTGGGGAAGTTGGTGAACGTCATTCGGTACGCAGTCCGTCCGGGCGCATCAGGCGCCACAGGGCAGGCAGGCTCAGCAGGGTCACCGCGAGGATCACCGCGGTGCCCGCCCCGGCCGGCGGCACGAACAGCCACCAGTCGGTGACGGCCTTGTCGATGATCCGCAGCATCAGGGCGCCGAGCGCGATGCCGCCCGCCACCGCGAGCACGATCCCGAGGACCACCGGCACCGCCGTCTGCCACAGGACCGACCCCGCGAGCGTGCCGCGCCGGGTGCCGAAGGCGGTCAGTGCCGCCAACAGGCGCCTGCGTTCGCGCAGTTGCTCCACCTGCGCGACGAGCATGGAGGCGGCGATCACACCGAGCGTGGCGAGGGAGGCGGCCTGGAGCCCGGTCTGGATGCCGGCGTACTGGCGGTCCCGCTCGATGGTGCGCACCGTGTCGACCCGCAGCTGCGGGGAGAGCGCGGCCGCGGTGTTGCGGATGTGCTCGGCGGCGTCGGGCACCCGCTGGTCGACGGTCAGCATGGCGGTGGTGCGCGCCCCCGAGGCCATCAGGGAGGTGTCGATGGCGCCCGGCGTCACGAAGATGCCGTACTGCATGTCCCCCGTGGGGTCCGGGCGGGCGATGACGGTACGGGCGGAGGTGGGCAGCGTCCACAGCTTCTGCGGGACGCCGGGCTCGTCGGACGCGGTGTTGACCGGCTTGCCGAGGCGGGCCGTGCGGTCGACCCGGGCGGCCTGCTCGCGGTCGCCGGAGGGGTGCACCACGAAGGTGTCGCCGTCCTTGCAGGAGTCGATGCGGGCCAGCTCGCGCAGGGTCGCGCAGTCGCCGAGGGTCAGCGTGGTCACGGGCCGGATGTCGTCCGGGGGGACGGGGCCCGGCCAGGACACGTAGCTGCTCACGGAGCCGGTCACCTTCCGCACGCCGGGCGTCTCGCGGAACGCCCCGATCATGCGTTCGGCGAGCTCGGCGTCCGGATACTCGGCGAAGACGGTGTACTGGGCGCGGCTCGCGTCCGCGCCCGTCGCCTTGTTGAAGTCGTCGTGGATGCCGACGAAGAACATCTGCAATGCCACCGAACCCGCGACCGCCACCGTGATCCCGCTGACCGCGCGTGCGGCCGGACCACTGCTCAACTGGAGCCTGCGCACGGCCAGTTGCCAGGCCAGTGAGCCCCCGCGCAGCCGCCCCACCACCGCCTCGACCAGCCAGGGCAGCAGGGTGATCAGCCCGGTGAGGACGAAGGTGGCGCCCGCGCCGATGGAGACCGGCGAGATGTACTCGGCCACCTGGAAGGCGATGTCGGGAGGCGCGGCCGACAGCGGCGCCGTCCGGAGATCGGGGCTCTGCGACACCAGCAGGAGCACCACGCCGACGCCGGGCAGCGCGAGCCGCCACCACAGCCTGCGGCGCCGGGTGCGTGCACCGCGTACGACGCCCAGCGGCTCGACCACCACCGAGCGCATCGCGGTCAGCGTCACGCCCACCGCGAGGGCGGGCACCGCCACCGCGACCAGCAGCGCGAGCCAGGGCAGTGGCCTCAGGTCGCCGGGGAAGAAGCCGAAGCTCCACAGGCCGAGCGGGCCGATGAGTTGGGCGCCGCCGAGGAAGAGCAGGGTGCCGGTGACGAGCCCGAGTACGGCTCCGGCCAGCGCTTCGCCGCCGGCGATCCAGCGGGTGCCGCGGATGTCGGCGCCGACCAGACGCAGCGCCGCGAGCCGCCGGTCACGCCGCTCGCCGCCGAAGCGCACGGCGGTGGCGATGAAGATGGCGACGGGCATGAGCAGGACGACGCAGCTCAGGATGACGAGCACGACCAGCATCGGATCGAGCGGCCGCGCATCGGAGATGTTGCCGAAACCGGCCGCCGACGAGGCCCCGCCGGCGGCCAGGGTGGCGCTGCCCGCGTAGTAGTAGAGCTCCGACGGCTCGACCAGACCCGCGTCGCCGATCGTCGCGGTGATCCGGTACGGGAGCCGTGGGCGCAGCAGGTCGCCCTCGGGGGAGGACAGCAGGGCGCGCAGCGCGGGGGAGACGGCCATCGTGCCGGGGGCCGGTATCGCGGTCAGGCCGGGCGGCAGCGCCGGATCGGCGCCGGCCGGGCGCAGCAGCTTCCCGCCGATGGTGTCGTCGCGGTACTCGGTGTCGGCGGTGGTGTAGAGGAGCGAGGCCTTCAGGTGCCCGGCGTTCCTGTCCGAGCCCGCCGAGAACGGCTGCCGGTCGTGGATGCGGTGCGCCCGCTGGCCGGTGAGGTGCGGCACCGAGGCGGCGCCGAGGAGCAGGGCGACCCCGAGGCCGACACCGACCGCGGTGAGCACGGTGCGGACCCAGCCCTCGCGGCCACCGCTGACGGCGAACCGGGTGCCGAGGGCGAGATCGTGGAGGCGTCGCTTCATGAGGAGCACTATACGCACGAGGTATACCCACTGTGTATACCCGGGGTGCATAGCGCCCGAAGACCATGTCATTACGGGACAAAAGGGGGCGGTGTCCTGAACTCTCGCAACCCTTGGGACGATTCGATCGTCGGTTCCCATGGGGCAGGTGCTGATTCTCACGTACGGAAAAGGCGTGATCGAATCCGCTATGTCCATACGTGCGGTGTTAGTTTTCTGAGCTGATCTGGCGAGTCTGGTGAGTCATATGAAGGCGAGCGACTGAGGTTATGGGCCGAGCGGAAGAGCGGCGCGCCCGGCAGGGCGGGGCGCGCCGAGCCAACAAGAAGGTGAAGAAGAAGGGCATACGCCGGTTCTTCACCTGGAAGAAGATGCTCGGCACGTTCTTCGGGCTCTGCCTCCTCGCGATGGGCGCGTTCTACGTCATCTATTTGATGGTGCCGATCCCCAAGGACAACGCCCAGGCCCACCTGGAGAGCAACATCTACAAGCTCTCCAACGGGCAGATACTCGCCCGCTCCGGCCAGGTGAACCGCGAGGCGGTCGCCCTCGACAAGGTCCCCGTGCCGATTCAGCACAGTTTCGTCGCGCTGGAGAACAAGACGTTCTACGAGGACAAGGGCGTCGACTTCAAGGGCACCACCCGCGGCATCCTGAAGACCCTCATGGGCAAGGGCGCCCAGGGCGGCTCGACCATCACCCAGCAGTACGTCAAGAACAACTACCTGACGCAGGAGCAGACGGTCACCCGCAAGCTGAAGGAGATCGTGATCTCCCTCAAGGTGGACCAGGAGCAGAGCAAGAGCGACATCCTCGTCGGGTACATGAACACCAGCTACTACGGCCGGAACGCCTATGGCATCCAGGCCGCGGCGCAGGCGTACTACGGCAAGGACGTCTCCAAGCTGACGCTGGAGGAGGGCACCTACCTCGCCGCGCTGCTCCAGGCTCCCAGCCAGTACGACTGGCAGACGGCGGGCCCCGTCGGCAAGCAGCTGGTGGAGGGCCGCTGGAACAAGGCGCTCGACAACATGGTCGAGAAGAAGTGGCTCACCCAGGACGAGCGCCAGAAGATGAAGTTCGAACCGCCGATGGACGCCAAGGTCGCGCCCGGCATGGAGGGGCAGACCGGCTACCTGGTCAAGGCCGCCAACGCCGAGATGGACGCCAACAGGATCGGCGAGGACCTGCTGGCCCGCGGCGGCTGGACGATCACGCTGAACATCGACCCCGCCAAGCAGAAGCTCCTGGAGAGCGCGGTCAAGGAGAAGCTGACCAGCAAGCTGGACCCCAAGAAGCGCAAGGTCGACGCGGACCTCCAGGCCGGAGCGGCCTCGGTGGACCCGAAGACCGGCTCGGTGGTCGCCCTGTACGGCGGCCAGGACTACATCAAGCACCAGCTCAGCAACGCCACCAACGAGACCTACCAGCCCGCCTCCACCTTCAAGCCGGTCATCCTGGCCGCGGCGCTCAACCAGGGCGCCGAGACGCAGGACGGCAAGCCGATCAAGGCGAACACCGTCTATGACGGCAAGAGCAGGCGGCCGGTCAAGGGCAGCGAGATCGCCTTCGCTCCGCCGAACGAGGACGACGTCAGCTACGGGCCCGTCAGTGTCCAGGTCGCGATGAACAAGTCCATCAACTCCGTCTTCGCGCAGATGGGTGTCGACGCCAACCTCTCCAAGGTGCGCGACACCGCCGTGGCGATGGGCATGGAGTCCATCAAGGGCAAGGCCCCCGTGCCCTCCATGACCCTGGGCTCCCTCGGCGCGAGCCCGCTCCAGATGGCCGGGGTGTACGCCACGCTCGACAACCACGGCAAGAAGGTCACGCCGTCGATCGTGAAATCGGCCGAGCACAAGGACCACACGTACAACAGGCCCGATCCCATCGGCAGCCAGGTCATCAGCAGGGACGCGGCCGACGCCGTGACCTCGGTGCTCACCGGCGTGGTCGACGACGGTACGGCCCAGAAGTCGGTGGCCGACGCCGACAACCGCGACGGCAAGCAGGTCGCGGGCAAGACCGGTACTTCCGACGACAACAAGTCGGCCTGGTTCACCGGCTACACCCCGGACCTCGTCACCTCCGTCGGGATGTGGGGCGAGGCCGCCACGCCGCGCGTGGTCAAGGTCGACGGCAAGGACGTGAACGTCCCCAAGGGCGGCCAGGTCACCATGATCGACGGCGCCGGCGAGGACGGCCGTGTCAACGGTGGCTCCATTCCGGCCCGTATATGGGCCGCGTACACCTTCGACGCGGTCAAGGGCGGCGCCGCCAAGTTCGACCTCGACACCGACCAGGGCGCGGCCGTGGAGCCCGCCTACACGCCGCCCAAGTCGCCGAGCGCGTCCGCGTCGAAGTCGCCCAGTGCCTCGACGTCGAAGTCGCCCAGTGCCTCGATCTCCAAGTCCCCGAGCGTCCCTGCGTCCAAGTCGCCGTCGGACACGCCGAGCGCTCCGGTCTCGCACCGTCCGCCGAAGTCGCCTCCGGCGTCGCCGTCCGACTCCATCAAGCCGTCCCTGCCGGACGACCCGTTCAATCCCGGCGGACGCGGCGACTGACGTAGCCGGCCGACACGGCCGAGGCCCCCGTCCCCGGGAAACCGGGGGCGGGGGCCGTCGTGTGCCGCGGGCGGACGCCCGGCGTGCTCAGGGGCGGGTGGGCAGTTCGAACCAGACCACCTTGCCGCCGGAGAGCCGGGTCGCGCCCCAGCGCCGGGCGAGCCGGTTCACGAGGAACAGGCCGCGCCCGCCCTCGTCGGTCTCGCGGGCCCGCCGCTGGCGCGGCAGTTGGGGCGAGTCGTCGCCGACCTCGCAGCGCAGCACGTCGGTCTTGAGCAGCCGCAGCGTGACCGGACGCTCGGCGTAGCGCACCGCGTTGGTGACGACCTCGCTCACCAGGAGCTCCACCGAATCGGTCAGCTCCTCAAGGCCCCAGCGCTCCAGGGCCCTGCGGGCCAGGCGCCGGGCCCGGCCGGGGGCGGTCTCCTCCGGGTCGAGGAACCAGTACGCCACATCGCTCGGCGCGATCCCGTCGAAGCGGGCGGCGAGCAGCGCGATGTCGTCGTCCCGGTCGCCGGGGCCCAGCATGTCCAGCACGTCGTCGCAGAGCGCTTCGAGCGGCGGCGAGTGGTCGGGGCCGGTCAACTGGGCGGTGGCGGCGAGCCGTTCCCGCAGCTGCTCGATGCCGGTCCACACGTCGCGCAGGCGTGACTCGACCAGGCCGTCGGTGTACAGGAGCAGCGTGGCGCCCGCCGGGGCGTCCAGCTCGACCGCCTCGAAGTCGACCCCGCCGACCCCGATCGGGGCGCCCGGCGGCACCCGCAGCACCTCGGCGCGGCCCCCGAGGTGGAGCAGCACCGGCGGCGGATGGCCGGCGTTGGCGATGGTGATGCGGTGCGCGACCGGGTCGTACACCGCGTACAGGCAGGTCGCCATGCGGTCGGTGCCGAGCCGCTGGGCCTGCTCGTCCAGATGGTGCAGGACCTCGGCGGGCGGCAGGTCCAGACCCGCCAACGTCTGTGCGGTGGTGCGCAGTTGGCCCATGATGGCGGCGGAGGTCATGGAGTGGCCCATGACATCGCCGACGACCAGGGCGACCCGGCTGCCGGGCAGCGGGATCGCGTCGTACCAGTCGCCGCCGACCCGGGCGGTCTCGGCCGCCGGGAGGTAGCGCGAGGCGAGCCGCACCCCGGTCGGCTGGGGGAGGCTGTCGGGCAGCATGGTGCGCTGGAGCTCGTCGGCGATGTACGCCTCGCGGCCGTACAGCACCGCCTTGTCGATGCCGAGCGCGGTGTGGGTGGCCAACTGGGCGGCCACGAGCAGGTCGTTGGCCTCGAAGGCGGGCCGTTCGGGGCCGCGCACGAAGACGGCGGCGCCGATCACCCGGCGCCGGCCGCGGAGCGGCGCGAGGATCGCGCGGCGGCCACCGGGCACCGTACGGTCGGGGCCCAGCAGCTCGGCCAGCGCGGCCCGTGCGGCGGAGGACTCGGCGAAGACCGGGCGGACCCCGCGCAGGACCTCGTTCAGCTCGCCGCCGTTGCGCACCTCGCACAGCTCGGACGCGGGGGTGAGGTCGGGGCCGGACCCGCCGAGCACGGTCAGGCCCTCGGCCTCCGCGCTCTCGCTCAGCGCCTCATCGACTAAACGCAGCCGGTCGGTGCGGCGCAGGCGCAGCACGAACGGGGTGGCGGGCCGCTCGTCGCCGACCGGCAGCGGGTCGCGCAGGTGGACCAGGATGGCGTCGGAGAACGTGGGCACGGTGGCCCGGCACAGGCCCAGCACGATCTCGTCGAGGTCTATGCCGCGGGCGATCCGGCGGGTGGCGGCGCCCACGAAACGCAGCCGGTCGCCCTCGCGGCGGGCCACCGCGTCGGCGCCTTCGCCGGGCGCGGGGGCCGTGGATCCGCCGCCCGAAGGGCTGTCGCCGGGCAGGCCGAGGCCGGGGACGGCCGATGCGGCCGCCACGTCCCGTCCGGCGCGCTCGGGCTGGCCGGGCACGGAGGCGGTCATGCCGCCGCTCCGGCCGTCCGCGCGGGCGCCCAGCGGGCCGCGCCCGGCAGGCCCGCGGGCCTGGGCGCGCGCGGCGTCCTGGCCGGCGGGCGCGGCGCCGCGCCCGCCGGACGGCTCCGCCGCCGCTGGCGCGGCGGCCGGTGTGTCGGCATGGGGCCTCCCCTGCTCCTCAAGGGCGTGAGAGAGGGTCTGCTCGGGGGGCCGGCCGCGTTCCTTGTGCCGGCTCTCGTGCGAGGTGGGCTGGGGCTCCGTCACGCGTCGGGTTCCGTCCGTCCGGGATGAGACATCCGCCCTGCCGCGAGCGGCGGCAGTGGCAGCGGCAGGGTAAGGATGCGCGATGCGTTCGCGTCACGCGCACTACCCTCCCCCAGGTCCTTGAGGCAGGGAGGCGGTCCCGTCCGGGCGGCGGCGACACCGGGCACGCTCCACCCCCCTGTGGTGACATACGGTCAATTCTTGCACCGGGACCGCCGATTGGCGCGGGTAGGCACTGCGCGGCCCCGCGGAGGACGATCCTACGTTTGAACCCCGGGGGCGCATCAAGGGTCTCACGACGACATGTGCGCCGGAGTGCGATCCCAGTCCACCGGGAGCGCGGGAACGGGCCAGAGCGGATCGGGCCGCCAGGCCTCCCAGCCGTCCGAGAACGGGCGGCCCCACGCCTTGATCACCTCGACCGCATCCTGCCCGGCCGCCCGGACCCGCGCCGCCTGCTCGCCGTCCATCAGGCCCACCCGCTGGGCCTGGGCGAACTCGTCCTCGTCCAGCCAGTGCCACCTGCGGTCCGGGTGGACGGCGATGTCGAGGAAGTGGTCCGTGGAGTCGATGCCGCCGGACCACCGGGCGCGCGGCTCCTCCAGGTTCACGTACCAGTTCTTGAAACGCCAGCCGCGTTCCCAGAACAGCCACACCGACCAGGGCTCGCCGGGGCGGGCCAGCTTGAGCACGCCGCTGCCGAACCACTGCGAACGCTCCGTGGTGCGCGGTGCGGTGTACCGCGTGGCCAGCGGTTCCTTGTACAGGGGACGGCCGTCCGCGAGCACCGGGCGTACGCACTGCGTGCCCGGTGCCATCCACACCGCGAGCAGGTCGTCGGTGTCCTGGACGACCGTCACAGGGCGGCAGATGTGGACCCGCCCCTTCACGCCGGGGGCATGGTCGCGATAGCGCCAGAGGATCTGGTCCCCCGGCGCCCAGTGTGGGGTGCCGCCTCCTGTGCCTGCCATGTGCAGATATTACGGAGTGCGGTCAAGACCCCGCTGCGACGTGGATCACGACGTGCTGCCCGCGACCGGATCAGGGCCGGGTCATCCGCAGGACGTCGAGCGCCTCGTCGAGCTGGCCGATCGTCAGATCGCCGCGCTCGACATACCCCGATTCGAGGACGACCTCGCGGATGGTCTTCCGCTCGGCGAGCGACTTCTTGGCGACCTTGGCGGCCTCCTCGTAGCCGATGTACTTGTTGAGCGGGGTCACCACGGACGGCGAGGACTCGGCGTACTCGCGGGCGCGCTCCACATGCGCGGTGATGCCGTCGACGGTGCGGTCGGCGAGCAGCCGGGAGACGTTGGACAGGAGCCGGATCGACTCCAGGAGGTTCTTGGCGATCACCGGCAGCATCACATTGAGCTCGAAGTTGCCCGCCGCGCCCGCCGTCGCGATGGTCGCGTCATTGCCGACGACCTGGGCCGCGACCATCAGGACGGCCTCCGGAATGACCGGATTGACCTTTCCGGGCATGATCGACGAGCCCGGCTGGAGGTCGGGAAGACTGATCTCGGCCAATCCTGTGCGCGGGCCCGAGGCCATCCAGCGCAGGTCGTTGGAGATCTTCGTGAGCGAGACGGCGATGGTGCGCAGCTGCCCGCTCGTCTCCACCAGAGCGTCGCGCGCGCCCTGCGCCTCGAAGTGGTCACGGGCCTCGGTGAGCGGCAGGCCGGTGGTCCGCGCGACCTCGGCGATCACGGCCGCCGAGAAGCCGTGCGGGGTGTTGATGCCGGTGCCGACCGCCGTGCCGCCGAGGGGGAGTTCGGCCAGGCGGGGCAGCGAGGAGCGCAGCCGCTCGACGCCGTACCGCACCTGCGCCGCATAGCCGCCGAACTCCTGGCCGAGCGTCACCGGAGTGGCGTCCATCAGGTGGGTACGGCCCGACTTGACCACGTCCGCGAACGCGGCCGACTTGGCGGCCAGGGCGTCGGCGAGATGGTCGAGCGCGGGGATCAGGTCACCGGTGACGGCGGCCGTCGCGGCGATGTGGATGGAGGACGGGAAGACGTCGTTGGAGGACTGCGAGGCGTTCACGTGGTCGTTGGGGTGGACGTCGCGGCCCAGCTTCTCGGTGGCGAGCGTCGCCACCACCTCGTTCATGTTCATGTTCGAGGAGGTGCCGGATCCGGTCTGGAAGACATCGACCGGAAAGTGCTCGTCCCAGCGGCCGTCGGCGACCTCGCCCGCCGCGTCCTCGACGGCGCCCGCGATGTCCTTGTCCAGCACCCCGAGCCCGGCGTTGACCTTGGCGGCGGCCGCCTTGACGCGGGCCAGCGCCTCGATGTGGGCGCGCTCAAGGCGCTGCCCGGAGACGGGGAAGTTCTCCACCGCCCGCTGGGTCTGGGCCCGCCATTTGGCGTGTGCGGGCACCCGCACCTCGCCCATCGAGTCGTGCTCGGTCCGGTATTCGCTGTCGCTCATGGGGTGGAACCTCCTACGAAAGTTGAGCAGTTGTCTTGTTCTACCTATTCCCAACACGCCCTACCGGCCAGTAAATACCGGGGGTGCTCCATTTTCCCGGGGGACGACCCCCGTACCCCGGGAACCCACCGGGGAGGCGTCATGACGCGCATGAGACACAGACTTCGCCGCACACTGGCGGCCGCCGTGACCGTGGCGGCCGCGTTCGGCGGCATGGCGGCCGGCGCGACCACCGCGCAGGCCGCAGCCACGTCGTCCGTCCAGTCCACACCGCTCCCGCCCGACCTGGAGAAGATCCGGGCGGCGGAGGCCACCCAGCTGTACGGCGATCCGGCCGAGCGGCCGATGGCCGACCGCAAGACCGGTCTGATCTCGCTCGGCGACAGCGAGATATCCGGCGAGGGCGTCGGCACCTACGAGGCCGGCACCAACGGCCCCGACAACTGGTGCCACCGCTCGCCCGACTCCGCGATCCACCGCACCGGCATCCCGGCCGACGAGACGTACAACGTCGCCTGCTCCGGCGCGTACACCGGAAACATCAGGATCGGCGGGACCAAGCAGTACGCCGACGAGCTCGTGCAGAGCGACAGCCTCGCCATCAAGGCACGCAACACCCGCATCAAGATGGTGCTGCTGGTGGCGGGCGCCAACGACGACCTCCAGTTCGGCCCGGTCATGACCGACTGCGTCGAGCGCTATCTGCTGCTCCAGGGACCGTGCCAGTCGAAGTACGAGCCCGGCTGGCAGGCCCGGGTCGACGCGCTCGTGCCCAAGGTCGAGGGGACCGTGAGCGACCTCAAGACGGTGATGCGCGACGCCGGTTACGCCGACGGCTCGTACAAGCTCGTCGTGATGGGCTACCCGAGCCCGATCGGCCCCGACTTCCACGACAACCCGGGCTTCCCCGGCAAGCTCGCCTGCGGCGGCCTCGGCTACGACTCCGACACCGTGTGGGGCCGCAACACCGCGGTGCCCGCCTTCGAGACCGGCATGCGCAAGGCCGCCGAGGACACCGGCGTGACCTACCTCGACAACTCCAGACTCTTCAACGGCCACGAGGTCTGCATGGAGGACACCTGGGCCCGCGGCCTCTACATCGACCTGTCCAAGCCGGGCCTGCCGGACGCCAACTCGGTCCGCCAGTCCTTCCACCCCAACTACCGGGGCCACGGCGCCTTCGCCTCCTGCCTCACCCAGCTCTACAACTCCGCTGTCCGTGAAGGCAGTTGCGCCGACGCCGCCTCCACCGGCAGCCCGACGCTCTACCCGCTCGCCTGGGACGACGCCTACCGGCCGCTGAAGAACGGGGCGAACGGCAGCTGCCTCGACGTCACCGGGGGGACCAGCGCCAACGGTACGGCGGTCATCGGCTGGGGCTGCCACGGCGGACGCAACCAGAACTGGTGGTACGACGCCGACCGCAAGTCCGTCCACACCCAGCTCACCCAGGACCGCTGCCTGGACGTGCCGGGAGCGCGCTACAGCGCCGGCGCCGAGCTCATCATCTGGAACTGCTCGGGAGCCGCGAACCAGGAGTGGCTGCGCGTGGCGGACACCCTGCGCCCGGCGGCCGCCACCGGCCTGTGCGCCACCCTCGGCGCAGCCCAGGACCCGCTGACCCTGCGCGCCTGCGACGGCACCGCGAGCCAGCGCTTCGCCTGATCCGGACGACCGCCCGGCCCCGTCACGGACATCCGTCCGCGGCGGGGCCGAGGTGCGCCACCTCGATGGCGGAGGGGGACAGGGCCGCCGACACCCGCACGCGGGCGCCGAAACCGAGCGGGGTGCGCGCCCTGGCCGCGTACTTCAGCGGCCGGCCGTGCACGCAGAACAGCACCTCGCCGTACCCGCCGCGCGGAATGGGAGTGACGACCCGCCCCGCGGCGCCGACCATCGCCTCGGCCGACGGCGACGTCCTGGCCCGGCGCCGAAGCAGCGTCCGGTCCAGGCCCGTCAGTAAGCCGCCGGGCTCGGTGAACCACCCCAACTGCGCCACCCCTCCCGGTGGTTGAACCGCCCCGGCCGATGCGGCGGCAGGGGCGATTGCGGACACATGCCAGGATAGGCAGCCAATTCACCGGGCCCTTAGGGCCTTTGGACCCTATTCGCGCCGGGCGGACCGGCGGGGGAGGGGGCGGGCGCCCGTCGGCGCCCGCGCCGGATCAGGCCTGTCCCGCGCCCCGCACGGGGATGTTCAGGAACGTCGGCGGCTCGGCGGGCGCCTGGAAGAAGTCGTTGCCCTTGTCGTCGACGACGACGAACGCCGGGAAGTCCTCCACCTCGATCTTCCACACCGCTTCCATGCCGAGCTCCTCGTACTCGACGACCTCGACCTTCTTGATGCAGTCCTGCGCGAGCCGCGCGGCCGGGCCGCCGATGGAGCCGAGGTAGAAGCCGCCGTGCGTCCCGCACGCGTCGGTCACCTGCTTGCTGCGGTTGCCCTTCGCCAGCATCACCCTGGAGCCGCCGGCCGCCTGGAACTGCTCGACGTAGGAGTCCATCCGGCCGGCCGTGGTGGGGCCGAACGAGCCGGACGCGTACCCCTCGGGGGTCTTGGCGGGGCCCGCGTAGTACACCGGGTGGTCCTTGAGGTACTGCGGCATCTCCTCGCCCGCGTCGAGCCGTTCCTTGATCTTGGCGTGCGCGATGTCGCGGGCCACGACCAGCGGGCCGGTCAGCGACAGACGGGTCTTGACCGGGTGCTTGGTGAGCTCGGCCAGGATCGCGTCCATCGGCTGGTTGAGGTCGATGCGCACGACGTTGTCGTCGCCCGCCGAAAGGTGCTCGTCCGTCGTGTCCGGAAGGAACCGCGCCGGGTCGGTCTCCAGCTGCTCCAGGAAGACGCCCTCGGCGGTGATCTTCGCGACGGCCTGGCGGTCGGCCGAGCAGGACACGGCGATCGCGACGGGCAGCGAGGCGCCGTGCCGCGGCAGACGCACCACACGCACGTCGTGGCAGAAGTACTTGCCGCCGAACTGCGCGCCGATGCCGATCTTCTGCGTCAGCTCGAAGACCTTCTTCTCCAGCTCCTCGTCCCGGAAGCCGTGGCCCAACTCCGAGCCCTCGGACGGCAGTTCGTCCAGGTAGTGCGCGGAGGCGTACTTCGCGGTCTTCAGCGCGAACTCGGCGCTGGTGCCGCCCACCACGATCGCCAGGTGGTACGGCGGGCACGCGGCGGTGCCGAGCGAGCGGATCTTCTCCTCCAGGAACTTCAGCATGGAGGCCTCGTTCAGGACGGCCTTCGTCTCCTGGTAGAGGAACGACTTGTTGGCCGAGCCGCCGCCCTTGGCCATGAAGAGGAACTTGTAGGCGCCGCCGTCGGTCGCGTACAGCTCGATCTGCGCGGGCAGGTTGGAGCCGGTGTTCTTCTCGTCCCACATGGTCAGGGGCGCCATCTGCGAGTAGCGCAGGTTCAGCTTGGTGTACGCGTCGAAGATGCCGCGCGAGAGGGCTTCCTCGTCACCGCCCTCGGTCAGGACGTTCTGGCCGCGCTTGCCCATGACGATCGCGGTGCCGGTGTCCTGGCACATCGGCAGGACGCCCGCCGCCGCGATGTTCGCGTTCTTCAGGAGGTCGAGCGCGACGAACTTGTCGTTGCCGGATGCCTCCGGGTCGTCGATGATCTTCCGCAGCTGGGCGAGGTGCGCCGGGCGCAGGTAGTGCTGGATGTCGTGGATCGCCTCGGCGGCCAGCGTGCGCAGCGCCTCCGGGTCGACCTTGAGGAACGTCCGCCCGTCGGCCTCGAAGGTGGCGACACCCTCGGCGGTCACCAGGCGGTACGGCGTGGTGTCCGCTCCCAGGGGGAGCAGGTCGGAGTACTGAAACGCCGGGCTGGGCGGGCGGGGGACAAGGGACATTACGGCCATTCCTCACTCGGCAGACTGCTGTGCCTCCATTGGCACAGCACCGACCAGCGTATGCCGCGGCCCGGGGGCCGGTCCTGTGAGGTAGGGCTCAGTCGGCCGCCCGGGTGCCGCGTCGCCGCCGTCGGGCGTGCACGGCCTGTCCTCCGGGCCGGGCCCCGCAAGTCCGCCATGATCCACCAGACACCCCCTAGTCGCGATCTATCGCGTTTGGGTACGCTGCCCTGGTGGACCTCGAAAAGCACGCCAAGGCGGACCCCGCTCGCCCCGCGAAGCCCGACCTCATCAAGCATGCCGAGCCCCCGGCGCTGCGGGCATCCGACGCCGACCGGGACCGGATCGCCGACATCCTGCGCGACGCGCTGGCCGAGGGCCGCCTCGACGCCGTCGAGCACTCCGAGCGCATCGACGCGGTCTACCGCGCCAAGACGGTCGGCGAACTGGAACCCCTGGTCCAGGACCTGCCGGCGAGCGGGGCCAGGACCCGCCCGGTGGCCGCGCCCGCGCCGCGCGAGGCGGCGGAGAGCCAGATGCCCGTCGACGCGGAGAACCTGGTCGCGATCTTCTCCGCCTCCACCCGCAAGGGCCGCTGGCGGGTGGGCCGGCGCACCAACGTCTTCTCGCTGTTCGGCAGCGTGGACATCGACCTCACCGAGGCGCTGTTCGAACAGCGCCTGACCGTGATCAACGCGACCGCGATTTTCGGCAATGTGGACGTGCGGGTCCCGGAGAACCTGAGCCTGCGCGGGAACGGCACCGGAATTTTCGGCAACTTCGAGGTGCACACCCTGGAGGCCGACGATCCCGAGGCTCCGGTGGTCGTCGTCAATGGCTACTCCGTCTTCGGCAACATCGAGGCCAGGCCCAAGCGGGGCAAGCTGATCGCCGACCTCCACCAGCGGCTGCGCAAGCGGCTGGAATCCTGACGGCGGGCCCGGCGCACGGCGGCGGCGAGTTCAGGCCAACGGGCACCCGAGCGCAGTTCCGCCTTACGGAACTCAGTGCATAGGCCCGCGTACAGCGGGTAGGGACTGTGCCATCGTCGCTCGCTCGCGAAGCCGTCGTCAGGAGTAGACCGTGCTGCATCCGCCGCATCATTCCCTGCAGGTCGCCGCCGTTCCGCCGCAGCGTGGTCCAGCCAGGGAGGATCAAGCGGGCCCGTGGCACGCGGAGGCGGTCTGCCGCCGGGACGAGGCGGGCCTGTTCTTCGCCCCCTCCAAGGAACCGACGGCGGCACGGCTCTCTCGCGAGGAAGCCGCCAAACGCGTCTGCGCCCGGTGTCCGGTCATGGTCGAGTGCCGCGAGCACGCTCTGCTCATGCCCGAGCCGTACGGTGTCTGGGGCGGCCTGACCGCGGCGGAACGCCGTGTGGTGATCGCCCGCCGACGCCGGCGCGAGGTCGAACTGAAGAAGCCCGCGTCCGCCGCCTAGCGTGGCGCCACGCTCCGTCGCCCAGCTCCGCGTGCATGAAGGGGCGCCCCCGCCGCACAACGGGGACGCCCCTTCATTCACGTACGAACTGCCTTGTGCCGAGGGCTACTTGGCCCGGTCGAAGTCGATCTGGCTGTACGCGCGCAGCTTGGAGAGCCGGTGCGTGGAGTCGATCTGGCGGATCGTGCCGGACTTCGAGCGCATCACGAGCGACTGGGTGGTCGCGGTCTCCGCGCGGTAGCGCACCCCGCGAAGGAGCTCGCCGTCGGTGATGCCGGTGGCGACGAAGAACACGTTGTCGCCGCTGACCAGGTCGTCGGTCGAGAGCGTACGGTCCAGGTCGTGCCCGGCGTCGAGCGCGCGCTGCCGCTCGGCCTCGTCCTTGGGCCACAGCTTGCCCTGGATGACACCGCCCAGGCACTTGATCGCGCAGGCGGAGATGATGCCCTCGGGGGTGCCGCCGATGCCCATGAGCAGGTCGACGCCGGTGCCCTCGCGCACGGCCATGATCGAACCGGCGACGTCGCCGTCCGAGATGAACTTGATGCGGGCGCCGGTCTCCCGGATCTCCTTGACGATGCCCTCGTGACGGGGACGGTCCAGGATGACCACGGTGACGTCCTCGGGCGAGGAGTTCTTGGCCTTGGCGACCCGGCGGATGTTCACCGAGACCGGGGCGTTGATGTCGACGAAGTCGGCGGCCTCGGGCCCGGTGACCAGCTTGTCCATGTAGAACACCGCGGACGGGTCGAACATGGCGCCGCGGTCGGCGGCGGCCAGCACAGCGATCGCGTTAGGCATGCCCTTGGCGTTCAGGGTGGTGCCGTCGATGGGGTCGACCGCGATGTCGACCTCGGCGCCGGTGCCGTCGCCGATGCGCTCCCCGTTGTAGAGCATGGGGGCTTCGTCCTTCTCGCCCTCGCCGATGACGACGATGCCGTTCATCGAGACGGTGGAGACGAGGGTCCGCATGGCGTTGACCGCGGCGCCGTCCGCGCCGATCTTGTCCCCGCGGCCGACCCAGCGGCCCGCGGCCATGGCGGCCGCCTCGGTGACCCGGACCAGTTCCAGGGCCAGGTTGCGGTCGGGAGCCTCGGGTGAGACCTCAAGTTCGGACGGCAGATGATGCTCGGTCATCGGAGCGCACCTTTCTGTACGGCGACGGCCGCAAGGTAAGAGGGTGCTAGGACTCTATCGGCACGTCGACAAATTGAGCAGAGGGGCCCACGTATGAGCGGCGACATGACCTGAGAACATGGGGTCGTGGCAGGAACGCGCGGCACCAAGCAGACAGTCCGGAACATGCTGCAGTCGCTGGCGGTGATCGGCATCGCGGCGGCTGTGATCTATGTGTTCATCCCGCACGACGATGCGGACGCCCCTCCGCTCAAGGCGGTCAACTACACGGTGGAGCTGACCACCGTGCGCAGGGCGGCCCCGTACCCGGTGGCGGCCCCGGTCGGCCTGCCCGACCAGGACAAGTGGAAGGCGACGTCGGTCTCGTACGACGGCCCCAAGGACAACGCCTGGCACCTGGGCTTCCTCGACCCGCAGAACCAGTACGTGGCAATCGAGCAGTCGACCGCGGCCACGGACAAGTTCGTCACCGAGGTCAGCAAGCGGGCGAAGAAGACCGAGAAGTCGCAGCGGATCGCGGGCGCGACCTGGACCTTCTGGGACGGCCCCAAGTACGACGCCCTCGTCCGCCAGGACCAGGGCTCCACCACGGTGGTCACGGGCACGGCGCCGTATGAGCAGCTGGTGGCGATGGCGGGCGCGCTGGAGTCCAAGAAGACGGCGGCCTGACCCTCCGCGGCGGCGGTCGGGACGCGCCGGGATCGTGGGCGCCGCGATGGGCGTCCTGGCTTGGGCGTACGACGAGGGCCGCCGCACCGGGTGGGTGCGGCGGCCCTCGTCGTACGCGGGCGCGGTACGTGCCCTGGGCGCCCTGAGTGTGCCCTGTGGGGGTGTCGTGCGTGCCCCCGCGCGTGCGTCGTGCGGTCGGCTCAGACGGTGGTGACGACGTCGTCGTACGCCAGACGCGGGCTGCGCGGGTGCCACGCGTCCTCGCCCGGCTTGCCGATGTTGACGATCATCAGCGGGGTGTGGTCGTCGTCCAGGAACTCCTTCTGGACGCCGGAGGCGTCGTAACCCGTCATCGGGCCGGCGGCCAGGCCGGCGGCGCGGACGCCGACGATGAAGTACGCGGCCTGGAGCGCGGAGTTGAACAGGGCCGCACCCTCGCGGACCGGGCGCTCCGAGAAGAAGGCGTCCTTGGCGGCGGGGAAGGCCGGGAAGAGGGCCGGCAGTTCCTCGTGGAACTCGTTGTCGGCGGAGAGGATCGCGACGAGCGGCGCGGCGGCGGTCTTCGGACGGTTACCCTCGGCCATGTGCTTGACCAGGCGCTCGCGGGCCTCGGGGGAGCGGACCAGGGTGACGCGCAGCGGCGACTGGTTGAAGGCGGTCGGGCCGTACTTGACCAGGTCGTAGATCGCCTGGACCTGCTCGTCGGTCACCGGCTCGTCGGTGAACGTGTTGGCGGTGCGGGCCTCGCGGAAGAGGAGGTCCTGGGCGGCGGGGTCAAGAACGAGCGACATCTGTGTCATACCTTCCAGAATGTTGATCAAGCGATATGTCTCCGACGGTACGGCAGGGTTAGGTTAACTTTCAACTAAATCTGGGTTGGCGTGACCAGGGTCACAGCGGGTGCGCTGCGCGGGCTGTGCGGTGCGCTGCGCGGGCTGTGCGGTGCGGGCCGTGCGGTGCGGTGCGGGCCGTGCCGGGTGGCTTGCGCGGTTCCCCGCGCCCCTTGGTGGCCGTCCTTCGGGTGCGGGCCGTGGTCGCTTCTCGCGCAGTTCCCCGCGCCCCTTGAGTGGTCGTACTTCGGGTGCGGGTCGTGGTCGCTTTTCGCGGGTTCCTCGCGGCCCTTGGGTGGCTGTCTTTTGGGTGCGGGTTGTGGTCGCTTTTCGCGCAGTTCCCCGCGCCCCTTGAGTGTTCGTACTTCGTGTGCGGGTCGTGGTCGCTTTTCGCGGGGGCCTCGCGTCCCTGGCTGCTCGGTGCTGGGCCGTGTGGGCCTCCTCAGCCCGTCCGGCGTTTGAGGACGAGCGCCGTTCAGGCGCGTTCGGGGTCTGGGGCGGAGCCCCAGGTCCTCTCACCCCCGGAGGGTTTAGGGAAGGGGCGGGGTGGGGTCCGGGCTTGGGCGGAACCCCAGCTCCGGCTTGCGGCTGCGGACCGTGCGCGGCTGGGCGCGCAGTTCCCCGCGCCCCTGGCGGGGTTGGCGTGGGCCGGGGTTGCACCCCGCAGCCCCCGCCGGGGTTGGCGCGGGCCTGGGTCGCAGCCCTGGCGGGGTCGGCGCGGGCCGGGGTTGCACCCCCCGCGCCCCTGGCGGGGTCGGCGCGGGCCGGGGTCGCGCCCCGCGGGCCTGGCGGGGTCGGTATGGGGCGAGGTTGCGTCCCGCGGGCCTGGCGGGGCTGGTGTGGGCCGGGGTCGCGCCCCGCGCCCCTGGCGGGGTCGGTATGGGGCGAGGTTGCGCCCCGCGGGCCTGGCGGGGCTGGTGTGGGCCGGGGTCGCGCCCCGCGCCCCTGGCGGGGTCGGGATGGGCCGGGGTTGCGCCCCGCGGGCCTGGCGGGGTGGGTGGTCAGGCTTCTTTGGCTGGGTCTGCCAGCGCCGCGTCAAGGCGGGCCCGGGCTCCTTCGAGCCAGCGCCGGCACACCTTGGCCAGCTCCTCGCCCCGCTCCCACAGCGCGAGGGATTCCTCCAGGGTCGTGCCCCCCGCTTCGAGCCGCCGTACGACCTCGATCAGCTCGTCCCGCGCCTGCTCGTACCCCAGTGCCGCGTCACCCGACGCGGGCTCCTCCGTCTTGGCCATGCGATCCACCCTATGTCCGCGGTACGACAGTGACGTGCAGCTCGCCCTCGGCGACCCGGGCGCGCAGATCCTCCCCCGGAGCGACCTCGCCGGGGGAGCGGACCACCTCGCCGCCGGCCCGCTGGAGCACCGCGTACCCCCGCTCAAGGGTGGCCGCGGGGGAGAGCGCCACCACGCGGGCGTGGGTGTGCGAGAGCTCCGAGTCGGCCCGGTCCAGGAGGTGGCCGAGCACCCGGCGCGAGCGGTGGAGCAGCGCGTCCACCTCGTCGGCCCGGTCGTCCACCATCCGCTGCGGCCGCTCCAACCAGGGCCGCCCGAGCACCCCCGCGAGGCCCCGCTCCTCGCGGTCGACGAGCCCGACGACATGGCGCCGCGCGCGGTCGCGCAGCATGCGCACCCGGTCGAGCTCTTCCCCCACGTCCGGCACGACCTTCTTCGCCGCGTCGGTCGGCGTGGAGGCGCGCAGGTCCGCCACCAGGTCGAGCAGTGGCGCGTCCGGCTCGTGCCCGATCGCCGAGACCACCGGCGTACGGCAGCGGCCGACCGCCCGCACCAGCTCCTCGTCGGAGAACGGCAGCAGATCCTCCACGCTGCCGCCGCCCCGCGCCACGATGATCACGTCCACGTCCGGCAGCTCGTCCAGCTCCTGCACCGCCCGCACGACCTGCGGCACCGCGTGCACCCCCTGCACCGCCACGTTGCGCACCTCGAAGCGGACCGCGGGCCAGCGCCGCCGCGCGTTCTCCAGGACGTCCCGCTCGGCCGCCGACGCCCGCCCCACGACGAGCCCGACCAGCTGCGGCAAGAAGGGCAGTGGACGCTTGCGGTCCAGGGCGAAAAGCCCCTCCGACGCCAGGCTCCGCTTCAACTGCTCCAGTCTGGCGAGCAGTTCACCGATGCCGACCGGCTTTATCTCCACCGCCCGCAGCGAGAGCTGGCCGCGCGGCGCGTACCACTCGGGCTTCGCGTGGACGACGACGCGCGCCCCCTCGGACACCACGTCGGCGACCGCGTCGAACACCTGGCGGTAGCAGGTGACGCCCACCGAGATGTCGTGCGAGGGGTCGCGCAGCGTCAGGAACACCACGCCCGCACCGGGCCGCCGCGAAAGCTGGGTGATCTGCCCCTCCACCCAGACCGCGCCGAGGCGGTTGATCCACCCCCCGATGAGCCGTGACACCTCGCCCACGGGCAGGGGCGCGTCCGCACTCGTATTCAGAGCCATGCACGCAGGCTAGCCCGCGCCACCGACACTCCCGCCCCGCTCCGGCGGCTCCGCATCGCGTCCCGAGCGCCGGCCCCCCTGCATGGCCAGCACCACAAGGCCCACCGCGAGCCAGCCGAGGCCGACCAGCTGGGCCGTGGCCGTCGCCTCCCAGATCACCGCGACGATGACGGCCGCGCCGAGCACCGGAACCACCACGTGGCGCAGCCAGTCGGGCGCGCCCTCCATGCGGCGCACCGCGTACCAGGCGATCACGGAGACGTGCAGCAGGAAGAACGCGGTCAGGGCGCCCATGTCGACGACCGACACCAGGTGGTCCATGCCGTCGTCGCGCCGGGCCGCCCACACCGCCGCGACCAGCGTGACCACCGCGGCGAGCAGCAGCGCGGGCCGGGGCACCCCGGAGCCGGTGTGCGACAGGACGCGGGGCAGCCGCCGGTCGCGGGCCATCGCGAAGACGAGCCGGCCCGCCGCGGCCTGCCCGGCGAGCGCCGCGAACGCCGCCCCGATCGCCTTGCTGACCGCCACCAGGGTGTGCAGCCAGCCACCGACCGAGGTCTCGACGGTGTCGTAGAACGCCGAGCCCTGCTTGACCGGGTCGGCCGCCAGCTGGGCCGACGACAGCGGTTCGAGCAGCGCCGCCAGATAGGACTGCACGATGAAAAGCGACCCGGCGAGCACCAGACAGAACAGCACGGCCCGCGCCACCTTCGCCGAGCCCCCGGTCACCTCCTCGGCGAACGTCGCGATCGCGTCGAAGCCCAGATAGGACAGGACCGCGACGGACACCGCGCCCAGGACCGCGCCGAGCGTGAACCCCGCGTCCCCGCTCAGCGGCGAGAGCCAGCCGCGCTGCGCACCGTCCCGTACGAGCACGACCACCGCGCTCACGACGAAGACGAGCAGCACCACGATCTCCATCGCGAGCACCGCGAAACCGACCCGGGCCGCGGCCCGTACGCCCCACAGGTTGAGCAGCGTGGTGATCCCCACCGCGATCGCCGTCCACACCCAGCGCGACACGGACGGCACCAGGGAGTTCATCGCGATGCCCGAGAAGAGGTAGGCGACGGCCGGAATCAGCAGATAGTCGAGCATCGCCATCCACCCGGCGATGAACCCCGGCCCCTCGCCGAGCGCCTTGCGCGCGTACGCGAACACCGACCCGGCCAGCGGGACGACCCGCACCATCTGCGCGTAGCTGTACGCGGTGAACCCCATGGCGACCGTGGCCACCAGGTAGACCAGCGCGACCGCGCCGTGCGACTTGGCGTCCAGGGTGCCGAAGATGCCGACCGGGGCCATCGGGGCGATGAACAGCAACCCGTAGACGACCAGGTCCCGGAACCCGAGACTCCGCCGCAGCTGCCCGGCTCCCTCGGCCACGTCACCCGGATCCGCCCCACCCGTGTGACGGGGCTCTCCCGGGCCTTGGTGCTCCTCGCGTACGCCGCTCATGCGGCCAGTCTCACCGACTGGGCGATCTTTGGGCCGCCGGGCACGCCGGTCGGGCGCGCGCCCGGGGCGTACCGGCCGGAGCGTTCCGATCCGCCGGGCGCCCGGGGCGGGCGTGGGCCCGGCGGGGTTGTCGGCGCCAGCCCCTACCATGGACGGCATGACTGCTACTGCTGCCCGCCGGGTTCTCCTCGCCGCTCCCCGTGGCTACTGCGCGGGCGTGGACCGTGCCGTGATCGCCGTGGAGAAGGCCCTGGAGCAGTACGGCGCGCCCATCTACGTCCGGCACGAGATCGTCCACAACAAGTACGTCGTGCAGACCCTGGAGAAGAAGGGCGCGATCTTCGTCGAGCAGACGGCGGAGGTGCCCGAGGGTTCCATCGTGATGTTCTCCGCCCACGGCGTGGCCCCGACCGTCCACGCGGAGGCCGCCGAGCGCAGGCTGGCCACCATCGACGCGACGTGCCCGCTGGTGACGAAGGTCCACAAGGAGGCCGTGCGGTACGCGAAGGAGGACTACGACATCCTCCTGATCGGCCACGAGGGCCACGAGGAGGTCATCGGCACCTCCGGCGAGGCCCCCGACCACATCACCCTGGTCGACGGCCCGGACGACGTGGCGAACGTCGAGGTCCGCGACGAGTCGAAGGTCGTCTGGCTCTCCCAGACCACGCTCTCCGTCGACGAGACGATGGAGACGGTCGGCGCGCTCAAGAACAAGTTCCCCAACCTGCTCTCGCCGCCCAGCGACGACATCTGCTACGCCACGCAGAACCGCCAGGTCGCGGTCAAGAAGCTCGCCGAGGACGCGGACCTGGTCATCGTCGTCGGCTCCAAGAACTCCTCGAACTCGATCCGCATGGTCGAGGTCGCCCTCGACGCCGGCGCCCCCGCCGCCCATCTGGTGGACTTCGCCGACGAGATCGACGAGGCCTGGCTGGCGGGCGTCACCACGGTCGGCCTGACCTCGGGGGCCTCCGTGCCGGACGTCCTGGTCGACGGCGTCCTGGAATGGCTGGCCCAGCGCGGCTACGGCGACGTGGAGACGGTGAAGACGGCCGACGAGTCGATCACCTTCTCGCTGCCCAAGGAGCTCCGCCGCGACCTGCGCGCCGAGGCCGCCGAGCTCTCGGGCGAGTAGCCCCGCCGGTCCGCCCCGTCCACCCGTACGGTGGGTCCATGAACGCCATGAGGAACGTGTTCGGAGTGGACGTCGGCGGATCCGGCATCAAGGGTGCCCCGGTCGACCTGGCGCGCGGCGATGTGTCGCAGGAACGCCACAAGGTCTTGACCCCGCACCCCGCGACCCCTGAGGCGGTGGTGGACGGCATCGCGCAGGTGGTCGAACACTTCGGCTGGTCGGGCCCGGTCGGCATGACGTTTCCGGGGGTGATCGCCGCGAACACCGTACGGACCGCCGCGAACGTTTCCAAGGAGTGGGTGGGCGTCGACGCGGCCCGCCTCGTCGCCGACCGCCTCGGCGGCCTGCCGGTCACCGTCGTGAACGACGCGGACGCGGCGGGCGTCGCCGAGATGCGCTGCGGCGCGGGCCGGGGCCGCAAGGGCACGGTGATCCTGCTGACCTTCGGCACGGGCATCGGCAGCGCGCTCTTCGTGGACGGCCACCTCGTCCCCAACACCGAGTTCGGCCACCTGGAACTGGGCGGCCACGAGGCCGAGAAGCGAGCCTCGACCAAGGTCAAGGAGGACGAGGACCTGAGCTGGTCGCACTGGGCGCGCCGGGTCCAGAAGTACCTGGCCCATGTGGAGATGCTGTTCTCGCCCGAGCTGTTCATCATCGGCGGCGGAGTCAGCCGCAAGGCCGACAAGTTCGTCCCGCTGATCGAGGGCATCACGGCCGAGATCGTCCCGGCGCAGCTCCAGAACAACGCGGGGATCGTGGGGGCGGCGATGGTGGCGGCGGAGCGGTAGCCGCGGGCGGCCCGCCTGGACGCGTGCGGGGCGGCCGCGGCCTGAGAGGGTGCGGCGCCTGAGAGGGTGCGGCGCCCGCGAGGCGCCGACTGCCGGGCCCGGCCGGGGAGTTGGCGCCCGCGGGGACGGTGCCGATGGCTGCGCGGCCGGACTGCCCGGGCCGGCGAGTTCGTACTGCGGGGTCAGTGTTTGGCGGGGCCGCCGGAGTTCGTATTGCGGGGTCAGCGCCTGCCCGGGCCGGCGGAGCCACCGGTTCCGCCGGGGCTGCCGACGCTGCCGGGACTCGCGGGGCCGGCCGGGATGCCGGGCTTCTTGAGGGTGCGTCGGCGTCCCATCTGCTGGATCTTGCGCAGGGTGGCGATCACCCCGGCCACGAGCGTTCCGGCGTACAGCCACCCGGCGTGCAGGGCGAGCGCCGTGACCACGGCCATGGTCTGCCCGCCGAAACCTCCGGTGCCGCCCGCGATCGGGATGATCCCGACGGCGAAGGCGATGGGTACGCAGATCGGGGCCGTCACCACGTCGGCGGGCCGCACCCAGAACGCGGTGACCGCGCTGACCAGCAGAAACAGCACCCCGTACACCACTGGTGAGCCGTCGAGGAGCAGCCAGTCGAGCGTGCCGAGCGCGAACATCAGGGCCGCCGCGAAGAGGCCGCCGCCGAGGCCGGTGAGCCGGGGGGACGGCAGTCTGCGCAGCGCGAGGACGACGGGCGGCACCGGCCGGGTGCGGCCGGCCGCTCGATGGACGGCGGCGCTGTCATCGCTCGCCGCCGCGCCGGCGGGCCCACCGAGGGGCGCCCGGGAGGCCGCCGGCGCCGATGTCCGGGGTCGCTGTCCGCGCTGCGGGGTGCGTGTCCTGTAGTGCTCCACCGCACCAACGTAGGTCGCCACGGGGGAGGAACCACCCATTGGACACGCCCTTTGGCCGAGCTTGCCCTCACGTTCGACGCTCCGACGCGGTTGCGGAGGGCGGTGTTCGAGCGTGGGGTGCGGCCGCGGGACGTGACGGCGGGGAGCGGCTTCGACGTTCGGAGCCCGCGACGGATGGGGCCGCGTGTGCCGGGCCGGGGCGGGGCTCGCGCACGTCGGCGGGGGCGGTCGCGTCCGGTACCGGGTATGTGGGCGGGGGCGGTCGCGTCCGGTGTCGCGTATGTGGGCCGGGGCCGCGCGCCCGCTGTCGCGCATGCCGTTACCGGAGCCGTCGCCCCCGTATCGGCACGTCGGCCGGAGCCGCGGCCCCGTATCGGCACGTCGGCCGGGGCGTCACGGCCGGGATCGCGCGCCCGTAAACTGGTGGGCGGTCCACCCTCCGGACCGTCCACCGCCCTCGTACCGGGAAGTCGCCACGTGTCGCTCACGATCGGAATCGTCGGTCTGCCGAATGTCGGCAAGTCGACCCTGTTCAACGCCCTGACCAAGAACGACGTACTGGCGGCCAACTACCCGTTCGCCACCATCGAGCCGAACGTCGGCGTCGTCGGCGTCCCCGACGCCCGCCTGGCCAAGCTGGCCGAGGTCTTCAACTCGCAGCGGATCCTGCCGGCCACGGTCGACTTCGTCGACATCGCCGGCATCGTGCGCGGTGCGAGCGAGGGCGAGGGCCTGGGCAACAAGTTCCTCGCGAACATCCGCGAGTCGGACGCGATCTGCCAGGTCATCCGCGCCTTCAAGGACGAGAACGTCGTCCACGTCGACGGCAAGGTGTCCCCGAAGGACGACATCGAGACGATCAACACCGAGCTGATCCTCGCGGACCTCCAGTCGGTGGAGAAGGCGGTGCCGCGCCTGACGAAGGAGTCCCGCCTCCAGAAGGAGAAGATCGCGGTGCTGGCCGCGGTCGAGAAGGCGCAGAAGATCCTCGAAGCGGGCGAGACGCTGTTCTCGGCGGGCATCACCAAGGGCACGGAGCAGGGCGACCTGCTGCACGAGCTGCACCTGCTGACGACGAAGCCGTTCCTGTACGTCTTCAACGTCGACGAGGACGAGCTGGTCGACGAGGACTTCAAGAACGAGCAGCGCGCCCTGGTCGCCCCGGCGGAGGCGATCTTCCTCAACGCGAAGATCGAGTCCGAGCTGATCGAGCTGGACGACGACGAGGCGCTCGAACTCCTCCAGTCGATGGGCCAGGAGGAGCCCGGCCTCGCCACCCTCGGCCGCGTCGGCTTCGCCACCCTGGGCCTCCAGACCTACCTGACGGCCGGCCCGAAGGAAACCCGCGCCTGGACCATCCCCCAGGGCGCCACGGCCCCCGAGGCGGCCGGTGTCATCCACACCGACTTCCAGAAGGGCTTCATCAAGGCGGAGGTCATCTCCTTCGACGACCTGATCGACGCCGGCTCAGTAGCGGAAGCCCGCTCGCGCGGCAAGGCCCGCATGGAGGGCAAGGAGTACGTCATGCAGGACGGGGACGTGGTGGAGTTCCGCTTCAACGTCTAATTAAATATTCAACTAAATTTCTTCCCGTATAACCGCAGGTCAAGAGGGGCCCATCAACCCAAGGCGGGCCCCTCTTGCAGGTCCATCGATGGTCGGACGGTGCTTTGGCGCTGGGTGCTGTCCCGGAGGGCCGGATCTGACCACCTGTCGGCACCTGTGCTCACCCTCGGGATGCCGTCCCGTGCTGACATTGTGTTGTGTGTGGGGCACCCCGAATTGCGTACGAAGTCTTGAGGGTGGGCGGATGTGGGAACTAACTGCCGCACTGCCAAACCTCGCGCTCCGACGCCGACGGACTCAAGAGTCGTCAATAACCTGCCGGGCTAGCCGAGGTGCGTCCATTCTGGGTGTATGACTCAGTCCGATCACTCCTCTGTGCAGGGTGGCACGCCGAGGATCACAGCGGTGACGCGACGCGACATCTTTGACTACCTGCGCGGTGACGGGGGGCCTGGTGGGGACAACTCGAGGAGACATACTTCCTGGAGAGTCTCTACGACCTTGACGGGCTGCCGTCAATGGATCGCAGGTTCACTACTGCACGAGCTGACATCATCCAGCACCGGATCACCAATCCGATGGACTGGCCCGACGACTGGATCTTCGAGGACCCGCGATTCCAACTCCTGGAAGGCTCGGACCAGATACTCCTCGACTTCCTGGCGCGACTCGTGCATCCAGAAGTGCAGTCCGACGTAGATCAGTCGACACAACGTGTTGAGCACCTGAACCGGCTCCTGGGTCCAGACGGCTGGACCCTCCGTGTCTTCGAGTTCTTCTCGGGCCGGCCGATCTACACGCCGATCCCTGCAGATGCCACCGGACCACTGGTATCGCTACCACTCGAAGACAGCGACGCCGGGAAGCTCGACCTGATCCTCGGGCAGACCTACAGCCTCCTTGACCGGGACGGTGAGGAGACGGCCCGGGACCTGCTTCGTACTGCCGTCCTATCGCTGCGCCGTGACGGTGGTTTCTATCACCCCATGCCCGGTGACGGATGGACGACCGAGACTTATGAGGCAGTCCTGGCGGTGGATCATGCGCTCTTGCCAGAGTTCACGAAACCAGTCATAGATACGATCTGGGACCGGCTCGAACCTCTCCTCACGTGGCTCCAGCGCGAGGATGTGCAGTCCCTCGTGGTCGAAGGCGACGTTAGGGGGCTGCCAGCCATCCCGGCAGCCCAGCCCGTAGTGCGGGCCAGCAGAAGCTTCCGCATCAGCTTTCCGTCCACAGAGTTCGATGTCACACGGCAGGACTTCTCCGATCTTGAGGTCCGCGGCAACGGATACACGTACTTCTACGACACCCGCACGCATCGAAAGATCACGGATTTCCTGCTTGATGACCGGCCTCTTGTGGCCACTCTGTGTCAAGTCACCCTCATCAACAAGGACGGCGTCCTCTCACCCAGAATCAAACTCTGGAAGAAGGACAAGACCAAGGCCGCGAGGACTGCGGTCATGGAGGCCATCCCCGGTACCGATTCCACGCAGGTCATCAAAGCACTCGTCGACACAAACGGCGTACACGAAAACTTCTGGAAGGTCATCTGCTTCATCCAGAACTGCGTTGGACTGAACAACATCCCTGGCGGTAGCCGACGGCTGGTCGTAGGCGACGAGGCGGAGTTGGTTCGGCTGCTGGCTGACCAAGACCGCCGGACACTGCTCGAAGCAGTAAGGAGCGCTATTGGTGGCACGCTTACAGATGAGGACATTAGACGGATCGGCAACCGGAAGTCGCAACTCCGGCGATTCGCGGAATTGCTGACCGACTCAGAGGTCTTCGAGCGAGAGCGAAGCCGGGTGGCAGGGCCAGAGGCGGTCTGGCAGGGCTTCTTCGAAGAGAACCCGTGGATCTTCGGGTACGGCCTCAACCTTGTCGCATGCGAACCGCTCGACGGCGGCAAGTTGGAGCGCATCACGGCTGGCGCCAACATCTTCACTGGGGCGGGTAAGCGTAGTGACGCCGTCATGCGCTCTAAGGGCTTCATCAGTAGTTTGCTGCTCTGCGAGATAAAGACTCACTTGACCCCCTTGTTGGCCAATGCGCCTTATCGGCCCCCGGACGTGTATCAGGTTTCCAAGGACGTCGTCGGCGCTGTGGCTCAAGTTCAGAAGACTGCCTACAAGGCTCTTCGGCTGGTTACCGGCGAACTGCACAGGCTTTACAGAGACGATGGCGCCCCGACCGACATCGAGATCTCCACCATCCGTCCCCGACAGGTTCTGGTGATCGGAAGCCTCAGCGAGTTCACAGAACAAGGTGGGGCGAACGCAGAGAAGATCACTTCATTCGAGCAGTACAGGCGGTCTATCCAGGACGTCGAAGTGATCACCTTCGACGAACTATACGAACGGGCGTGCTTCATCGTTGAGGGCTACTGATGTGTGCCTGGGCGTGCCGGTTGAGATCAATGACCCTATTGAGCGATTGCACATTGGGCTACGCGGGAGTTGCTTACGGCCGTGCGGTGCGTTGACCAGCCAGTCCCGTGCGGGAATGAGGAATCGTTGCCGCGTTGTTGTGGTGAAGGACCCAGCCTGACAGGGCCTCAGGAAAGAACCGGTCTTCCAGGACGGAGGCGAGAGGATTTCCTGCCAGACCTTCTAGAGTGCGAAGCACCTCTGGGAAGTCTGCCCGGTGCAGTCGTACGGCTGTGCGCGTGGCGGCCTCGACCTTCCCAAGCTGTACCTGGTCGTGCCATCGGATGAGTCCGGAGATGAAAATTTCGCAGGCATCCGCGCGACCCTTCCGCAGTTCTTCGCGGTTCAGTCCAAAGACCTCGATGCTGTGCTTGCCCTTGGGTGTAAGGCATTTCAGCTTGCCCGTCCTCGGCAGTAGCTTCAGATGATCCGCAGGGTCGTCCACTGTCGGGTCGATGAGCAGGAAAGCGCCTGTTTCGGGGTCGCAGGGAAACAGGTGGCGTTTCTCGTTGCTGTTGCAGTGAGAGCAGGCCAGCAGATGGTTGTCCCAGCAAAAGGTCCGAAGTGGGGTACGAGCCTTCGGCTCGAAGTGGTCGATGTCGGTTCCCTGGTTATCCAGGCAGTACATGCAACGGATACGACCGGGGGCCATCTGCTCCAGCAGACTTTTGATATGTCTTCTGGCAGCTCGCGCACCCTTCCACTGTGCATCGGCTGCCTTGCTTGTGGCTCCTGCGTCTTGGATCTTCTTTGTGCGGGAGTCGCAGAGCTCGGTCATCGCGTCAGTGGCAGGCAGGCGTTGGACGGGGATCATTCGTCACCTGCGAGGTGCGCCGCCATCTCATAGATCCGTGCGGTGCGGGAACTCGACAGCTTGGCTGCCAGGTCCTTGTACTCCGCGACTTCGTCGGCATTCGCTTCCTCATCGAAGACCTTCTCTTCGAGACGCACGAGCCTCTTTCGCAGGTTGTCTGCGTGCTCGGAGTACGGGGTCTCTAGGCCAAAAAGCTCGGAGAGCACGGCATCTTCGCCGCTTCCGTACACGATCCGCTGGTACAGGTCCGGTGCTACGACCTCAGGTGCACGCTGTTCCTCAGGTCCCGGCAGCCGAATTAGTCCACCTGGATCGGCGGCCTGGCAGATGTAGGGGCTATGGCTGGTAACGATGAACTGGATTCGTGGAAAGTGACACTTCAGCCAGTCGCCGATCGCCCGTTGCCAGGTGACGTGCAGATGGGCATCCACCTCGTCGATGATGACCACTCCTGGCATCCGCACGATTGGACGGCCGGTGCTGTTGGTCCCGGAATCGAGGGTCCCGTAAGCGGTCTGGAGTTGTCGGACTATGTCGAGAACCAGGGCCACGACGGTTCGGAAGCCGTCGCTCATCTCCCTTAGGGGATAGGCCCGGTCTGGGGCGTCGGCCGGTGCCACCCACAGTCCTTCTGACGAGACCCGCAGTGCCCGATACTTGTTGGGCAGCAGGCCGTCGGAGAGTAGCTCCTTAACGGTATCCAGGAGCTGCGTGGCCTCCTCGCTGCCCTCCAGACTCCGCAGCCGCAGCTCCTTGAGCCAGCTGACGCCCTCGGCGAGCGAGGCGTCCTCGTGGAAGAGCGAGGCCATCCGTCCCGCGGGTCCCGGCGAGAGCATGAGCCGTTGGGCTTCCCCGCTGCCCCCCATCAGGCGTCGGAAGGGGCCGTATGCGGCACAGAACCAACCTTGCGGATTGTCAGACCAGGGGCCGCGCTCGGCTGACGGAGACCCGTACTTGACGCCGTCGTATGGGGATAGCGAGGGCTGTACGGCGCCGCCGAAGGTGTCGCGCTGGAGGTCGTCGGCGTTCGGTAGCGTCCAGTCCAGACCGAGCATCATGCGGCCGTCCGGTCCGCGGCCTCGGCCGGTGAGCTGGTCGACTGCGTAGTCAGGTGAGACAGCAGCCTGACACCAGGCGGCTGTCTCGCCAGTAGTGATCCAGCCGCTGAAGTTCTGGGTGAGGGTACGAGCGACTCGCGGGCCGGCGAGCGCAAGGGCCAAGGCGCGCAGGAATGTGGACTTTCCGGAGCCGTTGCGTCCCGCGACTACAGTCCAACTGCCTCCATCGCCGGGCTGGGGCAGGGCGAGTGTGTCAACTGCACGGGCTCCATGGAAACCCCGGACACTGGAGAGGCCGAACTCTGTAACGTACACACAGCCCTCCTTACCGATCCTCTGTTCCCCCAGTGGGGATGGCGGTGTCAGCCTCTCATGAGCTGCTGACACTGCCATCTGCCTCGGCTCCGATGCTTCGGACAGCTCCTCGCCGAGACGCGCCCAGCCCTCTGACAAGGTGAGATTCAGACCTCACCGTCAGCGTTCGCATGCTGGTAGCGGCCGGACGTCAGGCCAGATCGTCCGCGATGACCTCAGTCTGCTTCAGGACGCGGTCGACCGCGTCCGGCTCCTCGTCCGGGGGGTAGCCGAAGAAGTTGAGCAGCAGTTTGACCTTGGCGCGAATGCGATCCTGGGCTTGGCTCTTGACGCGCCAGTCAATAGTGACGTCTCCCGCGACCTGCTCGTACAGCTTGCGGGCGATCTTGGACAGAATGTCCTGTCCCATTTCCAGGGCCTTCGGATTGGCTGCGATGGCGTCGTAGAAGGCCATCTCGTGTTCGGACAAGCCGAGTTCGGCAGCAAGCGTGCGGGAACCGGATACCTCTTGGGCCATCTCGACGAGGAGTCGAGCTGCCTCGGCAGAGCCGATGAGGCCGTTGTGATAACGGTTCATCACCGCCTTCATCGCTTCGGAGTACTCCTTCTGTCGCGTGAGGTTGCTCGGGTGCGCTTCCTGGATTTCGCGGGCGATGGCGTCCCGCAGGGCCTTGAGCGCCAGGTTCGGATGGCGGCTGTCCCTCAACTGCTGCACGAAGCCCGCGTCGAGGTGAGAGAGATCGGGTTTGGTGAGGCCGGCGGCGTCGTAGATGTCCACGACACCGTCCGCGGCCACCATCTCAGCGTTGAGCTGCTCGATCATGCGGCGAACGTCCGCTTCGGTGGCCAGGCCGAGCTGCTGCCGATGTTCCGCGGCCAGCTTCTGATAAGTCGTACGCAGGGTCGCAAAGAAGTGGATGTCGGGCAGCAGGTCTTGCACGTCGGGATGGGCGGGGCAGAGAGAGAACGCCTGGGAGAGCAGGCGGCCGAAGTGCAGGAAGCGCTGTGCCCGGGTGGGCTCGCCCGGTGGCAGGGCAGGCTCGGCGGTCTCCAGAAGGTCCAGGGCTTCACGGAGTGCTTCGCGGTGTCCGACATCCCGCAGAGCTGTGCGCCAGGAGCAGTCCCGCAGTACAGCGTCGACTTTGCTGTGCATGCCGCGTACAGACTTGACCGCCTCGGCGATGTGCGCGCCGATAGTCTCCTGCTCCTGGTCGGCCTCCGAGTACGTGGCCAGCGCGTATTTGAGTTCTCTGGCTACGCCTAGGAAGTCCACCACTAGGCCGGAGGGCTTCTCGTCCCAGGTGCGGTTGACGCGCGCGATGGCCTGCATGAGGGCGGCGCCGCGCATGCGGCGATCCAGGTACATAGTGTGCAGGGGAGGGGCGTCGAAGCCTGTCAGCCACAAGGACTGAACGATGATCAACTCAAGTTCGTCTTCAGGTTTGCCCACACGGTCTTGGATCTTCTTGAGCTGAGTTGGGGTGCGCACGTAGTCTGCGATGTCAGACGTGTCCCTGCCGGGATTGCCGGTGAAGACCACCCGGATCTTCCCGGAGTCGTCCGGGTAGAGCTCCGTCTCAGGATCGGGAGTACCGGTCCACTCCCCGCGGCGTTCTGCCAGAGCTCGGAAGAGGCGGGCGGCGTTACGGCGTGAGGAACAGACGATCATGGCCTTGCCGGGGCTGCCCGTAAGTTTGATCATCTCCTGGCGGCGGATGTCCCAGTGGGAGAGGATCGTGTCGGCGATGGAGCCAATACGTTCTGGGGCACCGATTAGGTCCTCGAAGCGGGCGAAGATGCCGCGTGCCCGGGCTTGCTCTTCTGCAGTGAGCCCTTCGACGAGCCCTTCGGCCTTGGCGTTGAGCTCGTCCAGGTCTATCCCTGCGGGGAGATTGACCTTGTGCAGGATCGGCTCATAGAAGACGGGCACGGTCGCCCCGTCGTCGACGGCCTGTGTGAGGTCGTAAGTGTGGATAGTTGGCCCGAA
Source organism: Streptomyces sp. NPDC048416 (assembly GCF_043200435.1). Lineage (NCBI taxonomy): Bacteria > Bacillati > Actinomycetota > Actinomycetes > Kitasatosporales > Streptomycetaceae > Streptomyces > Streptomyces sp. NPDC048416. The sequence continues at coordinate 233,809 of NZ_JBICXU010000002.1, forward strand.
GACCTGGTGAGTGGAACCAGTCCGGTTGTCGATGGGGGTGCCGGTGAAGGCGATGAAGGTGGCGTTCGGGAGGGCGTCGCGGAGGTTTCGGGCGAAGCCATCCTCCAGGTCATAGTGGCTGCGGTGGGCCTCGTCGACCACAACGATCACGTCACGTCGGTCTGTGATGACGGGATGCCGGGCGCCGGCCTTCCGTTCCTCTTCGCTCACACGGAACTTCTGAAGCGTTGAGAAGACGATGCCCCCGCTGTCTGCTCGGCGGGTCAGTAGCTTGCGCAACTGGCTGGCCTTGGTTGCCTTCTTCGGGCTGCCGCTGACCATTTCCAGGCTCTTGCTTTGCGCGAAGGTGTCGAAGAGCTGGGAGTCCAGGTCGATGCGATCTGTGAGCAGCAGGACCGTGGGGTTTGCGACCTCGGGGATGGTGGCGGCGAGTCCTGTGTAGAAGAGCATCTCCTCGCTTTTGCCCGCGCCCTGGGTATGCCAGATGACGCCGGCCCGACCGTCAGTGGCGACGGCTGAGGCGGTGGCGGTGATCGCCTGCCTCACCGCAACAAACTGGTGGGCCTTGGCAAGTTTTACGGTGTCGACCTCACCACCCATCCCCTCGGCGGAGAACGAGAGGAAGTTCGCGATCAGGTCGAGGAAGCGATCGGGCTCGAGTGCGCCGTGGACCATGCGGTCGAGCGCCAGGTCGTCGTTCCGCTCATGCTTGCGGAGGAGAGTACCGTCCTCCTCCGCGTGCCAGGGGGCCATGTGCTGCCAGGGGGTATGCGGGGTGCCAAGGCGGGCGGTTATCCCGTCGCTCGCGAGCGAGAGGAGCAGCGTACGAAAGACGCGGTCGAGTTTGAGCTCGCGGCGGTAGTTCTGGATCTGGTCGTATGCGGAACGGGAATCGTCCGTGCCGCCCGCTCTCTTCAACTCGATGATCGCGAGTGGGATTCCATTGACGTACAGGACGATGTCGAATATGAAGACGCGTCCTCGGGCTCCCTTGACGCGGACCTGGTTCGCAGCGACGAGATCGTTGCCGTGAGGGTTGGTGAAATCGACAGGTCGGACAGTGACATGCCGTTCTTGCTGAGTGACGGGGTTGGTGTAGGACACCTTCACGCCAGCCTTCAGATTCTGGTAGAAGCTCCAGCTCAGGCGGACCTCGTTTGCCGGGTAGGTATCGAGTAGCCGCTCGATCGCGTCCTCCACTGCAGGCGAGGGCAGTTCGGGGTAGCGCGACGTGATGGCTGCGCGCAGCCGGGGGTAGAGGATGAGGTCGTCCCACCCTTTCCGGTACCCATCGCGGGGGCGGAGATCTTTGCCGCGAATGTGCTGCCATCCACGCACGGCGAGCTGCTCGAGTGCATGCTGCTCCCAGTCCGCCTCAGACATGGCACGGCCAGCGGCCGTGCCGATCTCCATAGCGCCCGTCTCCCCGTCGGTGGTCATGCGACATCCTCCACGAAGCGTTCGGCTTCCTTGACGCGGATCTTTCCGGTGATGAGCTGAGGTAGCAGGGTGTCGCGCAACGCGGCGAGGGTGTCGTTCTCGCGACGTCCGGCTTCGGATTGCTCCTGCATCGGGTTGCAAATCCTGTCGAACTCAGCGAGGTCGGGAGCCGATGGGATGGTGATTTGGAGCGAGCGGATATCGCGAAGACTGAGATAGTCGGCCATGTCCGTCTGGCCCTTGAGTCCCCCTGCCTGACTCCAGAACTCCTTTCCCTGGAACCAATGAAGCAGGTAAAAGGGGGAGACTGGGCTTTCATTTGCGAGACGAAAATAGCAGACTTGTGGACTGTATACGAATTCCGGATGGCTCGCTTCGATAAGTGCTACGCGGCCGACAGTTCCCTTCGTTGTCAGGATTACGTCGCCTCGTTGAGATACCTTCGGACCCATGGAAGACCGGTATGAATTACTGACGAAATGGGTATAACTGGGAGTGATAATTCCGCGTCCCACATCGGCGACCCGAAGAATCGGGATCCCGGGCTTGCCGTGTTCGGACTGCTTGGTTCGGTATCCGTCTCCGAGATCCATGAATCCGCCGTCGACGAGTTGTGCCAGCGTGCGGCGAGAGGTACCAATATTTGTGGAGTTGATGACGCGCTCGTACCAAGCTGAACACAATTCGTTGAGGGTGTCGAGCATGTGCTCATTGGCGGAGATCTTGGCGTCCAGGGCTCCGAGGACTTCGGTGATGCCCCGCTGGTCATCCATTGGAGGAGCGGACACTCTGAGTGATCCGATATCGGTCAGGTTCAAGTAGTCCGCCATGTCCGTCTGCCCTTTCATGCCGGCAGATTGGTGGCGGAAATCGTCGCTGCGTAGCCAGTAGTACAGGTACTTGGCGGTAATTACTTTTTCGTCGAGTGTCCGAAAGAAGCAAACTTGAGGACTGTAGACGAATTCTGGCGAGACGTCAGGAATCATGGCGACACGTCCCACTGTTCCCTTGGTTGTGAGTACGATGTCCGCCGATTGTGAGACCTTCCTTCTCATTGCGCTGCGGAAATCTTGCACTCGCCCTCTCCGACGTCGACGCCTCCTCCTACGACCTCCTCCTCATCCCCGGCGGCACCGTCAACGCGGACTCCCTCAGGCTTCAGCCGAAGGCGGTCGAGACCGTACGGGCCTTCGCGGGTTCCGGCCGGCCCGTGGCCGCGATCTGCCACGGCCCCTGGCTCGTGGTGGAGGCCGGCGTGGCCGAGGGGAAGACCCTCACGTCGTACGCCTCCGTGGCCACCGACATCCGTAACGCCGGCGGCAGTTGGGTCGACGAGGCCGTGTTCAACTGCGGTGCGAACGGCTGGCCGCTGATCACCTCCCGCACCCCGGACGACCTGAAGCAGTTCCTGGCCGAGACGGAAGCCGTACTGGCGGGGGTGGCGAGCTGACGGGCGCCACTCGCGGACACCGACGTCCCTCAGGCCCCAGAGAGACCGCTCCCAGAGACTGAGCCCGCCGCCCGATCACGAATCCTCGTGGTCGGGCGGCGGGCTTGCGTGTGCCGGGTGCTGGGGGAGCCGGGGGTGTGGTGGGTGACGGCCCGTCCGCGTGCCTGTTCCGGGCGGTCCCCGGCCGCCGCAGGGGTAAACCGTTTTCGGCCACATCCGTTCACGGTTCACCAACTGCCTTGGATCAGCAGCAAGTTGTGGCGTACGCCCTTACAATCGACCGCACGTCAGAGGTGGGTTCGGGAGGGGTGGGCGCCGCTCCTCGTCGCGATCCGCTTCGTCGCGATCCGCTTCGTCGAGACCCGCTTCGGCGCCGGGCGGGCGGCTCCGGCGGTCCCGGGCGGCGCGCGGCAGGACGGGCGGCGCCCGGCAGGACGGGCGGCGCGCGGCAGGACGGCGCGCGGTCGGCGGGCCACGGGTACGCGTACAGGCACGGGGAAACGGGGGCTGCGGGATGGCGGCTGGGGGTACGGGGGACGGCGGGCTGTTCGGGCTGCCCATGGTCGTGCCCCGGGCGACCGAGTACGCCCGGCTCGGCGTCGCGCCCGAGGCCACCGCCGAGGAGATCCGCGCGGCCGCCGCCCGGTACGACGCCAGGCTTCAGGCGCGTGGCGCGAGCGAGGACGAGATCATCGCCGCGCACGCCGTCAGCCTGGAGAGCGCCGAGGCCCGCGCCGCGCACGACGCCCGGTTCCCGCCGCTGCCCCTGCTGCGCCTCGCGCCGACCTGGGAGCCCGTCCTGGACGACCGCGACGCCGGACTCACCGTGCTGCGCAGGGAGATCGAGACCTTCCTCGCGGCGGCCGGCGAGAGCGTCCACCACCCGACGGACACCACCCGCACCGACTTCACCAGCGACTTCACCCGCACCCACCTGCTCGATGGCTTCGCCGACGAGTGAAGACGAGCGACCCCAAAGGATCCCGCATGGAAGACGAGCTGCACCGGGTCGTCGGCATCGACCTCGGCACCACCTACTCCGCCGTCTCCGCCTACGACCCCGACGACTTCGCGCCCAAGATCCTCGCCGACCCCGAGCACGAGGGCGCGGCGGCCGTCGCCACCCCCTCCGTCGTACGGATCGACCCCGCCACCGGCGCGCTCGTCGTCGGCCATGACGCCAAGAACGCCATCAGCCAGGAGGCGGGCGCGGGCGACGCGCTGGTCGAGATCAAGCGGGAGATGGGCGCCGTCTTCACGCCGGAACTGCTCCAGCACTTCGGTGCGAGCGGCGTCTACGCGGTCGACGACCCCGTACGGGCCAGGCTGGGCAACGAGTGGCTGCGGCCGCAGGAGATCAGCGCCCTCGTGCTCATGCGGATGAAGCGCATCGCCGAGCAGGCGCTGGGCGCCGAGATCCACGACGCCGTGGTCACCGTGCCCGCGTACTTCATGGAGCGGCAGAAGAAGGCCACCGAGGAAGCCGCCCTGCTCGCCGGGCTCTACCCCCGCCAGCTCATCCCCGAGCCCACCGCCGCCGCCATCGCCTACGGAGTCGACCGGGCCGAGTCCGAGCGGCAGATCTACCTCGTCTTCGACCTGGGCGGCGGCACGTTCGACGTGTCGATCATCGAGACCCGGGACGACGAGATCGAGGTCATCGCGACCGCCGGGGACCAGCGGCTCGGCGGCGGCGACTTCGACGACGCGATCGCCGCGTGGATCGTCGACAGCCTGGGCGAGACGCTGCCGAAGGACATGGACCGGCTGCGGATCAAGGCCGCGGCCGAGGTCGCCAAGCGTGAGCTGTCCCTGCGTTCCACCACCACCATCGGGCTCGGCGGCGCCACCGCTCCTCTCGAACTCGACCGGGCCGGTTTCGAGGCGCTGATCCAGCCCATCCTCGACCGTTCCCTGCACCAGGTCGACGAGGCGCTGCGGTTCGCCAGGACCGCCAAGGGTGTGGAGCGCGACCACATCAACGCCGTGCTGCTCGTGGGTGGTTCGACCCGCATCCCCCGGGTCAAGCAGATGCTGCTCGACTACTTCGACCAGGACGAGGGGTTCGTACGCGGCGACGCCAACCCCGACACCCTGGTCGCGCGGGGCGCCGCGATCGTGGCCAACCGGTTCGAACCGTCGCCCGCGTTCGACCTCGCCACCCGGCCGAACGCCGAACGGTCCGCGGACGAGCAGGACTACACCGTCACCCTGATCACCGAACACACCCTCGGCGTCGGGGTCCAGCAGGGCCGGTTCAACGCGCTGATCCCGCGCGGCACCAAGATCCCGGCCCGCCAGGTGAAGACGTACACCAACCCGGAGCAGGCCCACCGCATCGAAGCGGCGATCTACCAGGGCGAGGGCGACTACGTCTACGACAACGCGCTGATCGGCACGATCCACCTCGACGAGATCGAGCCGAGGCCCGAGGGATACCACCAGTTCGAGGTCGAGTTCTCGCTCGATGTGAACGGGCTGCTCGGGGTGCAGGTCACCCACACCAACACCGGGCGCGAATACCAGGCGACCTTCGACCAGAGCACCACCATCGGCAAGGTCGACGAACTCGCCGAGCGGCGCGCGGCGTTGATGGGCCTGTACGCCACGGTCCGGCCCGGCGGGGCGGCACCGGCGGTATCGGCGGCGGCATCGGTGGCATCGGTGGCACACGCGGCATCGGCTGCGGACGCGGCTGGAGCGGGCCAGGTGCCTGGGGCGCGCCAGATGCCTGGGGCGGGGCCGACCGCCGGGCCGGGTGCCGGTCCGAGTGCCGGGTCGAGTGCCGGTCCGGGTGCCGGCCCGGGTGCCGGTTCGGGTGCCGGTTCGGGCGCCGGGCCCGGTGCGTTCACCGTTCCCCCGCCCGTCGCCCCGCCCGCGGCCGCAGCCGTGGCCGCGCCGCTCCCGGGGCCCGTCGTCTCCGTGCCGGAGCCCGTCCAGAGCCCCGTCCCGGTGCCGGTGCCGGTGCCCGCGGCCGCGCCCGCCGCCGGGACCGATCCCGGCGACGTGCCGGCCGAGTACCGCCGCATGGTCAAGAAGGCGCTGCGGGCCGCCAGGGACGGTCATGCGACGGCCGCGCTCACCGATGCGCTGGACGCGTTCCTCGGCGGGGTGCGCACCGGCGCCGACGAGGACACCCTGGACGATCTCGCCGACCGGCTAGAGGACGCATATGACCACAGCCGTCGGTGAGCGGACCCGGGCCATCGAGGACGAGCTGGGCGCCGAGTACGCCGGGACCGGCTGGTGGGGCTCGCTCTACCGCGCGCCCCGGCGCAGGCGCTGGTACCGGCTCATCCCGGTCGAGGAGGTCAGCGGCGAACAGCGGGCCGAACTGCTCGCCTGGCAGACCCGCCCGCGCCGGCCCGACCTGGTGCCCGTGGTGCGCGAAGAGCGGGGTGAGCAACGGCAGTTGGCCGATCGCTGGTTCCAGATCGTCAGCTACGAGACCGACGCGGGGCGCAGTCTGTCCGACGCCGTCGCCGAGCCCGAGCCCGCCCACCGGGTCGCCTCCGTGACCGCCGCGCTGCGGGCGTTCCCCGGCTGGCGCGCGGCGGTCGGCGCCGGACTCGTCGCGCTGCCCGCCGACATCGTGCTGGCCGGTCGCCGCCCGCTGTTGCTGCCGCTGCCCGCCTGGGGCTCGCCCTCGCTCACGGAGGTCTTCGCCGAACCGGAGCGCATCGCCCACCTCACGCCTCAGGGGGCTCGCGGGCTGCCGGCCGAGGACCGCGACCCCGGCCTGCACAGCCTCGGTGTCGCGGCGCTGCGCTGCTTCGAGCCCCTGCCGGACGACGGGCCCGAACGGCTGCTCCAACGGGTCGCCTGCGCGGACCTGTTCGCCCCGCCCCGGCGCGAAGGCCGCCTGGCGTCCTGGATGCGGCGCGTGGAGCCCGTACAGGCCGTACGCGATGAGCTGCGCGAACTCACCGGGCCACGGGGCGCCGTGTTCGGCGATGAGGAGGTGCAACGACTTGCCGACGCCCTCGACCGGGCGCGCCACGCGATGGACCCGCTCACGGCGGTACGGGCCCTGCGCGACGCGGGCGAACCGCGCCGGGCCGTCGCGCTGGCCCACGCCGCGCTCGTCGACCGGCCCGGCTACCCGCTCCTGCTGCTCGCGGCCGAGATCGCCCACCGGGACCTGGGCGAACCCCTGGAGGCGCTGTCGCTCCTGGAGCGCGCCGTGCAGACGGATCCGGAGCGCACCGAGGCGTACGCGGCGCAGCTGTCCGTCATCGGCGGCTGGGCGGCGGTGCGGGTCCGCCTCGCCGGTGCCACCGACGGCTCCTACGCGCGGCGGCTCCAGGCGACGGCCCGCGCGGCCTTCGGCCGGCTGCCGCACGAGCAGCGCCGCGAGCACGCGCACGAGATGGCGTCCTGCCTGCTGGGACAGGGCGAACTGGCCGAGGCCAACGCCTTCGCGCACCAGTGGCTGCACGACGGGACCACGCTGATGTGGTGGCGCTTCGACCTCATGCTCGACTACGGCGAGAGCTTCCTCGGCCTCGGCCACCTCGACGCCGCCGCCCAGATCTCGGAGCAGGTCAGGGCGGGGCTGCGGCGGGTGCGGGAGACCGGCGGGATGGACCGGGGCGAGGTCCACGAGCACGGCATGCGGCTCGCGGACTTCGATCTGCGGCTGCACGAGGCACGGCACGGGAAGGCACGCGCATGACCACGATTCTGCTGTTCGCCGTCCTGCCGGTGCTGTTCCTGACGAGTGTGGCGAGCGCCGGGTACTTCCTGCTCGTCCTGCCCAGCCGCTGGCGGGTGCCGTACGAGGAGTCCCTGCCCCTGCTCGCCAGTGACGACCGTGACGCCCTCGAACGCGCCGACCGGCTGCTCGGGCGAGCCGTCAACGAGGGGCCGCGCGGCCGGGCGCTGAACCGGATCCGGTTCGCCCAGGCCTATGTCCGGGCCATGCTGGGGACCTACGAACCGGCCCGCTACGGCGCCGCCGCGACCGTACTCGACGAGCTGATCACCGCCGACGGACGCACGGAACACTCCGCCTACCTGGAACTGTGGGTCCAGGCACGGCTCGGCAACCACGACCGCGTCACCGACCTGTACGCCGAGCACCAGGCCCTGCTCGACGCCCGGCCGCAGAGCCGCCGCATCGCCGCCGTCTCGCACGTGCGGCTGGCCGCCGCGCACTGGCGCCGGCGGGAGACCGACGGGGCTCTGCACCACTTCGACCGGGTGCGGGAGCTCGGCGAACTCACCGAGTCCATCCCGCCCGAGGTGAACGACCTCCAGCTCGTCAAGGGCGTACAGGCGGTGTTCGACGGGCGCATCGAGGACGCGCGTGAGGCATTCGGCGATGCGCGTGAGCGTGCCGTGGAGCGTGCCGCTGAGGGGGGCACTGCGGGTGGCGCCGAGGGTGTCGGTGAGGGGGGCACTGCGGGTGGCGCCGAGGGTGCCGGTGCGCGGGGAGCCGAGCGCGGTGGTATGCGGGACGGTGAGCGCGATGTCACGGTCGTGCAGGCCGAGTTGGGGCTTCTCGTCTGCGACTGGGCGGACGGTGAGCCCGCGCGGCTCGCCGAAAGGCTGGCGCGGCTCGCGGAGCGGATCGAGCGCGGTCGGGGCGATGAGGCCGGCCCTGGCCGGGAGGGTGGCTCAGGCCGGGAGGGCGGCCCTGGCGGGGAGGGTGGCTCTGGCCGGGAGGGTGGCCCTGCTCGGCAAACTGATCCCGCTCAGCAGGGCGCCTCCGTCCAGGAAGGTGGCGGAGCCCGCGAGGCCGAGCCCGCCCCGAAGGGCGACGACACGGTGGAACGGCTGCGTGCGGGCATCGCCGTCCTGCGGCTCGTCGCGCTCCTGCGGGAGTGGCTGGCCAGGCCCGCGCTGTCCGGGGCGCCGTCGGCCGCCGACTTCGACGAGCTGCGGCGACGGGTGGGCGCGGTGCGCGCGGCGGATCCCGAACTCGGCGACGCCGCCCTCGTGGAGGGCCTTGTGCGCTACTACTTCGCCTTCGGCCAGCCCGAGCGCGAGCAGGCACTCGATGTCCTGGACGGCGGCACCGAGCAGGCCAAGGGCATCATGCTGCCCGAGGTGCTGGACCTCATGGAGCGCGAGCGCGCGCTCGGCGGGGAGGGGGACGCCATCTCCCGCTATCTCACCCTCGTCGCGGAGCTCCTTGACGATCCCGACCGCTCCGACGAGGACCGGGCCCAATTCCGGCGCCTCAAAGCCAAGTTCACTGCGTTCGGCGACCCCGGTGACCTCGACGAGGGGATCGTTCCACAGCAGCGGGCCGCGCCCGACGACCACCGGCGCCGCTCCCAGGCGCTGCGCAGGCGCATCGAGCTCATCGTCCACCCGCGCGTGCGGGACCTTCCCGACGACGCCCCGGCCAAGCGCGCCCTGCGTGAACTGCTCGCCGACCTCGACCGGGCCGGCGGGGTCTACGCCGAGGGCGCCGAGATCCTGCACGGCGCCGAGCAGAGGCTCATCACCAGCACCGGAGAGATCCTGCTGCCCGAGGAGCCCGGTGAGCCCGGTGAGCCCGAGGAGCTCAAGGTGTCCGCAGGCCCCGCAGGCCCCGCAGGCCCCGCAGGCCCCGCAGGCCCCGCAGGCCCCGGAGAGCCCGGACGACCTGGAGCGTCCCGACAGCCCGGGCACACCAGCGGCCCCGGGCGCCCCAGCGACCCCAGAGAGCCCTGGGTGGTCCAGGGGCCCGAGCAGGCCAAGCGGCCCGAGGGGGATCAGTGACCAGGTACCTGCCCACCCGGCGGTCCGGGGCGGCGCGCGGGTGGCTGCGGAAGCTCCTGCCGCACCAGCACGCCGCCGCCGATCACGCCGCCCTGCTCGACCGGCTGCCGCCGGTGGAGCACCGGCCCGCGGCGGACGAGGACCAGCTCTTCGAGCAGAGCTCGCTCGCCCGGGTGCTGCTCCTGATGGTGAAGGTGGACCAGGAAGCCGAGTACCTGCTGTGCCGGGAACTGGCCGAGCACGCGCTCGGCGCGGTCCCCGATCCCGGCGAGGCACCCGAGGAGGGGGAGCGCCGCACATGACCGGCACCGGCCGTGACCACACGTTCCAGGAAATCCGTCCCGTGCAGTCGCTCCACGCGCCTGCCTTCGAGTTCGCCGAGGTCGCGGGGCTCGGCGACTTCACCGAACACGACCGGCGCCTTGAGGAGCTGGCCCGCGAGGCGGCGGCCTCGGCCGCGTCGGAGACCGCCCTGGTCCTCGCGCCCCCCGTGGCGGCGCTCCTGGAGATGTCCCTCGACCTCGGCAGCGACGACGAGGACCTGCTGGAGGACGCCCGGGCGAACGCCGCGGCCCAGGAGTACGAGCTCGCCGTCGACCTGCTCACCGAGTACCTGGGCGCGCACCCCGAGCACCAGGAAGGCCGCTATCTGCACGCGTACTGCCTCTACCACCTGGACGCGCCACGGCAGTTGGAGGCCCTGCGCATCCTGCGTCCGCTGCGTGAGGAGTCCCTGGCCGACGACGGGCTGCGCGAGCGGATCCGGGACCTGCGCCGCGAACTGCGCCGCCGGCTCACCCCGGCGGAGGTCACCGCCTACACGCAGAGCGCGCACCGTGACCCGCGCGGGGCGCTGGCCCGTGTCGAGGCGTTCGTCGAACTGGCCCCGGAGGAAGGCACCTTGTCCTACCTCCTCGCCCTCGGCCAGGCACGCGAAGGGGATCTGGAGCGGGCCCTTGAGACCGCGGAGCGCGGCGCCGCACAGGCGGACACCGACCGCGAACAGGTGGCGTCCCTCGCCCGCAGACTGCTGCTCGTGCTGCTCGCGCCCCAGGTCGCGCCGGCCGTCTCCGCGTTCAAGACCGGTGATCTGGACCGCGCCCGGCGCGAGCTGGCCCGGATGGACCCCCGGTGGCGCCACAGCGTCGTCGTCGCCGACTTCGACGCGTATCTGGCCGTCCTGCCCGCCCGGGTGGACCCGCGCACACCGCCCCCGGCGCCCCGGCTGCCCGCCGACCGCACCGACGACCTCTACTCGCTGATCGCCGACGCCGACGGACAGGTCGCCGCCCAGCTGATGCGGGCCGGCCAGGCCGAACACGCCGAACGGCTGCTCGCCCCCATGCTCGCGCTGGTGCCCCGCTTCCCCTGGCTCAACTTCCTGTACGCCGCCTGCCTCTACCGCCTGCTGCGCGACCCGGACCGGGCGGCCTCCTGCGCGCGGATCGCGCTGCGCGACCCCACCCTCACGCAGGCCGGCGAGCTCCTTGAGGCGATCAGGAGCTGGCAGGAGGCATCGCTCGTCAACCCCGTGGTGGACGAGTACGTCGCCGCGATGGAATCCGTACGCGGCGCGGTGAGCGTCGAACGCCTCGCGGCGCTGCGGCTGCGCCTGACCGAACTGGAACGCGTACTCCCCGCCCTGTCGTCGGCCGTCCACAGCGAGACGGGCATCCGGATCGTCCGCGAGCTCGGGCAGGCCGTCGGACAGCGGCTCACGGAGGTCGCCGATGCCATGCTCGTGGGCGGGCTCTACGAGAAGTACGACCGCGTCATGTCCACCGCCAAGGGCGGCATCCGCGACGCCGGGCAGGCGGCCGGGCTCGGGCGGCTGCTGGACGGGCTGGCCGCCGAGATCAAGGCCGTGCGCAAGGGCGCGGCGAAGAGCACGGGCGCACAGGTCGACGAACTGGCCGCCCTCGTGGCCACCCGCCGTGCGGAGGTCGAGAAGGTGACCAGGGGCATCGAAGTGTCCGCCCTGGTACGGCGGTTCAACGCGCTGGCCGAGCAGCTGTCCGATCCCCTCGCGCGGCTGCGCCCCGAACCGCCGGCCGTCGTGCGCTCCCGGCTCAGCCGGATCCTCGACGACGCGCGCAGTCTGCGCCGCGGCGCCAAGCGCACCCTGGACGCCCGTGACCAGGCGCTCCTCGACGAACTGATCGGGACGATCTCCGGGATGCTGCGATGACGACGGACAGCCGGAGCGCCCCGGCGACGGACGGCGGTCCGGCCCCGGCCGGCGCCGGGCAGTGGGACGTGTTCATCAGCTACGCACGTGAGGACTACATCCAGGCCAAGGACCTGCACGACGCCCTCAGCGGCTGCGTGACCGCGCACGGCGGGGCGCCGAGGATCTACCTCGACGTGTCCCGCACCAGCGGCACCCCGCTGGGCGCGGACTGGCAGACCTTCCTTGAGGAGGCCCTGCCGCGCAGCCGGCACGTGGTCGCGCTCTACTCGCAGACGTACTTCGACAAGCCCGTCTGCCAGTGGGAGCTGCACGAGGCGTACAAGCTGAACCCGCCGGAGGGCGGCCGGCTCATTCCGCTGCTCATGGACCCGGGCGCCGCCGCGAAGGTTCCCTACATCGTGAACCGGATCAACTGGATCCCCACCTCGCGGCCGCACTGGATCGACGAGGTGCGCCGGGCGGTGGGGCTGCGCCCCGCGGGGGCGCGCACCACCTTGCGGTTCGACACATCGCTCACCGAGGCCGTCGTCGGCCACACACTGGCCGCGGTGAGCGTCAGCGGGTCTGTGGCGGACGGCGCCCCGGCGTGGCCGGTCGACGCCGCGGTCACCGTCAGCGCCGAACCGGCCGATGCGGAGCTGACCGGCACGCTCACCGCGCCGGTCGCCCGGAACACGGCCGTCTTCACCGGCCTCGCGTTCCGGGCGACCGCGGCCGAGGTGCGGCTCGTCGCGACCGCGCCGGGCTGCGAACCGGCCGCCAGCGCGCCCTTCCCGGTACGGGCACCCGAGGAGCCCACGTCGTGGGACGAGGCGGACCGGCCCGCGCTCGCCACGCGTGGACGTCCGGTGTTCTTCCCCGGCAGCCGGGCGCTCGCCGTCCTCGACGGCCGCGCCCTGACGGTCCACACGGCGGCGTACGAGGCGGTCGGCGTCGCGGAGTTGAGGGACCGGCCCCGGCTGTGGGCGCGCGGGCGGCGCTGCCTCGCCGTCGCCGACTGGTCGGGGCGGGTGATCCTGGCGGGACCGGACGGCCGGGTCCGGGCCGAGGACCTTCCGGCCCCGCGGGGCGCACGGTTCAACGTGCCGGGAGCACTGGCCTTCGACGGGGACGACGCCCTGTACGCCGGCCTGTGGGGAGGGACGGTGTGGCGCCTCACCCTGGACGGCGGGCCGCCGGAGCGGGTGCTCGAACACCCGGCGGGCGTCCAGGTGTTGACGGCCGCGGGCGACGGTCTGCTGGTGGGCGGCCTCGACGGCGTCCTCACCCGCTACGCGGCCGGGCAGGCGGTGTCCCGGCACAGCGTGGAGCCGATGCTGCTGGCCATGACGGAGGTGCGCGACTTCGTGCTGGTCGTGGGCGAGCGGCGGATCCACCGGCTCGACCCGGCGGGCGGCCGGCTGCTCCAGGTGTCCCAGCCCGTCGGCGCGGTCACCGGGGCGCTGGCCGGCGGTGAGCTGACCGCGATCGTCGACGCGGCGGGCCGGGGGGTCTGCTTCGACGCCGAGCTCGCGGTGCGGGTCGGCTTCCACACGGTGCCGGGAGCGCGGCCGGTGGCCTGCGCCCAAGGAGGGTGGCTGCTGGTCGTCGAACACCCCGACGGCTCGCACGCGCTGGTGCGCGACGGCCGTACGACCTATGTGTCCCGGCATCCGATGACCGTGTCCGACGACGGTCTGCGGGCCGCGGTGTCGGACGGGGAACGGCTGCTGGTCGTGCCGTCGCCGGAGCTGGGCGACGGCCCGACGCAGGCGGAACGGGCATGAGGGCCGCACGGCCCCTGGAGAGCCGGCCCGATGTCCTGGAGCGCACGGCGGAACGGCTGTGGGCCGACCACGAACAGCGCATCCCGCTCACCCAGGGCCAGTTGGACGCTCTGGTGGAGGCGTCCTTCCGGCTCGGGGTGCACCCCGCAACCGAGCCCGCGCGGGCGCTGACCCTGCTGGTCCGCGCCCACCGCCTGGACAACGCCAACCCCAAGCACTCCTATCACGTGGGGCTGCTCCACCTGCGTCACGGGCGCCTCGACGCCGCCGTGCGCTGGCTGACCGCGGCCGCCGAACTGTCACCGACCCACCACCGCGTCTGGGCCCATCTGAGCCTCGCGCACCGACAGCTCGCCGCGTCCGGCGCCGACGGCCACGACGGCCACGAGGACAACCGCACGCGCGCGGAGGCGATCGCCGAGACGATCCGCGCGGGCCGCCACGACTTCGACCCCGAAGCCGCGCGGGCCGCGGAGCCCGCGCTGCCGCTGCTGCGGCCGGGGGAGTGCCGCTGGTCCGGCGTCCACGACATGGCGGCCGACGCACGGCTGCGCGGCCGGACCGCCGAGCGCAGCCGGGACGTACTGGCCGCCGAACTGGAAAGCGTCGCCGAACTGGCGGCCCGGCGCCGGGGAGGCACGGCCGCGTTCACCGTGCTCGCCGTGCAGTGGATGGTGTACGGCTATCCGAGCGCGACCGTACGCCGCCTGGCGCAGCCGCTCAGGCAGGACGACGGGCCCGCGATCCGGCTCCTGAACCTGGTCTGCGACCTGTTCGAGACCGACCGCGCCGAGCTCCCGCGGCGTCTCGCGGCGTGCCTCGCCGACGGGTCGCTGCCGGACACGCTCACCGCGCTGATCCACCGGCACCGCCTGTTCTGGCGGCCGCTGCGGTTCCCCGACCTCGGCGCGCACGCGGCGGCCAGGGCGTTCACGGACGGCGAGGACCCCGCCCGGCACGAGAAGGCGCTGCGCTGCGCACACAAGGCGCTCGGCGCCGGGCCGCCCGCGCCGATGGAGGACGCCGCCGCGCCCGCCGCTGCCGCGCGGGAGGCGGCCGGGCCCGATGAACGGCTCGCGGTGTTCGAGGAGGCGGCCGCGCGGCTGAGCTCCCTCGGCGACGACGCGCTCGGCCACGCCAAGACGCTGGCGAAGAGCGCGGTGAGCGACGCGGCCGCCTTCGCCCGGGCCTTGGGCGACACGGAGATTTTGAGTGGCCTGGTGGGCGGCCTCGAAGGAGTGCGGCAGGCGTGGCTCGAAGCGCTCCAGCGGTTCAAGGACGCCGAACCGGCCGGTCTGGTCATGGAGTTCGACGCATTCCGCCGACGGGTGGAGGAGTGCGAGGCGCTGTTCCAGCAGCCCCTGGGCAGTCTGCGCAGCATCCTCCACAAGAAGGTGGAGCGGAAACTGGCAGGCAGGGAGCAGGAGTTCGCCGGGACCGCGCCCGCCGCCTCCGCGCAGGCCCTGGCACTCGGGGAGCGCCTTTCGGCCCTGGAGGCGTGGCAGCCCCCGGGGATCGCGGCCGCGGGCGCGAGCGCCGCCGGGGCCGACCGGATCCCCGAACCGCCCCCGCCGCCCGCCGACGCCGGTCCGCGCGAACGCGTCGCCCACGCACTCGGGGCCGCCGAGGCCCGCCTCGACGCGAACTTCGACGACGCGTGGCGGACCCTTGAGGCCTATCCGCCGCACCTGAAACACCGCGAGGCCGTCACCCTGCTGCGCGCCTACCTCGGGGGACAGCAGGCCGAGTCCGATCTGCGGCTGGGCCGCAGCACGGCCGCCCGGCGGCGCTGGGTCGCCATGCTCAAGGACGACCCGCTGCACCCCGCGGTGCTGCGCAACCTCGCGGTGGCGCACACCGTGGCGGGGGATCCGGCCCCGGCCGCCTCCGCGTGGCGGCGCCACCTGGAGGCGCTGTACCTGCGGGACCTGGCACACGGCGACATCCGCCGGGGGGCCGCCGAGCGCGCCGAGACGCACCGCGTGCTGGCCGGTTCCTTCGGCACGGGCCCGCTGTGCGCCCTCGCGCCCGGCAGTGAACTGGAGGGGGACCTGCGCGAGGTGCCACCCGTCCTGGCCGGCACGGGCAAGGTCACGATCGCCACCGCCCACCTGCGCCTCGAAGAGCTCAACCACACGCTCTCGCACCGCGGTCCGACCCTCCTGCTGGGGGTCGGCCGCGCGGTGGGCGAGGCGGAGCTTGCCGCCGCACGTGAACGCGCCACGGAGGCGGTCGACGCGGCCGTACGGGCGCTGCCGGCCCGGGTGCGGGAGCCGTTCGCGAAGCTGTGCGGGCAGCGGGTCGAGGAGGCGTACCACGAGGCGTCGCAGACGCACCGCCGCACCCGAAGGCCCGGTGACGAGGCCGAGGAGCGGGCGCACGAGGAATGGCTGCGCCGGCGGGTCCTGTGGAAGCTGCGGCTCGCGGACGCGCTCACGGGGGAGCGGGCGGAGTGGCCGCTCACCGAGTACTCCGGTGACGTGATCGCGAACCTGCGTCTCGTCGACGCGCTGCCCCTCGACCCGGCGAACGAGCTGGTGCAGCGCACGGCCCGGCTGCTCGGGGTGCCGGGCGACCCCGCGGAGACCATCGGGCGCCACAACCAACTCGCCGTCCTGGCCTGCACGTTCGCGCTGGGCCAGATCTTCGGCGCGGCGGAGGAGACCTCCGCGGGGCCGGTCACCCAGGACTTCCCCGAGCGGTTCAGACGTACCGCACGCTCCTGGGGGCGCAACGGCGACGCCATTCCCGAGCGGTACGCCGATCTGCTCGACGACCCGGTGCAGCTCTACCGCCCATCGGCGCGCTCCGCGTTCGCGATCCTGGGGGCGTCCGCCGTCCCCGCCGACGACGGCGAGCGCCGCATCGTCGAGGCCGGCGTGACCGGCCTCGCGCGGTGGGTGGCCCGACTGCCCGGCGCCACCGGGCCCGCCCGCGCCCTGGCCAGACTGCTCACCAGTCTCGACCGGCACGACGAGGCCCATGAGGTGCTGTCGAAGGCGGGCGACGAGGCGTTCGGGGAGCGCGGACGACGACAACTGGCCGTGTCGTTCGTCCGCCTCGACATCGCACGCGGCGCGTACGCGGAGGCCGTCGCGCGGATACGGGCGCTCCTGGACGGCGGCTTCGACGACGCGTGGCTGCGCCGGCTGCTGGTCGAGGCGTACAACCACTGGATCAGCTCGGGCAAGCACGTACCACCGGCGCGGCGCATCGCCGAGGACTTCGCGCGGTGGAGCGACCCCGAGACGGTCGACAACCGTCGCGTCCTGGTCGTCGGCGCGGTCATGGCCCCGCACCGCGACCGCCCCGACGGGGCCGGGCCGCTCGCGGACGAGCTGCGGGAGCTGTGCGTGGCGGACCCGGGCAATGTGGAGGCCCGCTACCACCTGGTCCACGCGCTGTACGGGCACGCCTGGCAGGTCCGCGAACAGATCAGGTCCGCGGCGGGCGGGCGCCGCCGCACCCTGCGCGACCGGCTCGACGCGATCCGCGCCGAGTGCGAGGAACACGCCCTTCGCCTCCTCGGCACCGGGCAGGCCGTGTTCGCCGGGAGCGAGGCCGTCGCACCGGAACGGGCCACGGACACCGGCGTACTCAGGGACGGGGCCCGGCGCGCCAAACTGGAGGACATCCTCCGTTCGGTACGCCCCGGCCGCGGCTGACCGGGGCGGGGGCGACTTCGTCGGGGAGCGGGTTAGGGGGTGTCTGGTGGATCAGGGTCGGTCAGGGTGCCGTGCCAGGCGCCGCACCCCCGGCCATGATCCACCAGACACCCCTAGGCGCGCTTCCTCTTCGCCTTGGGCGCGGTGGCCGGTCCGGGTTCTTCGGCCTCTCCTGCCACGGGGCCCGCCGCGGCGTCCTGCGCCACGGCCGCGAGGATCGTGGCGACGTTCACATGCAGGTCGAAGGGGGCCAGTTCGAAGTACTTCAGGGCCTTGCCGTCCTCGGAGAGCTCCAGGCTGCCGAGGACGAGCCCGGCCTTTTCCAGCCGCTCCAGATGCATGTAGAGCAGGGGCCGGGACATGCCGAGACGGCGTGCGAGTTCGCTGACGTACATGCGGCCGTCGGAGAGTTCGGCGATGACCCTGAGCCGCTGGGCGTGGCCGACGGCGGCAAGTACGGCCAGTAGCTCCTCGCTGGTCATGGCCCCACCTCTGGCATTCCGGAAACCTGTAGGTCGAGACTTTCCCATGACATGAACGGCTGTCAAACGTACGTCGTGCCCTACAGGCGCACCGGCCCGGGAAGGGGCGGACGCCGGACCGGAGGGATGTCCGGGCCGGCGTCCGCCGCAGGCGCCCGGCGACCTAATGATGGGTACGGACCGCCGGGCTCAGGGCCGTCGGGTCACCGGCCGGGGCGGTGGTGGCGTGGCGCTGTGCCCGTCGCATCGTGCGGGACGGCCACCAGCTCGCGTTGCCGAGCAGCATCAGGGCGGCGGGGAGGATCATGACCCGGATGACGAAGGCGTCCAGGAGGACCGCCACCGCCAGGCTGAAGCCGATCTGCTTCATCTCGGCCAGGTGCAGGAACATGAAGCTGGCGAAGACGGTGACCATGACGATCGCCGCGCTGGTGACCACCTTGGCCGAGTGGCCGATCCCGTCGATCACGGCCTGCCGGGTGGGCACTCCGCGCTGCGCCGCCTCCTTGATCCGGCTGACGACGAAGACCTGGTAGTCCATCGAGAGGCCGAACAGGATCACGAAGAGGAACAGCGGTACACGGGAGCCGATGGCGTGCGTGGCGCCGTCCTCGAAGCCGAACACCGTGGAGGCCAGGCCCCATTGGAAGAAGACGACGACCAGCCCGAACGAGGCGCCGACGGACAGCAGGTTGAGCAGGACACCCAGCGCGGCGATGGTCGCCGAGCCGAAGACGAACAGCGTCAGGATGAAGGTCAGCAGGAGCAGGAACCCGACGACGATGGGCAGCTTGTCGTTCTGGTGGGCGAGGTAGTCGGCGTCCTGGGCGACGGGACCGCTGACCGCGAACTCGGCGCCCTTCACCTTCCCCAGGGTCTCCGGCAGGAAGTCCTGGCGCAGTTCCTTCAGCGAGTCGTGCGCCTGGGGGGAGCTCAGGTTGTGGGGCACGGACAGGGTCAGGACGCTGATCCTGCCGTCCGGTGACGTCTCCAGCCGGGGGGCCTTCTTGGCGAACATCGGGTCGGCCTGGGCCTTGGCGGCCAGCTCGTTCAGGGCCGACCGCACCTCGGCCTTCTCGCCGGGGTTGTTGTCGCGCACCATCACCCAGTGCTCGGCCAGCAGGTCGGGGAAGGCCGCGTTGAGCCGGTCGTAGACCTTCATCTGCGGGATGGCCCGGGAGTGCGTGGCGGTGTTCAGCACCCGCAGGTGCATGCCGAACGCGGGGAGCGCGAGGCCGCACATCACGAGCACGGAGACCAGCAGGGTGGCTGCCGGATGGTTCTTGGCGGGCCGCAGCAGCGCGCTCCACACCCGGCCGAGCTCTTCGGACTTGTGCGCCCTGATCCGCTTGCCGCGCGCTGTCGCGCGGGCGGTCCTGCGGTCCAGACGCCGGCCGATGAGGACCAGCAGGGCGGGCAGCGCGACCATCGAGCTGAGGACGGCGACCAGGACGACCACGATGGTGGCGATGGCCAGCGAGGTGAAGATGATGTCGGTGGCGAGGAAGAGGGTGGCGGTGGACAGGGCGACGGCGAGGCCGGAGACGGCGATGGCCCGGCCCGATGTCGCGGCGGCGATCCCCACCAGGGCCTCGGGGCTGAGCCGGCCGCCCGCGCGGGCCCGTTCCTCCCGTTCCCGCTTGAGGTAGAAGAGCGTGTAGTCGACGCCGACCGCCATCCCGATCAGCAGGATGACGCTCTTGCCGACGCCCGCGTCGGGCACCAGGTGCGAGATCAGCTGGGACAGGCCCATGGCGGCGCCGATCGAGGAGACCGCGAGCAGCAGCGGTACGCCGACCATGATCAGCGAGCCGAACACGACCAGCAGCGTGATCAGGGTGACCGGGAAGGTGATCTCCTCGGAGGTCGCGAGGTCGTCGTCGCGCGACGAGTCGAGGCCCTTGGAGACCGAGGCGTCGCCGGACTCCTCGATGCGCAGGCCGGGGTTGTTCTTCTGGACCTCGGCGGTCTCATCGAGCAGCGGCTGGATGTGCTTCTGGGCCTCAAGTCGCAGGCCCTTCATGGTCACTTCGACCATGAGCATCGTGCCGTCGGCCGACCGCACGGGGTCCGCGACCTGTGCGACCTCGGGCAGCTGCTTCATCCGGGCGGCGACGTCCCGCGCGGCGCTCTGGGCGGCCGTGCCGGGGGCGGCGCCCGAGCGGTCGGTGATCATGACCCGTTCGGCGGGCTTGTGCTGGAGGTTGCCCTCCGATGCGATGGCCTCGGCCCGGCCCGCCTCGCCCACCCAGTAGTCCTTGTCGCCGGCGTCGACCGTGCCGACCGCGCCGCCGAGGACGAGACACAGGGCGACGAACACGAACCAGCCGATGAGGGCCCGTCCTGGGTGCAGGGCACTCCAGCTCGCCACCTTCACGGTGATTGGCTGTCTCTTCACTGACCCAGCTCCTTACAGAAGTCACTACTACCCGACGGGTGTAAGTCGAGAGTTACACGTGGTCTGGTGGGCCGTCAACCCTCGACGTGGGCGCCGGGTGGGCCCCTCGCGCGCGCCATTCCCCTTGTGTGTGAAGGGAGTTGGAGGCGCCAGGATGCAGGTCCGAGGGGGTGCGGGAGTGCGGAGGCCCGGCCTTGACCGCGTGTGCAGTCATGTGTAAGTCTCGGCTTACAGGCCCCGGGGTTGCGGGGTGTCGACGTACGTCGTGTCGGCGCCGTTCGAGCTGTACGTGGACGACCCCGCCACGATCGCCGGGGCCGTCGCCCAGGACAGGGAAGGGCCCGCCACCATGAAAAAGGGGACCGCGGCATGACCGGCGCCGTCATCACCATCACCATCACGCTGCTCGTCGTGGGCGGCATCACGGGCAGCGTGGTCGCCTACTTCCGGCTGCTCAGGCACCGGGCGGACGCGGTCGCCATGGCCGAATTCCGCCGACTGGCCGAGGAGTTGCCCGCCGTACAGCAGGCCCTGCACAGCCAACTGGGCGCCCTCGACGAGCGGTTGCGCTCCATCGAGAACCTGCTGCGGAGCGTCGGATGAGCGCGCTGAGGGCCGCCCGGCGGCTGCCCGTCCACCGTCATCCGGTGCGGATGCTGTTCTCGGCCACGCCCTGGCGCGCCACGGGTTATCTGGCCGGCTATCTGGTGGCGGGCCCCGCTCTGTTCGCCGTCGCCGGCGCCGCCCTGCTGCTGGGCCTGGTGTTCATGCAGCTCACCGTCACGCTGGCGCTGACCGTCGGCGCGGCCTGGGTCGTCCGCTGCTGCGCCCAGGTCGAGCGGGGCCGCGCCGTGCTCATCGACGCGCCGGTCCCGTACGCCTACCGGCAGCCGGCGAAGCCGGGCCTCGCGGGGCAGCTCAGGGCGCGCTGCGCCGACCCGGTCACGCTGCGGGACATCGCCTGCGTGGTCCTCCTGTTCCCGTTCCTGCTGCTGCTCGACCTCCTCGCGCTCACGGTGTGGCTGGGGCTCCTCGCCGGCGTCTCGCTGCCGCTGTGGTTCTGGAGCGTCAACTCCCGTCAGAGTGACGGGAGTTCCGTCAGGGGAGTGTGGATCGGCGGGCCCGACGACGGCGCCCCGGGCGGGTGGATCGACAGCTGGCCGGCCGCGCTGGTCACCTCGGCGCTCTGCCTCGCGCTCGTCCTGTACGCCTCCTACCTCGTGGTCGCGGCGGCCCGGCTGCACCTGACCGTCGCCCACACCCTGCTCCGCCCGCCGCCCGACCCGCTGGCGCGGGCCAAGCAGATCCTCACCGAGCCCGGCCCCCTGGCGCTCGTAGCGACGCGCCCGCGGTCCGGGCCCACCCTCAGCGAAGGACACCGACCATGATGGGGACGCCAACCCCGCCGCACCACCAGGACGTCGTACGGCTCGAATCCGTGCACAAGCTCTACGGAAACTCCAAGAACCGGGTGGCCGCCCTCGACGGGGTGACCCTCGGCCTGCCGCGCGGCACCTTCACCGCGGTCATGGGCCCCTCCGGGTCCGGCAAGTCCACGTTCCTGCACTGCGCGGCGGGACTCGACCGGCCCACATCGGGAACGGTCCTGCTCGACGGAGTGGACCTCGGGCCGCTCAAGGAGCGCCAGTTGACCAAGCTGCGCCGTGAGCGGATCGGGTTCATCTTCCAGGCGTTCAACCTGCTGCCCGCCCTGAGCGTGGTCGACAACGTCGCCCTGCCGCTCCGGCTCGCGGGCCACCGGCCCAAGAAGGCCGCCGTGGCGCAGGCGCTGGAACGCGTCGGCCTGGCCGATCGGCGCCACAACCGCCCCGCCGAGCTCTCCGGCGGCCAGCAGCAACGCGTCGCCATCGCCCGGGCACTCATCACCGAGCCCGCGGTGATCTTCGGCGACGAACCGACCGGCGCGCTCGACACCTACGCCGCCCGCGAAGTCCTGATGCTGCTGCGCGAGGCCGTGCGGGAGGCCGGCCAGACCATGGTGATGGTCACCCACGACCCGGTCGCCGCATCGCACGCCGACCGCGTGCTGTTCCTCGCCGACGGCCGGTTCGTCAGCCATCTCGACCGGCCCACCGCCGACCAGGTCGCCGAACGCATGACGGGGCTCGGCGCGTGGGGCCAGGACTCCGTCGCGGCCCGGGCCGGACACGGGGCGCCCCGGTGATCCGCATCGCGCTGCGCACCCTGCGCTTCCACAAGGGCGGCTTCATCGCCTCGTTCATCGCGCTGTTCTTCGGCGCCGCGATCGTGATCGGCTGCGGCGGTCTTTTCGAGACCGGTCTGCACAGCGCCGCACCCCCCGGGCGGCTCGGCGCCGCCCCGATCGTCGTCACCGGCGACCAGAGCCATCCCGGCACCCACGGCGAGAGCGTCTTCACCGAACGCGTGCGCTTGGACGCCTCGTTGACCGCCACGATCAAGGCGGTGCCCGGCGTGGCCGACGCCGTGCCGGACGTCTCCTTCGACGCCGCCGTGGCGCCCGAGTCGGGCAGTGGCGCTCCCGTGCGGGTCACGGGCCACGGCTGGTCCTCCGCGCGCCTCGCCCCGTACCGGCTCACCACGGGCGGCGCGCCGACCGGCCCCGGCCAGGTCGTGCTCGACGCGCGGCTCGCCGCGAAGGCCGGCATCGGCGCCGGGCAGCGGATCCGGCTGCTCGTGCACGGCGGCGCCAAGACGCTCACGGTGTCCGGCCTCGCCACCGCGAGCGGCGACGGCGACACCCTGTTCCTCTCCGACCAGTCGGCCGCACAGGTTGACGGCCGGCCCGGCACGCTCGACACCATCGGCGTGCTCACCACGCCGGGGGCCGACCGGGGCCGGATCGTGGCGGACATCGAGAAGGCCACCGCGGGCAGCCCCGTCTCCGTACTGACCGGCGACCGGCGCGGGTGGGCCGAGAACCCCTCCATCGTCACCGACGGGACCAAACTGGTCACCCTGGCCTCGGTGTTCGGCGGCCTGTCCGCGATGGTCACCGTCTTCGTGGTGTCCAGCACCACGGGTCTCTCGATCCAGCAGCGACAGCGCGAGATGGCGCTGCTGCGAGCCATCGGCACCACACCCGGCCAGCTGCGCCGGCTGATCCTCGGCGAGACCCTGTTCATCGCCGTCATCGCCACCGGCCTCGCCTGCTACCCCGGGCCGCGGGTCGGCAGGTGGCTGCTCGCCGCGTTCGCCCGCGGTGGCGTGGTGCCCGACGCCCTGGCGTACCGCGCCGGTTGGATCCCGATGGTGACGGGCGTGGGCGCGGCCCTGCTCACGGCGCTCGGCGCGGCCTTCATCTCGGCCCGCGGCGCGGCGCGCACCCGGCCGACCGAAGCACTCGCCGAAGCCTCCTTGCACCGCAGATGGGTCAGCGTGCCGCGGCTGGTGTTCGCCGTGCTCTTCCTCGGCGGCGGCACCACGCTCGCCCTGGTCACCGCCCATATGTCGGGCCCCATGGCGGGCAGCACGGCGACCCCGGCGGCGATGCTGTGGACCGCCGGATTCGGACTGCTCGGACCCGGCCTCGCCAAAGTGATCACGGCCGCGATCCACTGGCCGCTGCGTGCGGTGACGGGACTCGCCGGCCGGCTCGCCACCCTCAACGCCCGGGCACGGATCGGCCGGACGGCCGCAGCGGTGATGCCGGTCATGCTCGCCACCGGCCTCGCCACCGCGCTGATCTACCTCCAGACCACCCAGTCCAGCGGATCCCAACGGGCGTTCAGCGAGAACATGCGGGCCGACCTGGCGGTCACCTCGGTGGCGGGCGGCCTCCCCGCGGACATGGTGGACACCATCAGGAAACAGCCCGGAGTCGCGGCGGCCTCCGCCCAGATCTCCAGCCTCGGCTACCTGGAGCCCAAGACCCCGCCCTCCCGGTCCGAGATCGACGAGGGCGACTTCGAGCCCACCGAGATGCCGATGCAGGGCGTCACCGCCGAAGGCGTGGGCGGCACCACCGCGTTCCGCGCCAGGACCGGCAGCCTCGACGGGCTGCACGGCGACAGCGTCGCCCTTCCGGCGTCCGAAGCCGGCGGGTTCACGATCGGCGACATGGTCCCGATGCGGCTCGGCGACGGCACCGAGGTCTCGCTGAGACTGGTCGCCACCCTCGACGCGCGCCGCGGTTACGAGACCGCGCTGCTCCCGGCCTCGCTCCTGGTCCAGCACACCGACGCGGGCCTCGTCCCGCAGATCACGGTGACCGCCGCGCCCGGCACCGACCCCGGCGCCCTGGCGCACAGCCTGTCGGCGCTGGCCGGGCAGCACCCCGGCCTCACCGTGCTGCCCCGCGCCATGGTCGGCGCCGTGCACGAGAGCGAGGACGACACCCAGGCCTGGATGGCGTACCTGGTGCTCGGCGTGGTCATCGCCTACGCGGCGATCGCCCTGGTCAACACCCAGGTCCTCGCGACCGCCGAGCGGCGCGGGGAGTTCATGCTGCAACGGCTCGTCGGAGCCACCCGCCGCCAGGTGCTGCGGATGATGACGGTGGAGGCGATCCTGGTCGCGGTGGCCGGGCTCGTACTCGGGGGACTGGTCGCGACGCTGACCCTGGTGCCGCTCAGCCTGAGCGTGCTGGGCTCGCCGGTCCCCGAGGGCTCGCCGTGGATCCTGGCCGCGGTGGTGGCCGCCGCCTTCGCCCTGACACTGCTCACCACGCTGCTCTCGGCCGCGCTCGTCCTGCGCGGCCGGCCCGGCGCGGGGGCGGCCCTGCGCGAGTGAACCCGCCCGGCGCACCCCCCGGCCGCGGCTGACCGCGGCCGGGGGCAGGTGGTCAGTCGACGCTGCGCAGCAGGCTCTCGACCGACTTGACGCGGTCATGCAGCTCGCTGAACTGCCCTTGCAGAGCGGCCTGGTTGGCGACGGCCTCCTCGGCGAGTCTGCGGTACTCGGCCATGGCGACGGCGTCGGCGCGGTGGCGCTGCAACCCGAAGTACGCGACCACGCTCGCCGTGATGCCGCCGATGACGATCAAAACGATGGCGATGGCGATGACAGCGCCGGTCATGTGGGCTCCCCCTGGGGTTCGTTCAGTCCTCGTTACCCGTGGCTCAGGGGATCGTATCCACGTTCGGTGGCCCCGGGGCGGCGCGCGCTCCCTGCACCGGCACGCCGCGAGGACCCCGTCCGCCGTCCTCACGCCTCGGCCGGACGGCGTCGCCGCGGCGCGCGAAAGCGGCGCACCCGGTGTCGCGGGTGCGCCGCTTCCGTCTGGGGGGAGCGCCGTGTCAGACCTCGTAGTCCTGGTCGAGGCCGCTCTGCGCGTCCTGCTCGGAGCGCCGCGGGTCGCCCTGGCCCTTCTCGCGGACCTGACGCGCCCGCTCCTGCGTCTCGTCCTCCTTCGAGCCCATCGCGTCCTTGGCGTTCCGCGCAAGCTCCTGCGCCTTGTCGTCGAACTGGTCCTTGATGCCCATCTGCGGTCACTCCTACAAGGTCTGAGGGGCTGGGGGACCGGGGCTTTTCCCACGGCTCCACCGGGCCTCGATCAGCGTGCCACGACGGGACTTCCATCGCATTTCAAGCGATTACGGACAGTCGTCGGCACCCCGAATGCCCTCGCAACTGCCGCCGCGCTGGCGCCCGGGGGCGCCGCCCGGGCGGCCGGTAGGGTCGAGGCCCGTGACTGAATTCCAGCTTCCCGGGACCCCCCTTCGTATCGCCGCCGCGCAGGCGCAGGCCGCCCCGGGGGAGGTCGAGGTCAACGCGGCCACCGTGGCGCGGCTGGTGCGGGCCGCGGGCGACGCCGGGGCACGGGTCGTGGTGTTCCCCGAGAAGTTCCTCAGCGGGTACGAGCCCGACCTCATCCGCGCCGACCCCGAGCGCTGCGCCGCGCACCCGGGCGACGACCGGCTGGCCCCGATCGCCGACGCGTGCCGGGCGGCCGGGGTCATCGCCGTCGTCGGAGCCGCCGTCCTGGACGGCGGAGAGCTGTACGTGTCCGCTTTCGTGATGGACGGGACCGGAATCGTCGGGCGCTACGACAAGCAGACCCTGTTCAAGCAGGAACGGGCGCTCTACCGGCAGGGCCCGGCCGGGGCCACCCTCGAAGTGGACGGCTGGCGGCTGGGGTTGGGGATCTGTTACGACTCCGGCTTCCCCGAGCACGCCCGCGCCGCCGCGCTCGACGGCTGCCACGCCTACGTCGTGGGCGCGCTGTTCAGCGAGGGCAACGGCCATCACGAGTCCCGGATCTGGTTCCCGGCCCGGGCTTTCGACAACACGGTGTACGCGGTGCTCGCCAACCACATCGGCGTGACCGGCGGTTGGCGCACGTGCGGGAGCAGCGCGGTGTGGGGACCGGACGGCCGTGTCGTCGCCGAGGGGAGCCCCACCGAGGAGGAACTGGTCGTCGCCGACCTGCTTCCCGGCCGGCTGCGCGCGGCGCGGGAGGCCGAGCCGATGCTGCGTGACCTGCACGAGACGGGCGCCGCGCCGCGAGCCGTCCTGCGCACGGCACCGGCCGGGCGGCACGACCCGGTGGGCGGGGGCCGGCCCGCCGCGTAGGCGGTCATGAGGCACGCCCGGCCGGGGACCGACCCTGGGCGGGCCAGCCCGCTGCACCCCGTCGCCGCCCGCGTACGATGCGCATTCGCGCAACCGTTCGCACCACCCGATGAGGAGCACCGTTCCCGTGGAGATACCGCCGCCGCCCGCACCCGGGCAGCCCCAGGAGCCGCAGCCGGGGCAGGGGTTCGGATGGCCGGCACCGAACCAGGCGCCGGGGGCCCAGCCGGGCCCGTATCCGGCGGCACTTGGGGGCCCGCCGGGCCCGTACCCGGGGCAGCCGATGAACGGCGGGCCCTGGTACCCGTATCCGGCGGCGCCGCAGCAGCCGCCCATGAGCGGTCTCGCCATCGCCTCGTTCGTCACCGGCATCGTGTGCTGCATACCCCCGCTCGGTCTGCTCCTGGGCGTACTGGCCCTCGGGAAGATCAAGAAGAAGGGGCAGCGCGGCAAGGGCCTGGCCATCGCCGGCGTCGCACTCTCCACGATCTCCACGATCCTGCTGGTCCTTTCGATCGTGACGGGCAGCCTCGCCGACAACTGGCAGAGCTTCAAGGAGGGCTGGAACGACTCCACCTCCTCGCGGAGCACCCTCAACCTGCACAAGGGCGACTGCTTCGACGTGCCGGGCGGCAAGCTGGAGCGTGAGGTCGCCTCGGTGCGGATCGTGCCGTGCGCGGACCGGCACGACGCCGAGGTCTCCGGTTCGTTCCGGCTGAACGCCAACGGCCTCTACCCGGGCGAGAGCGCGATCTCCACCCAGGCGGACTCGCGCTGCCTCGACCTGGAGCAGGCGTACGCCATGGACCGGTGGAAGGTGCCGGCCAACGCGGACCCCTACTACTACACGCCGAGCAGGCAGAGCTGGGCCATGGGCGACCACACGGTGACCTGCGCGTTCGCCTCGCAGGGCGCCAAGCTCCAGGGTTCCGTGCGCAATGACGACACCACCCTGGACGCCGATCAGCTCGCGTTCCTGAAGGCGGCCGACGCCGTCGAGAACGTCATGGCCAAGGCGCCCGACGAGGACGCGGTCGAGGACGACCTGCTCGGGTTCAAGGTGTGGGCGGGCAAGGTGGCCGGCGTACTGGAGACGCAGACGGGCGAGTTGAGCGCACACACCTGGCCGTCCACGTCCGCCACCGCCGTGCAGCCGTACATCGACGGGCTGAGGGTCGCGCAGAAGGAGTGGGCGAAGGCGGCGGACGCCACCGACGCGGACACCTTCTACCGGCACTCCGCGGCGGCCGGCACGGCGCAGAAGCAGTCGGCGGAGATCGCCGCGCGCGGTGCGCTCGCCCTCGCGACCACTCCGCCGTCGACCGACCGTGACTCCGGTGGCGGCTCCGGTGGCGGCTCCGGCGGCGGTCGGGGCGACGGAAGCGGGACCGGTTCCGGAACCGGTGGTTCCAAGAGCGTCTGAGAAGGTCGCGAGGGGGGCAGAACGTATCCGCTGTACCGCGGGTACGCCCTGGGCAGAGGCAAGTCATCACTTCGAGTGAATGTTTGGCCTCTGCTTGCGGGAGTCAACCCACGGTTGCCACGCTGTTGCAGTCTGTCAACCTGATGGGAGTGGCCAGTGACATTCGGTGAGCAGCCGGCCTATCTGCGCGTAGCCAGCGATCTGCGGGAGAAGATCGTGAGTGGTTCGCTGCCGCCGCACACCCGGCTTCCTTCGCAGGCCAGGATCCGCGAGGAGTACGGGGTTTCGGACACCGTGGCCCTGGAGGCCCGCAAGGTGTTGATGGCGGAGGGCCTGGTGGAGGGGCGCTCCGGCTCGGGCACGTATGTGCGCGAGCGCCCGGTGCCCCGCCGTGTCGCCCGCTCGGGGTACCGGACCGCGAAGGGCGCGAGCCCGTTCCGCCAGGAGCAGGCGGAGGAGGCGGCGCGCGGGACGTGGGAGTCCAGCAGCGAGCAGGAGGAGGCCACCCCGGAGATCGCCAAGCGGCTCGGCATCCGCCCCGGCGACCGCGTGATGCGGACGCGGTACGGATTCCGGGACGCGGGGGAGCAGATGATGCTGTCCACGTCGTGGGAGCCGCTGTCCGTCACCGGCCGCACCCCGGTGATGCTGCCCGAGGAGGGGCCGCTCGGCGGCTGCGGGGTGGTCGAGCGGATGGCCGCGATCGACATCGTGGTGGACAACGTGGTGGAGGAGGTCGGCGCGCGGCCGGGGCTCGCGGAGGAGCTTCTGGCGCTCGGCGGTGTCCCCGGGCACGTGGTCATCGTCATCGAGCGGACCTACTACGCGTCGGGGCTCGCGGTCGAGACCGCGGACGTCGTCGTTCCCGCCGACCGCTACCGGATCGCCTACCACCTGCCGGTGAAGTAACCCCGGCCCCTCCTGCCCCTGCCACTACGACCGCCACTGTTACTGCCACTGCCACTGCCACTGCCGTACGCACGCCGAGGCGTGCCGCGGAACACGGGGGCGCACCCATGGGTGCGCCCCCGTTCGCATGGGCCGCGTTGACCGAATTCGTATCTCTTTGTGCAAACACGGATCCGCTGAGTAAAGGTCAGGCGTAGGCTCGGGCATATGCGGATTGCGGTTCCCTGGGGATGCCTACTGACCTGCACGCCGACGCCGGGAGAGATGCGATGAACGACAGTGGTGCTGTGCTCGCCTGGCTGGTGATACGTCAGGACGACAACGGCAACCAGTACCGCGTCGGCAAGTACGCCACGCGGGCGGAGGCGCAGCGCATGGCCGACCGCCTCGACGACCGCGGGCACAAGCAGCTCTACTGGGTCGAGCGGATCGGCGCCCCCGCTCAGCAGTGACGTTCCGGCGGGGCGTGCGGCGGGGACGTGCGATGGGAGCGTGTGGCGGGGACCTGCGTTGGTGGCGTCCAACGGTGACGCGCGACAGAGATACCCGGCGGCGGCCTCCGGCGGTCTCCGATGGTCGGCCCGGGACAGGATGCGGAGAGGCGCGGGCGTGCGCGTTACGCTCCGGCGCATGAATGACACCGTCGTGGTGGCCGGAGCCGTGTACGACCGGGGCCGGCTGCTCGCAGCGCGCCGCAGCGCCCCGCCCGAGCTGGCCGGCCGCTGGGAACTGCCCGGCGGCAAGGTGGAACCCGGCGAGAGCCCGCAGCAGGCGCTCGTACGCGAACTGCGCGAGGAACTGGGCATCGAGACCGAGCCGCTGGAGCGGATCGCGGGGGAATGGCCGCTCAGGCCCGGGCTCGTCCTGCATGCGTGGACCGCGCGGCTGCTCGACGGCGAACCCCGCCCGCTCCAGGACCACGACGAACTGCGCTGGCTCGCCCCCGACGAGGCCGATGCCGTCGACTGGCTCCCTCAGGACCTGCCCGCGGTCGCCGAAGCGATGCGCATCCTGGGGAACCTGCGTCATTAGTGCCGCCATCCGCCCCACTTGGGGATACGACGTCCCAAATACCGGGTATGTGCCTATTAATCGTTTCTAAACCCCCCGAACCATCGGATGCGGGTGATCGGCGTGATCGACACCTCGGGCGAGTGCGCCGAGTGGACCTTCCCTGCTGAGCCGGGGGCCGTACGGACCGCCAGGCATGCCGTCCGGGACGCGCTGCGCGGCTGGGACCTCGACCACGGGGCCGTGGACGTGGCGGTCCTCCTGGTCAGTGAGCTGGTGACCAACTCCCTTCGCTACGCGTCGGGACCCATCGGCGTCCGGCTCGACCGGCTCGACAGTGCCACCCTGCTGGTGGAAGTCTCCGATCCGCTTCCGGATGCGCCCGTCGAACGCACCGCCGGAATCGACGACGAAGGGGGCCGGGGAATGCAGCTGGTGGCCTGTTCCGCGCGGCGCTGGGGGACACGCCGCGGCAGAACGGGCAAGACCGTGTGGTTCGAGCTGGCTCTGCATGGTTAGAAGGAGTGAGGGACGGACGATCACGACGGCGACGGAAACGCGCCGACAACGGCCGGAAAAGAACGAGACCGGGATGTGATCGTGAACGCCGTGCCGACTGGGGCCGTAGTGCTGAATACTGCGGTCAAGGCCGGTCCGGTGCGGTGAGCTGGAGGGGACGGTCGCGTGAGCGAGATACCTGAGACGGCTGGCGATGTCGTGTGGCAGAGCAGCCCGCCTGGCTCGATCTATGACTACATCCGCGTCGCCTCGTTCTCGATCGGGCCGGACGGACTGATCGAGCAGTGGAGCCTGCGGGCCGAGGAGCAGTTCGGCCTTGCCGCGGCCGCCGTGATCGGGCGCGATCCTGTCGAGGCGTTCATGCCCCCCGAGCTGCGCCCGCGCGGCCACCGCCGGGTCGCCGAGATCCTGGACGGCAAGGAGTGGACGGGCGTCGTCCCGTTCCGCGTGCCGTCACCCGAGGGCGGCGAACGCGCCCAGGGTCTGGCCGAGCTGTACGTCATGCCGAGCCGGACGGCCACCGACGAGCGGGCCGCGCTCTGTATCGTCGTGGACGTACGCGCCCTGCGCGGGATCGAGACCGACCTGGCCGCATCGCAGGCCATTTTTGGTCAATCTCCCTATGGCTTCCTGCTGTTCGGTACGGACCTCACCGTGCTGCGCGCCAACCGGCGTTTCGCCACCGTCTTCGGCGGCGCCCCCGACGAGCACCGCGGCCACACGGTGCACGACTACCTCTCCCGCCCCGAGGCCGACCGGATGTCCGCCGCCCTGCGCCGGGTCCTGGAGAGCGGGGAGTCCGTCATAGACCTCCAGATCGTGGGTTCGGCGCCCGGCGGCAAGGACCGCAGGCACTGGTCGATCAACCTCTACCGGGTGCACAGCGGCACCGGCCGCCCCATCGGGGTGGCCGGCCTCGGCATCGACGTGACCCGCCGTCACAACGCGGCACGCGAAGCCGCCGACGCCCGCCGCAACCTCGCCCTCCTGAACGAGGCGGGCGCCCGGATGGGCAACACCCTCGACCTGGAGACCACCGCCAGGGAACTCCTCGACATCGCCGTCCCCGGCTTCTGCGACCTGGCGTCCGTCGACCTCTACCAGTCCCTGCTCGCCGGCGACGACCCCGGCCCCGGCAGCTCCGACGGACGGGGCGAACTGCGCCGGGTCGCCTTCGCGAGCGCCGTGTCGGACGGACCCCCGACAGGTGGCGAGGTGGAGGTGGAGGTCGGCGACGTGCACCGCTACCGGTTCCACTCCCCGTACGCGAGCGCCCTGCGTACCGCGCGGGTGCACACCGTGCCCGCGCCCGGCGGCCTCGTGCACACGACCCTCGCCGTCCCCATGGTCGCCCACGACACCGTCGTCGGCCTGGTGCAGTTCGCCCGCGCCAAGGGCAGCGAACCCTTCGGCGAGCGCGACCGCGCGCTCGCCACCGAGCTCGCCTCGCGCGCCGCCGTCTGCATCGACAACGCCCGCCTCTACCGCAGGGAGCACGAGCGCGCCCTGATCCTCCAGCGCTCCCTGCTGCCGCCCGGCGACCCCGAGGCCACCGGGCTCGACATCGCCTGCCGCTACCTCCCCGGCAGCGCCGAGTCCGAGGTCGGCGGCGACTGGTTCGACGTCATCGAGCTGCCCGGACACCGCACCGCGCTCGTCATCGGCGACGTCATGGGCCGCGGCCTGCGCGCCGCCGTCGCCATGGGCGAACTGCGCACCGCCGTGCGGACCCTGGCACTGCTCGACCTGGAGCCGGCCGAAGTGCTCTCGCACCTCGACGAGATCGCCCGCGGTCTCGGCGCCCCGGGCGGCAGCCAGCAGGCACCCCGGGTCTCGCACAAGTCCCGCGACGCCGACCTCTCCGAGGTCTACCTCGCGACCTGTGTGTACGCGGTCTACGACCCGGTCACCCGGCGCTGTACGTTCGCCAACGCCGGGCACCTGCCGCCCGTCCTGGTCGAGCCGGGCGACGACCCGGGGGAGCCCGCCATGCTCCTCGACGTGCCGCCAGGGCTGCCGCTCGGCGTCGGCGGCGAGCCCTTCGAGGAGGTCGAGGTCGATCTGCCCGAGGGCGCCCTGCTCGCGCTCTACACCGACGGGCTCGTCGAGTCCCGCGACCACCCGCTGGAAGAAGGACTCACCGCCTTCCGCAAGACGCTCACCGACCCCGACCGGCCCCTTGAGGACGTCTGCGACCAGGTGCTCGGCTCACTCGACACCCGCCACGGCGAGGACGACATCGCGCTGCTCCTCGCCCGCGTCCAGGGCCTGCCCGCGGACGCGGTCGGCGACTGGCGGCTGCCGCGCGAGCCCCGCTCGGTGGGCCGCGCCCGCGAACTCGCCCGCACCCAGCTGCTCGCCTGGGACCTCGACGACCTCGTCGACACCACCGAACTCCTGGTCAGCGAGCTCGTCACCAACGCCCTGCGTTACGGCGACGGGGAGATCAGGCTCCGGCTCCTTCGCGACCGTACGCTCGTGTGCGAGGTGTGGGACGCCGGTCTTGTGCAGCCGAGGCGGCGCAGGGCCCGCGACACCGACGAGGGCGGCCGCGGACTCCAACTGGTCGGGCTGCTCAGCGCCGCCTGGGGGGCCAGGCGCACCCCGCGCGGCAAGACGGTCTGGTTCGAACTCGCCCTGCCGGACGGGGACTCGGGCCCCCCGGAGCTGACCGAGGAGCAGATCCTGAGCATGTTCTGACGCTGCGTCACGCCCGGCGGCCCGGCATGACACCGGGGTGGGCGTGGCGGTCGCCCTCAGGACGGCGGGCCTCGCCCCGCCCCGGCCCCTGTGCGGGGCGGGGCGTGATGGGTGGCCGGCCGGGAGTGCGTCACGTTCTGTCGGTACGCCACGGGGGTGGGCTGGGCTCAGGTGGTCGCCTTCAGGGCGGCCAGCCTCGCCTCGACCTCCGCCGTGTCGGCCGGGCGCTCAAGCCGCTCGAACTCGGCGTCCAGACAGGAGGCGGCGAGCTCCCCCTCGCCCGCCAGCCGCGCCTCCTCGCGCCGCACCTTGTCCTCGAAACGCCCCAACTCGGTCGTGGTGTCAAGGACGTTGACGCTGTCGGCCGCATCCCGCGTCCGTTCGCGCGCCGGCACCCCGTCGTGCTGCGACTTCAGCCGGCCGAGCCGGGTCCGCATCCCGTCGAGCGCCGCGCCGAGCCGGGCGACGAGGTCCCGCTGGGCCGCGATCGCGGGCTCCGCCGCCGTCGCCTCCCGCTCCGCCCTGAGCTGTTTGCCGAGCGCGACCTTGGCGAGCCGGTCGAAGGTGTCCGCCGCCGCGTCCGACCCCGTTGCCCGCAGCGCGTCCGCCTTCCGGCTGACCGCGCGGGCCCGCGCGCCCCACTCCGCGTCCGCCTTCACGTCCTCGGCATGGTCCTGTTCGAGCAGCCGCAGCGTGCCGAGCGTGGTGGACACGGCCCGCTCGGCGTCGGCGATGGCGGCGGTGTAGTCGCGTACGAGCCGCCCGAGCACGGCGCCGCGGTCCTCGGCGCGCTCGACCAGGGCGCCGACGTCGGTGTTCGCCAGCCGGACGACGCGGCCGAGCACGGACTGCTTGTCGCTCATCGCTCTCTCCTCGCGCGTAGCTGTCTCGGGAATCCCCACCCGCCGTGCGGCTCAGAGCCCGCCACCGTCGGCCCGCCCGGGGCGGGACGCGGGGCCGTCGTTCAGGTCCTTGACGTCGGGCGGGCTGTCCGGGGTGGCGTCGGGGGGTTCGGGGTGGGGTGCGGCGTCCGGGGCCTTGGGGTTCGGTGCGGCGCCCGGGTTGCCGCCCTGGGCGTCGGCGTGGGGTGTGCTGGTGCTCGGGGCGTCGGTCTCGGCCCTGCCGCGGGGCTGGGCAACCGGATTGCCGTCCGCGGCCTCGCTGTTGGCCGTGGCACCCGGGGCGCCGTTCCCGGCTCTGCCGGCCGAGCCCTGTTGCGCATACGCCGCCACGTCCTGCTCGGCGAGGTCCAGGGCCTCTCGCGCCAGGGCGTCGGCCGCCCGGGCCGCCGACAGGGCGCCCGGCGCGTCCGTCGCACGGGGCGGCGCCTGCTCCAGGCGGGTCCGGGCCGCCGCGAGCCGGGTACGGGACCCGCTGCCGGCCACACCGCGATGGGTGGCGATGTGGTCGTCCGCTGCGGCGATCGAGGCGCGCGCGGTCAGGTCCGCCGCGTCGAGGAGCGCGGGCGCGCGCAGCACGGCGTCCTCGCCCTCGTGCGCCCCAGCCGCCGGTGCGGCGTCGGCGTCGGCGTCGGCGTTCAGGATCCGGCGCAACCCCGCGACGGGATCGTAGGGGCCCGCGGTCGACTCCTCGCGAACGCCCGCGAGTACGGACTCCGCCCGACTGATCCGCTCAGGCAGACCGGCCGGGGGCTCGCTCAAGCCCTCCAACTGCCGCCGGGCGTCCGCGAGATCGGCCTCGCACGCGGTCAGTGACGCGGACAGCTGCTGTGCCGCGTCGGCGAGCTCGCGTCCGCGCCGCTCGACCGATGCGACCAGGACGTCTGCCTGGCCGACGGCGTCCTCGGCGTCACGGACGCGGGCCGCGGCTGCCTCGTCGTCCCCCGCGTCGAGAGCCTGGCGAGCGCCGTTGAGGCTCGTCGTCGCGAACACCAGGCGGTCCTTCGCGTCCTCGATGTGCCCGGCGAACGGAGCCGACGCGGACGAGGCGTACTCCCGCCGCAGCGCGCCGAGCGAGGCTTCCGCGGCGCCGGTACGGGTGGTGAGCTCACGGAAGGCCGCCTCGGTGGGGGCCAGGGCCCGCGCGGGGCTCAGCTCGTGTGCGCGCAGGCGGTCGAAAGCCTCTGCTTCCGCGTCCAGATGCCGGCCCGCTCCGTCGCAGCGGGCGGCCATCTCGGCGAGTACGTGGCGCCGGGCCGCCTCGTTTGGGGGCCGGCCTTCGTCGAGTTCCTGCCGCAGCCGGAACGCGGTGGCCAGCTCGCTCCGCGCACGGGCGAGTGCGTCGGCGAGGGGGCGTACCGCCTCCGGGCCACACCGCTCCTGCGCGCGGGCCAGCTCCTGCTCGCGCGTACGGACCGCTTCGTCGGCGCCGACCAGCGCGGCGCGCACCTCGCCGTCGAGCACGTCGAACTCCACGGGGGCGGGCGGTACGGAGCGATTGTGCACGGCCGAGCCGCCGGGCGTGGTCCGTGACGCGGTACGCCATTTCCGCTTGCCGTACGCGTAGGCCGCGGCGGCGCCGGCCACGACGACGAGGCCGATGGGCAGCACGAGGTCACTGCTTGAACTCCCGCCGCCGTGGGTGCCGTTGGCGAGCGCGGGGCGGGCGGAGTCCTGTGCGGGGCTCGTGCGGGGGGTTGTTCTGCGGGGGGTTGTTCCCAGCTGCCCGGCGTGGGCGGCGGGGCCGGGGTGCCCGAGGTGGGCGGCGGGGCCGGGGTGCCCGGGGTGCCCAAGGTGGGCGGCGTGCCCGGGATGCCCGGCGTGGGCGGCGTGGGCGGCGGGGCCGGTGAGCAGCGTCCAGCACAGTGCCGCGGACACCGCGAGGCCTTGGGCGGCGGCACGGTGCCGGGCTCTCTTGGCGGGCGGCGTCACACGACCGAGCGTATGGCTGGAACGGATCCCTCGCGACCGGAAAGTGCCGCCTCCCGCGTCCGGGGGGCTGCGCACCCTGTGTCCTCAATCGCCGGACGGGCTGGGTTGCCGGCGCCCGCCTCGTGGGTCGGCTGCCCACCTTGCGTCCTCAATCGCCGGACGGGCTGGGTTGCCGACGCTTGCCCCGTGGGTTGGCTGGGCACCCTGTGTCCTCAATCGCCGGACGGGCTCAGGTCTCAGGTGGACCCGGTACGGCTTTCGGCTTGCGCACCGTGCGTGGCCGGGCGCGCAGTTCCCCGCGCCCCTGGCGGCATGCGGTCCCAGGGGGTGCCGCGCTCGGAGAGGTGGTCGAGTCACACCCCGTCAGGGGGCGCGGGGAACTGCGCGCTCAGCCGTGCACGGTGTGCAGGCAGGGACGGCAGGCACCAAGGTTCCGCGGCGTACCGGGCCCGGGTGCAGGAGGCGCGCCTCCACCCCGTCAGGGGGCGCGGGGAACTGCGCGCTCAGCCGTGCACGGTGTGCAGGCAGGGTCGGCAGACACCAAGGCCCCGCGGCGTACCGGGCGCGTGTGCAGTGGGTGCGCCTCCACCCCGCCAGGGGGCGCGGGGAACTGCGCGCTCAGCCGTGCACGGTGTGCAGGCAGGGACGGCAGACACCAAGGCCCCACGGCGCACCGGGCCCGGGTGCAGTGGGCGCGCCTCCACCCCGCCAGGGGCCGGCGCGGGGAACTGCGCGCTCAGCCATCCACGGCGTGCAGGCAGGGACGGCAGGCACCCGGGGCCCCGCGGCGCGCCGGGGCCGGGCGCAGTCGGGGTGCGTGGGGGGCGGCCCGCCCGGCGGACGGGCGCGTGCGGCTAGGGTAAGCCGCCGGGGCAGGGGGCGCAGGGGGAGGCAGCATGGCGGGGATACGTACCTGGTGGCGGGGCCGCGGCGGACGCCGGACGCGCCGCACCCTGCTCACCACCGCCCTCACCCTCA
Organism: Streptomyces sp. NPDC048416; assembly: GCF_043200435.1. NCBI lineage: Bacteria > Bacillati > Actinomycetota > Actinomycetes > Kitasatosporales > Streptomycetaceae > Streptomyces > Streptomyces sp. NPDC048416. The sequence continues at coordinate 270,796 of NZ_JBICXU010000002.1, forward strand.
CCGTGGCCGTCGCCGCGGCCGGCGTCGGCCTGCGCGCCCAGTACGCAGGCGTTCCCGGCGCCGACACCAGGACCCGCGACCGGGACGCGTACTGGCTCGGGCATGCCTGGGTCGACGGACGCAAAAGCGACCAGGATCTCGACGCCTTCGCCGCCAAGGTGCGCGGCAGCGGCATCAAGGACCTCTTCGTGCACACCGGACCGCTCAACCACGACGGCACCCTTCCCGCCGCCCGCTACCCGAGGGCCTCCTGGCTGGTCGAAGGCGTGCACCGCAGGCTGCCCGGCGTGCGCGTACAGGCCTGGCTCGGCGACGAGTTGGCGAGTGAGGGACCCGTCGGGCTGCGGCTCGACGACGCCGCGACCCGCGCCGCGGTCGTCACCACCGCCCGCCAGGTGCTGGACGGCGCCCACGTCGACGGTGTCCACTTCGACCTGGAGCCCCTGCCCTCCGGCGACCGGAACTACCTCGCCCTGCTCGACTCGCTGCGCGCCCTCACCCGGCCCCGCGGCGCCCTGCTGTCCGTGGCCGCGCACCAGATAGACCCGCTGCCCGCCCTGCACACCGCGGCCAGTGACCTCACCGGCCACGGCAAGTGGTGGTCGCAGGCCTACTTCGGCCAAGTCGCCCGCCGGGTCGACCAGATCGCCGTGATGTCGTACGACACGTCGATGCCCCTCCAGAGCCTGTACGGCGGATACGTCGCCCGGCAGACCGCCCTCGCCCTGCAAGTCACCCCGAAACAAACCGACTTGCTCATCGGGCTGCCGTTCTACGACGACGAGAGCATGACCCACCACGGCTCCGCCGAGACCGTGGAGGCGGCCGTGCGCGGAGCCCGGCTCGGGCTCGCCCGCACCGACCGCCACCGTCAGCACTTCGGCGTCGCCCTGTACGTCGACTTCGCGGAGCGCAAGGAGGACTGGGCGGCCTACCGCAAGGGCTGGAGCTGACCGGCCCCCGCACCCCCGTCAGGATGTGCGTCGCCCGATCCGGCTGCCCAGCCACACCAGCGGGTCGTACTTGCGGTCCACCGCCCGCTCCTTCAGCGGGATCAGCGCGTTGTCGGTGATCTTGATGTGCTCGGGGCACACCTCCGTACAGCACTTGGTGATGTTGCAGTAGCCGAGCCCGTGGTCGTCCTGCGCGGTCCGCTTGCGGTCGAGGCCCGCGGCGGAGGCGGCGTCCAGCGGATGCATGTCCAGCTCGGCGACGCGCATCAGGAAGCGCGGGCCGGCGAAAGCCTCCTTGTTCTCCTCGTGGTCGCGCACCACATGGCAGGTGTCCTGGCACAGGAAGCACTCGATGCACTTGCGGAACTCCTGCGAGCGCTCCACGTCGATCTGCTGCATCCGGTACTCGCCGGGCGCCACCCCCTCGGGAGGCACGAACGCCGGGACCTCCCGGGCCTTCGCGTAGTTGAAGGACACGTCCGTCACCAGGTCGCGCACAACGGGGAAGGCCCGCAAGGGAGTTACCGTGATGACGTCCGACACGTCGAACACCGACATGCGGGTCATGCACATCAGGCGGGGCCGCCCGTTGATCTCCGCGCTGCACGAACCGCACTTGCCCGCCTTGCAGTTCCAGCGCACCGCGAGGTCGGGCGCCTGGGTGGCCTGGAGGCGGTGGATGATGTCGAGGACCACCTCGCCGTCGTTCACCTCGACCGTGAAATCGGTCAGCGCACCGCCACCGGTGTCGCCGCGCCAGACCCGGAAGCTCGCATCGTACGTAGTCACTCGTACAGCTCCTCTTCGGCGAGGTACTTGACCAGCTCCTCCTTCTCGAAGAGGGAGAGCAGATCGGCACGGACGGGGTCGGTCTCCTCGCGGGCGAGCCTGATCTGGCCGCGCTCCGACTCGGGCGGCGCCAGGCCGTCGGTGGGGTCGGCGAGGTGACACAGCAGGTTCACGCGGCGCCACGAGCGGTCCATCGACGGCCAGTCCTCACGGGTGTGGCCGCCGCGGCTCTCGGTGCGCTCCAGGGCGGCCCGCGCCACGCACTCGCTCACCAGGAGCATGTTGCGCAGGTCGAGCGCCAGGTGCCAGCCCGGGTTGAACTGGCGGTGCCCCTCCACCCCGGCCCGCCGGGCCCGGGCCCGCAGCTCGGCCAGCTTGCGCAGCGCCTGGCGCATCTCGCCCTCCCGGCGAATGATGCCCACCAGGTCGTTCATCGCCTGCTGGAGCTCCTGGTGCAGGGTGTACGGGTTCTCGACCGGCGAGCCGTCCTCGGGGGCCTCCGCGCTGAAGGGGCGCAGGGCCTCGGCGGCCGCCGTGTCGATCTGGCTCTCCTCCACGGCGGGGCGCACGGCGAGCGTGGCCGCGTACTCGGCGGCGTGCAGCCCCGCCCGCCGCCCGAAGACCAGCAGGTCCGAGAGCGAGTTGCCGCCGAGCCGGTTGGAGCCGTGCATGCCGCCCGCGACCTCACCGGCGGCGAACAGGCCCGGCACCCCGCGGGCCGCCGCCGAGTCGGAGTCGACCGCGATGCCGCCCATCACGTAGTGGCAGGTGGGCCCGACCTCCATCGCCTCGGCCGTGATGTCCACGTCCGCCAGCTCCTTGAACTGGTGGTACATCGACGGCAGCCGGCGCCGGATCACCTCGGCGGGCATCCGGGTGGACACGTCCAGGAAGACGCCGCCGTGCGGGGTGCCCCGGCCCGCCTTCACCTCGGCGTTGATGGCGCGGGCGACCTCGTCGCGTGGCAGCAGTTCGGGCGGGCGCCGGTTGTGGTCCGGGTCCTCGTACCAGCGGTCGCCCTCCTGCTCGGACTCCGCGTACTTCTCCTTGAAGACGTCCGGCACGTAGTCGAACATGAAGCGCTTGCCGTCGGAGTTGCGCAGCACCCCGCCGTCGCCGCGCACCGACTCGGTGACCAGGATGCCCTTGACCGAGGGCGGCCAGACCATGCCGGTGGGGTGGAACTGCACGAACTCCATGTTGAGGAGCGGCGCCCCGGCGAGCAGCGCGAGGGCGTGCCCGTCGCCGGTGTACTCCCACGAGTTGGAGGTCACCTTGAAGGATTTGCCGATCCCGCCGGTGGCCAGGACCACCGCGGGCGCCTCAAGGACGAAGAACCGGCCGCTCTCGCGCTCGTAGCAGAAGGTGCCCGAGACCCGGTTCCCGTCCTTCAGGACCCGTGTCACCGTGCACTCCTGGAAGACCTTCAGGCGCGCCTCGTAGTCCCCGAACTCCTTCTTGTCCTGCTGCTGGAGGCTCACGATCTTCTGCTGGAGGGTGCGGATGAGTTCCAGACCCGTACGGTCGCCGACGTGCGCCAGGCGCGGATACTCGTGGCCGCCGAAGTTGCGCTGCGAGATCCGGCCGTCGGGGGTGCGGTCGAACAGAGCGCCCCAGGTCTCCAACTCCCAGACGCGCTCGGGTGCTTCGCGGGCGTGGAGCTCCGCCATCCGCCACTGGTTGAGGAACTTCCCGCCGCGCATGGTGTCGCGGAAGTGGACCTGCCAGTTGTCACCGGAGTTGACGTTGCCCATGGAGGCGGCGATGCCGCCCTCGGCCATCACGGTGTGCGCCTTGCCGAAGAGGGACTTGCAGATCACCGCCGTACGCCTGCCCCGCTCGCGCGCCTCGATCGCGGCCCGCAGTCCGGCGCCACCCGCGCCCACCACGACGACGTCCCACTGCTGCCGTTCCAGCTGAGTCATCTACGCTGCCTTCACTTAGAAGAACCTCGGATCGTCGAACGCCCCGGTGGCGAGCAGGTACACGTAGAAGTCCGCGAGCGCGACGCTGATCAACGAGGCCCAGGCGAGCAGCATGTGACGGGCATTCAGCTTGCCGACCCAGCCCCAGAGCCGGTAGCGCACCGGGTGGGTGGAGAAGTGCCGCAGCCGGCCGCCGATGATGTGCCGGCAGGAGTGGCAGGACAGGGTGTACGTCCAGATCAGCGCGATGTTGATCAGGAACAGGAGGCTGCCGAGCCCCATGTGGCCCCACCGGTAGTGCTCGTCACGGAACGAGAGCACCGTGTCGTAGGTGAGGATGCAGGCGACCACGACCGCGAAGTAGAAGAAGTACCGGTGGACGTTTTGCAGGATCAGCGGGAAACGGGTCTCGCCGGAGTACTTCTTGTGCGGCTCGGCCACCGCGCAGGCGGGCGGTGAGGCCCAGAAGCCCCGGTAGTACGCCTTGCGGTAGTAGTAGCAGGTCAGCCGGAAGCCGAGCGGGAAGATCAGGATGAGCAGGGCGGGGGACAGGCCCCACCAGTCGCCGAAGACGTCGGCGTTCGGGCCGTGCCGCATGGGCGCGCAGTTGTCCGCGAGGCACGGGGAGTAGAACGGCGAGACGTAGGGCGCGTGGTAGTAGTCCGCGTTCGCGAACGCCCGCCAGGTCGAGTAGACGACGAAGGCGAGCAGCCCCGCGGCGGTCACGGCCGGCGCCAGCCACCAGCGGTCGGTGCGCAGGTGGCGGGGGGCGATGGCGGCGCGTGAGGCGTCATGGACGCCGGTGCTGTCCCCGCTCGGGGCAGAGGGTTGGGTACCTGTGGCCAAAGTGACTCCTGTGGAGGTCAGGGCCCGTGGAGGTCAGGGGGTGCGCCGGCCGCGGGACCGGGTGCTTCCGAGCCCTTCGTCGTCCGAGTCGGTCCAGAGCGAGGTGTCGTAGGGGGCGTCGGGGATGGTGACCACGTCGGGCCGCGCGGGGGCGCCGCCGGGCGGTGCCGCCTCGCGGAGCAGGGCCAGGCTTTCGCGCAGATGGTCGGCGTCGGTCCGTACCCGCCGGATGTCCAGGCCGTGCCCGACCTGTTTCTCCAGCCGTCCGACGGTGCGCACCAGATCGTCGAGGCAGCGCTGGGCGGCCGTCAACTCGTCGTGCAGGGACATGACTTGCCTGCCTTTCGCCGGAGCGGGTGGCAATGTTCATGCGCCTGAGAGTGTCGCGCCTCACCCGCGCGGTTGTGAAGGTGCGTGCACGGGGTTGTGGGGTCGCGCGATCCGTGGGCGCCCCCTGGGGAGCGGGTGTCGGCCACACGGGCGGTCCGGTGCGGCCGGGTCCGCACGGCGTTCGGCCGCACGGGTGGGGTTCGGGGCCCGCTGCGCCGTGTCGCGGCCCCAAGGGCGCAGCCGTCCTCTTCAGTGGCTGGGATACGTGTGATCATCGCGAAATGGCATCAAATCCCATAAATCTGACGAAGAGGTACAAGCCATGTCCCACGTCGGTGACCCGAACGGGAGGGCGCCCCGGATCGTCGCGGCGATCCGGACCGCGGCCTCTTGGCGGTCGCGTTCCGTAGCGCTCCTGACCAGCGGGGTGCTCGCGCTCCCCGTGCTGACCGGCTGCGGCTCCGCCGACAGCGGCCCCGCGGCAGGCGCCGCACCCCAGGACATCGGGGCCGCCGACCGGTCGCACGTCGCCGACGGGGGCACCCTGAAGTGGGCCGTCGACGCGATGCCCGAAACGCTCAACACCTTCCAGGCCGATGCCGACAGCACGACCCAGCGGGTCGCGCAGGCGGTGCTGCCCGCGCTGTTCACGCTGGACGAACGCGGCCGGCCGCAGCGCAACCCCGACTACCTGGAATCCGCCGAGGTCGTCAAGCGCGAGCCCAAGCAGGTCGTGCTGTACAAGCTCAACCAGAAGGCGGTGTGGAGCGACGGCCGGGAGATCGGCGCCCCCGACTTCGTCGCCCAGTGGCGCGCCCTGAGCGGCAAGGACTCGGCGTACTGGACGGCACGCAACGCCGGGTACGAGCGCATCGAGAGGATCGAGAAGGGCGCCAACGACCTGGAGGTCAAGGTCACCTTCGCCAAGCCGTACGCCGACTGGCGCTCCCTCTTCAGCCCGCTCTACCCCAAGGACGTCACCGGCACCCCCGACGCCTTCAACGACGGGGCGCGCACCAAGCTGAAGGCGACCGCGGGAGCCTTCACCCTCAAGGACGCCGACCGCGCACGGGGCACCGTCACCCTGGAACGCAACCCGCGCTGGTGGGGCCGGCCGGCCAAGCTCGACAGCCTCGTCCTGACGGCCGTGGCGCGCGACAAGCGGGCCGCAGAGCTCGCGGCGGGCACCGTCGACATCGCCGAGATCGACCGCGCGGACGCCGAGCGCATCACGCTCGCCGAACGCGACAAGGGCCAGGCCGTCACGCACGGCCCCGGCGCCGCCATCACGCCGGCCTCCGCGCTGCGCTCCTGGGCCATCGCCCACAGCGGCGAGGAGGAGAAGGCCGAGGCGGAGCGCCGGGCCCGCAGGGAGACCCTGGCCGCCGTCGAGAAGTACGCCACGGAGCAGGCCGGCCTGCGCGGCCTCGCCATCCGCAAGACCCTGGAGCCCGCCTACACCCAGCTCGCCCTGAACGGCGCGTCCGGGCCGCTCTCCGACGAACGGGTCCGGCGCGCGGTGGCCCGCGCCCTGAACCGCAAGGAGATCGCCGAAACCGTCCTGAAACCGCTCGGTCTGCCCGCCCAGCCCCCCGGCAGCCACCTGGCCCTTGCCGGACAGGACGCCTACAGCGACAGCAGCGACGCGCTCGGCACCCAGGACACCCAGGAGGCGCGGGCGCTGCTCGCCGACGCCGGGTGGACGGCCGACGGGGCCCGGCAGAAGCCGAAGCAGGACGCCGCCAAGGCCGGTAGCAGGCCCGCGGCCGGGCAGGAGTCCGAGGACGGCAAGCGGCGGGCGAGCGGGGACCACCCCAACGACGAGGGCACCTACATCGTCGGCGACGACAAGAACGGCGGCTCGGGCGCCGGGGCCGCGTCCGGTACGTACGTGCTCGCACCGGGCCGCGACGCCGCCCTCCAGCGGGCCGCGCTCCTGAGCCAGGCCCGGGTCTTCGACACCGAGCCCGCCGAGCAGAAGAAGGGCGCCGACAAGCACACCAAGACCGAGGCGAGGCACAAGGGCGGCGCCCCCGGCGCGTACGCCCCCAAGGGCACCGCGGCGCCCGCCGCCCACAGCGGGCCGCTCGGCAAGGACGGCAAGCCGCTCACCCTGCGTTTCGTCCTGCCCTCGGGGCCCGGCTCGCAGACGTTGCGTGACGTCGGGGACAAGATCGCGGCCATGCTGAAGACGGTCGGCATCAACACCGAGCTCATCAAGGTCGCCGACGACAGCTACTTCAAGGACCACATCGCGTCCGGCGACTTCGACCTGGCCCTGTACTCGTGGCCCGGCACCGCCTATCCGGCCACCGACGACCGCCCGATCTACGCCAAGCCGGAGCCCGCCGCGGACGGTTCGCTGCTCGTCGAACAGAACTACAGCCGGGTCGGCACCGACCACATCGACCAGCTCTTCGACCAGGCGGCCGGCGAGCTGGACGCGGACGAGGCCCGCGACCTCGTGCAGAAGGCCGACGCCAGGATCTGGGCGGCGGCCGGCTCGATCCCGCTGTACCAGCGCCCGCAACTGGTCGCCGTGAAACCGACCGTGGCCAATGCGGGAGCCTTCGGCTTCGCCGTCCCGCACTTCCAGGACATCGGGTTCAAGAAGCCGCAAACGGCGCACGAAGGATCGGCGAACAGCAAGAACAACAGTAAGAAGTAGAACAGAAAACCAGCAGGTCAGAAGGGGCGTGCCGACGAAAGTCCAAGCTCAGAACCTGCTCAATTCCCTTGCCCGCCGGCCTCGCCGGCGGGCAAGGTCGGTCACGCCCCTGACCCAGGCTCAATCACGTCGCAGACCCCGGCGGACGCCCTGCTCAAGATCGCCGGAATCGGCCCGGGAGGCCGTCGGCGCGGCCGCCCCGTACCATGGGAGGCAGCCGTGGCCTGTCTGCCCGGCGGGCGGACGAGGACTCGACCGCGTCAGACGCCTGATCCCACGATCGAGAGAAGCGCCAGTCAGTATGCCCACGCGCCACGACATCCGTAACGTCGCCATCGTCGCCCACGTCGACCACGGCAAGACCACGCTGGTCGACGCCATGCTCAAGCAGGCCGGCGCCTTCGCCGCGCACGCCGCCGAGTCGCTCGACGACCGCATGATGGACAGCAACGATCTGGAGCGTGAGAAGGGCATCACGATCCTGGCCAAGAACACGGCCGTCAAGTACCACCCCAAGGATGGCGGCGACGTCATCACCATCAACATCATCGACACCCCCGGCCACGCCGACTTCGGTGGTGAGGTCGAGCGCGGCCTGTCGATGGTGGACGCGGTCGTGCTCCTGGTGGACGCCTCCGAGGGCCCGCTGCCGCAGACCCGCTTCGTGCTGCGCAAGGCGCTCCAGCAGCGCCTGCCCGTCATCCTGTGCATCAACAAGACGGACCGTCCCGACTCGCGGATCGACGAGGTCGTCAACGAGACGTACGACCTCTTCCTCGACCTGGACGCGGACGAGGACCAGATCGAGTTCCCGATCGTCTACGCCTGCGCCCGTGACGGCGTCGCGTCGCTGACCAAGCCGGAGGACGGCACCGTCCCGGCCGACAGCGAGAACCTGGAGCCGTTCTTCTCGACGATCCTCTCCAGCGTCCCGGCCCCCGAGTACGACGAGAGCGCCCCCCTCCAGGCGCACGTCACCAACCTCGACGCGGACAACTTCCTCGGCCGCATCGCGCTGCTCCGTGTCGAGCAGGGCGAGCTGCGCAAGGGCCAGACGGTCGCGTGGATCAAGCGGGACGGCACCATCTCCAACGTCCGCATCACCGAGCTGATGATGACCGAGGCGCTGACCCGCAAGCCGGCCGAGGTGGCCGGTCCCGGTGACATCTGCGCTGTCGCGGGCATCCCCGACATCATGATCGGCGAGACCCTGGCCGACCCGGAGAACCCGATCGCGCTGCCGCTGATCACGGTCGACCAGCCGGCCATCTCCATGACCATCGGCACCAACACCTCGCCGCTGGTCGGCCGCGGCGGTGGTACCGGCAAGGGCGCGGACGCCAAGTCCCATGTCAAGGACCGCAAGGTCACCGCCCGCCAGGTCAAGGACCGCCTGGACCGCGAGCTCATCGGCAACGTCTCGCTCCGCGTGCTCGACACCGAGCGTCCGGACGCCTGGGAGGTCCAGGGCCGTGGTGAGCTCGCGCTCGCCATCCTGGTCGAGCAGATGCGCCGCGAGGGCTTCGAGCTGACCATCGGCAAGCCGCAGGTGGTCACCAAGCAGGTCGACGGCAAGACGCACGAGCCGGTCGAGCGCCTGACGGTGGACGTCCCCGAGGAGCACATGGGCGCGGTCACGCAGCTCATGGGCGTCCGCAAGGGCCGCATGGACAACATGTCCAACCACGGCTCCGGCTGGGTCCGCATGGAGTTCGTCGTTCCCTCCCGCGGCCTCATCGGCTTCCGTACGGAGTTCCTGACGAACACCCGCGGCACCGGTATCGCCCACTCCATCCACGAGGGCCACGAGCCGTGGTTCGGCACCCTGACGACCCGTAACAACGGTTCGCTCGTCGCCGACCGCGCCGGCTCGGTCACCCCCTTCGCGATGATCAACCTCCAGGAGCGCGGTGTGCTGTTCACCGAGCCCGGCACCGAGGTGTACGAGGGCATGATCGTCGGTGAGAACTCGCGCGCCGACGACATGGACGTGAACATCACCAAGGAGAAGAAGCTCACCAACATGCGTGCCGCTTCCGCCGACAACACCGAGAACGTGGTGCCGGCGCGCAAGCTCTCCCTTGAGCAGTCCCTGGAGTTCTGCCGCGACGACGAGTGCGTCGAGGTGACCCCGGAGGCCGTGCGCATCCGCAAGGTCGTCCTGGACGCCAAGGAGCGCGGCCGCACCGCGTCCCGCGCCAAGCGGAACTGACGTACCCCGCACAGTCCCGAAGGCCCGGCCCCGCCCACCGCGGAGCCGGGCCTTCGGCGTTGTCGTAAGAGGTTTGGACGGCCGGGTGCACACGCGCGGGTGGTGGTGTGTGAAGGAGTGTGGAAGAGCCTCGCGAACCGCCCTCGGGGTCCTCTAGGGTCAAGTTGTTTTAAGGGGCACCCTGTTCGGATATCGACCGTCGCTCTCCGGAAGATGCGTTAACGGTCCGTTTCGGGGGTGTCTGTCTGTGCTCATTTTGTCCGGATTTCGGGCCGTTGCCCGGTACTGATGTTGTCAAAACGAGACCCTTTAAGTGTGGTTTACAGCCCGGCCGTACTTAATAGTTGGCTCCATTGAGCTCGGGTCAATGGGTCACGCACTGTGGGGAGTGCCGACTCACGAGCACACTCGGGGCACTTGACGTACCAGCGCTGTCAGGGGTGTCAGCGCGCGTAGAAGTGCCTCTCTTGTAGTGACAAGTGGACTCATGAGGAGGAAACCCATGCGTGGTGCTACGAGCGCCAAGTGGGTCGCGGGAGCGGCAATCATCGCCCTGGCTGCGACCGCCTGTGGCGGTGGCGGTAAGAGCGACAGCGGGGCCAAGGGGGCAGTCGACCCGAACGGCATCTTCTCCGTGGAGCTCGGTGAGCCGGAGCACACGCTGGTTCCGTCGAACACGCAGGAGTCGAACGGCAGCCTCGCTGTCAACTCGATCTTCTCCCAGCTCGTCGACTACGACGCGCAGGGCAAGCTCACGATGGTCAACGCCGAGTCCGTCACCAGCTCGGACAGCAAGCTCTGGACCGTCAAGCTCAAGAAGGACTGGAAGTTCCACGACGGGACTCCGGTGACGGCCAACTCCTACGTCAAGGCGTGGAACTGGGCCGCGAACGTCAACAACGCCCAGATCAACGCGTCGTGGTTCGACGCGATCAAGGGCTACACCGACGTCCACCCGGCGGACAAGGGCGCCAAGCCCACCGCCGACACGATGTCGGGCCTGAAGGTCGTCGACGACAACACCTTCACCATCGAGCTGAACGCCCCGCTGCCGTACTTCGCGTACAAGCTGGGTTACACGGCCTACTCGCCGCTGCCCGACTCGTTCTTCAAGGACCCGAAGGCCGCGGGCGAGCACCCGATCGGCAACGGTCCCTACAAGTTCGAGAGCTGGGACCACAAGAAGCAGATCAAGGTCGTCCGCTACGACGACTACAAGGGTCCGGACAAGGCGAAGAACGGTGGTGTGATCTTCAAGAACTACACCACCCTTGAGGTCGCCTACCAGGACCTGAAGGCCGGCAACGTCGACGTGCTGCGCCAGATCGGCCCGAAGGACCTGCCGAAGTACCGTCAGGACCTCGGCGACCGCGCCGTGGACAAGCCGTACTCGGCCATCCAGACGATCGCGTTCGCGTTCTACAAGGACCAGTGGAAGACCGCCAACCCGAAGGTGCTCCAGGGCCTTTCGATGGCGATCGACCGGAACACGATCACCAAGACCGTGCTCAACGGCACGCGTGAGCCCGCAACCGGCTGGGTCGCCAAGGGCGTTCTGGGCTACCAGCCCGACGCCGCCGGTGACATCACCAAGTTCGACCCGGCCAAGGCCAAGCAGCTCATCGCGGACGGCGGTGGCGTCCCCGGCAACGAGGTCACCATCCAGTACAACGCGGACGGCGGACACAAGGAGTGGGTCGAGGCTGTCTGCAACAGCATCACCCAGGCCACCGGCGTCAAGTGCACGGGCGACAGCAAGCCCGACTTCCAGGCCGACAACCAGGCCCGCAACAACAAGACGGTCAAGTCGATGTACCGCTCCGGCTGGGTGCTCGACTACCCGGTGAACGCGAACTTCATCTCTGACCTGTTCCGTACGGACGCCGGCGGCAACCAGGGCGGGTTCTCCAACAAGGACCTCGACGCGAAGATCGCCAAGGCGGACTCCGCGGCTTCCCTGGACGACTCGGTGAAGCAGTACCAGGCCATCGAGAAGGACCTGGTCAACTACATGCCGTCGATCCCGCTCTGGTACTACAAGGTCAACGCCGGTTACTCGCAGTCGGTCTCCGGCGTCGACTACAACCAGCAGGGTGACCCGGTCCTGACGGACGTCCAGGTTCACAAGAAGTAATCACCGAAGCGTAGTTCGCACGCGGTGCGGGACCGCGACTCGCACATCCGGTCCCGCACCTGGCCGTACGCTGTGGCCCGGGCCCTTCCATGATCCCCTGCGCCGCTCGGCACAGGCCGCGGGAAGGGCCCGTGGGCTGCCGCTGCCACTTCTATGGAGGCACGATGGGGCGCTATGTCGCACGACGACTGCTCCAGATGATCCCGGTCTTCCTCGGGACAACTCTGCTGATCTTCCTCATGGTCTACACGCTGCCCGGCGACCCCGTGGCGGCGCTGTTCGGCGACAAGGCCGCCGACCCGAGCACCGTCGCGAAGATCAGACATGACCTCGGTCTTGATCAACCCGTCCTGAAGCAGTACTGGGACTACATGTCCGGCATCGTGCTGCACTTCGACTTCGGCAACCAGATCGCCAGCGGGCGCCCGGTCACCGACATCCTGGGCAGCGCCTTCCCCGTCACCCTGCGTCTGGCGGGTCTGGCGTTCGTCTTCGAGATCGTCGTCGGCATCGGCCTCGGCATCGTCGCGGGCATGCGCGCCGGACGGCTGGCCGACAACGCCATCCTGATCCTCACGCTGATCATCATCTCGGTTCCGGTCTTCGTGATCGGCAACATCGTCACCGGTGTCTTCGGGGTCCAGGCCGTAAGCCTCGACGAGAACACCAGTGAACTGATCGCGCCCGCCATGGTCCTCGGCTCGCTCTCGCTCGCCTATGTCGTCCGGCTCACCCGGACCTCGATGGCCGAGAACCTGCGCGCCGACTACATGCGCACGGCGGTCGCCAAGGGTCTGCCCCGGCGGCGCGTCATCGGCGTCCACCTGATGCGCAACTCGCTCGTCCCGGTCGTCACCTTCCTCGGCACCGACCTCGGCGCGCTGATGGGCGGCGCCATCGTCACCGAGAGCATCTTCAACATCCACGGCATCGGTGGAACCATCTACGAGTCGATCGCCCGGCGCGAGGGCACCACCCTCGTCGGCCTGGTGACCATCCTCGTGATCGTCTACCTCGTCATGGCTCTGATCGTCGACCTGCTGTACGCGGTCCTGGACCCGAGGATCCGTTATGCCTGACCTGATCAAGACCGCTCCGGAGGCCGACGAGGCCGGGCCCGCCATCCCGCCGCCCGCCGCGAAGCCCGAGAAGGCACGCAGCCTCTGGGGCGACGCCTGGGCCGACCTGCGGCGCAACCCGTACTTCATCGTGTCGTCCGTGCTGATCCTGCTGCTGCTGATCATCGCCGCGTTCCCGACGCTGTTCACCGACGTGTCGCCCACCACGGGCGACCTGGTGCACCACTACCTCGGCAAGCCGGAGCTCAGCAAGGTCGGCTCGGGCGAATGGCTCGGCTACGACGGCCAGGGCCGCAGCGTGTACGCCCGTCTGATCCACGGCACCCGTGCCTCGATCATCGTCGGCATCTCCGTGACCCTGCTGGTGACCGTAATCGGCGGGCTCGTCGGACTGATCGCCGGCTACTTCGGCGGCTGGCTGGACGCGCTGCTCTCCGGCTTCGTGACCAACGTGTTCTTCGGCATCCCCTTCCTGCTCGGTTCGATGGTCGTCCTCCAGTCCTTCACCTCCCGCTCGGTGTGGGTGGTGTCGCTGTCGCTGGCGTTCCTCGGCTGGACCCAGACCGCCCGCGTCATGCGCGGCGCGGTGCTGACCATCAAGCAGTCGGACTACGTGCACGCCGCCAAGGCGCTGGGCGCGTCCACCCCCCGGATCCTGTTCCGGCACATCCTGCCGAACGCGATGGCTCCGGTGATCGTGGTCTCGACCATCTCGCTCGGTGTCTTCATCTCGGCCGAGGCGACCCTGTCCTACCTGGGACTCGGCCTGTCGGCCCCCGCCATCTCGTGGGGTGTGGACATCTCCGGCGGCATCGCGCAGATCCGTACGGCGCAGCACATCATGCTGTACCCGTCGATCATGCTCAGCATCACCGTGCTGGCCTTCATCATGCTCGGCGAAGCGGTCCGCAACGCCCTCGACCCGAAGATGCGCTGAGGAGGGCATAGACGTGAGCATCATTGACAACACCGCCACCATCCCGGCCCCCCGAGGCGAGGAAAGCCACCAGGGTCCGCTGCTCGAAGTCCGCGACCTGCACGTGGAGTTCCACACCCGTGAGGGCGTGGCCAAGGCGGTCAACGGCGTCAACTACTCGGTGAACGCCGGCGAAACCCTCGCCGTCCTCGGCGAGTCCGGCTCCGGCAAGTCCGTGACCGCGCAGGCGATCATGGGCATCCTGGACATGCCGCCGGGTGTGATCCCGCAGGGCGAGATCCTTTTCCGCGGCGAGGACATGCTCAAGATGTCCGGCGAGGAGCGCCGCAAGATCCGCGGCCAGAAGATCGCGATGATCTTCCAGGACGCGCTCTCCTCGCTCAACCCCGTGCTCAGCGTGGGCTACCAGCTGGGCGAGATGTTCCGGGTGCACCAGGGCCTCTCCAAGAAGGACGCCAAGGCCAGGGCCATCGAGCTGATGGACCGGGTCAAGATCCCCGCCGCCTCGGCCCGGGTCGACGACTACCCGCACCAGTTCTCCGGCGGCATGCGCCAGCGCATCATGATCGCCATGGCGCTCGCCCTGGAACCGGACCTGATCATCGCGGACGAGCCCACCACGGCGCTCGACGTGACCGTCCAGGCCCAGGTCATGGACCTGCTCGCGGAGTTGCAGCGCGAGTACAACATGGGCCTGATCCTGATCACCCACGACCTCGGCGTGGTCGCCGACGTCGCGGACAAGATCGCGGTCATGTACGCGGGCCGGATCGTCGAGCAGGCCCCGGTGCACGAGATCTACAAGCGCCCCGCGCACCCGTACACCAAGGGACTCCTCGCCTCGATCCCGCGCCTTGACCAGAAGGGCCAGGAACTCTTCGCGATCAAGGGCCTGCCGCCCAACCTCCTGAAGGTTCCCTCGGGTTGTGCCTTCAACCCGCGGTGCACCATGGCGCAGGACATCTGCCGCACCGACATCCCGGCGCTGCTCCCGGTCACCGAGCGGGACGGCACCGAGCTGACCGGCCGCGGCAGCGCCTGCCACTTCTGGAAGGAGACGATCGATGGCTGAGCTCAAGAAGACGGACGAGACCCCGAACGTCACCGACGTCGTACAGCACGACGCCTCCACGACCTCCGAGGTCGAGGCCATCCTGGACGCTCCGGCCGACCGGGGCGAGCCGATCCTCCAGGTGCGCAACCTGGTCAAGCACTTCCCGTTGACCAGCGGCATCCTCGTCAAGAAGCACGTCGGCGCCGTCAAGGCCGTCGACGGGATCTCCTTCGACCTGTACAAGGGCGAGACCCTTGGCATCGTCGGTGAGTCCGGCTGCGGCAAGTCGACCGTCGCCAAGCTCCTGATGACCCTGGAGCAGGCCACCGCCGGTGAGGTCTTCTACAAGGGCCAGGACATCACCAAGCTGTCCGGGCGCGCGCTGAAGGCGGTCCGCCGCAACATCCAGATGGTGTTCCAGGACCCGTACACCTCGCTGAACCCGCGCATGACGGTCGGCGACATCATCGGGGAGCCCTTCGACATCCACCCCGAGGTGGCCCCGAAGGGCGAGCGGCGGCGCAAGGTCCAGGAGCTCCTGGACGTCGTGGGTCTGAACCCGGAGTACATCAACCGGTACCCGCACCAGTTCTCCGGCGGTCAGCGCCAGCGCATCGGCATCGCCCGCGGCCTGGCCCTCAACCCCGAGATCATCATCTGCGACGAGCCGGTCTCCGCCCTGGACGTGTCCGTGCAGGCGCAGGTCATCAACCTGATGGGGAAGCTCCAGGACGAGTTCAACCTCTCCTACCTCTTCATCGCGCACGACCTGTCCATCGTCCGGCACATCTCCGACCGGGTCGGCGTGATGTACCTCGGCAAGATGGCCGAGATCGGCACCGACGAGCAGATCTACGAGCACCCGACGCACCCGTACACCCAGGCACTGCTCTCCGCCGTCCCGGTCCCCGACCCGGACGCGCGCGAGCACCGCGAGCGGATCATCCTCACCGGTGACGTCCCCTCGCCGGCCAACCCGCCGTCGGGCTGCCGCTTCCGCACCCGGTGCTGGAAGGCGCAGGACCGCTGTGCGACCGAGCTCCCGCTGCTCGCGATCCCCGAGCGGTTCCAGGGCCTCGACAGCCCGGTGGCGCACGAGTCGGCGTGTCACTTCGCCGAGGAGAAGGACGTCGTCGGCGCGGCCTGACGCATCTCCGCACGGGTGGGCCCGCGGTTCCTGACCGGAACCGCGGGCCCACCCGTTTGTGCGCCCGTACGGCGCCGGTAAAGGTGCGGTACGCATGATTCTGGGGTGATATGTGGGCCTAAGTGAGACTTGGACCCCAGTGGGACTCTAGGAGGACTCCATGCGCGGAGCCACGCACGCCAAGTGGGCCGCAGGTGCGGTGGTCGTAGCCCTGGCGGCGACGGCCTGCGGTGGCGGAGGCGGCGGCGGCGCCGGAGGTGCCGACGGGATCGTCAGTTCCTCCTGGGGCGATCCGCAGAACCCCCTTGAGCCGGCCAACACCAACGAGGTGCAGGGCGGCAAGGTCCTCGACATGCTGATGCGCGGGCTCAAGCGGTACGACCCGAAGACCGGCGCGGCCCAGAACATGCTCGCCGAGAAGATCGACACATCGGACTCGCAGAACTTCACGGTTACCCTCAAGGACGGCTGGACGTTCTCCAACGGCGAGAAGGTCACCGCCAAGTCCTTCGTGGACGCCTGGAACTACGGCGCCAACCTGAAGAACAACCAGAAGAACGCCTCGATGTTCTCCTACATCGACGGGTACGACCAGATCCACCCCAAGAGCGGCAGCGCGAAGTCCGACACCCTGTCCGGGCTCAAGGTCGTCGACGACAAGACCTTCACGGTCAAGCTCAACCAGAAGTTCTCCACCTGGCCCGACACCCTCGGCTACCCCGCGTTCGCGCCGCTGCCCCGGGCGTTCTTCGACAACCACGCGGCGTGGCTGTCCAAGCCCGTCGGCAACGGCCCGTACACGGTGGACTCGTACACCAAGGGCTCCAAGCTCTCGATGCGCAAGTGGGCCGGGTACATGGGCGCGGACAAGGCGCAGAACGGCGGCATCGACCTCAAGGTCTACACCGACAACAACACCGCCTACACCGATCTGACGGCCGGCAACCTCGACCTCGTCGACGACGTGCCCGCCTCCCAGCTCAAGAACGTCAAGGCCGACCTCGGCGACCGGTACATCAACACCCCGGCCGGCATCATCCAGACCCTCGCCTTCCCGTACTACGACGCGGCCTGGAACACCCCGGACGCGGCCAAGGTCCGCAAGGGCATCTCGATGGCGATCAACCGCAAGCAGATCACCGACACCATCTTCCAGAAGACCCGCACCCCCGCCACCGACTGGACCTCACCCGTGCTCGGCGAGGCCGGCGGCTACAAGGCCGGGCTCTGCGGGGACGGCTGCGACTACAACCCGGCCGAGGCCAAGAAGCTCATCACCGAGGGCGGCGGGATCCCCGGCGGCCAGCTGAAGATCGCCTACAACGCGGACACCGGCTCGCACAAGGAGTGGGTGGACGCCGTCTGCAACAGCATCAACAACGCGCTCGGCAACGACAAGGCGTGCGTCGGCGGCCCGGTCGGCACCTTCGCCGACTTCCGCAGCCAGATCACCCAGTCCAAGATGAGCGGCCCCTTCCGTGCGGGCTGGCAGATGGACTACCCGCTGATCCAGAACTTCCTCCAGCCGCTGTACTACACCGGCGCCTCGTCCAACGACGGCAAGTGGACCAACGCCGATTTCGACAAGCTGGTCGACCAGGCCAACGCCGACACCGACAAGGCGAAGGCGATCGCCGACTTCCAGCAGGCCGAAGGGGTCGTACGGGACCAGATGGCGGCCATTCCGCTCTGGTACCAGAACGGCAGCGCGGGCTACTCGGACCGCGTCTCCCACGTCTCGCTGAACCCCTTCAGCGTCCCGGTCTACGACCAGATCAAGGTCAGCTGACGCCGTAGGCGCGCGGCCCGGCGCTCAACGCGGCGCCGGGCCACGGCCGTTGAGAGGTCCGAGAACCCCGGAGGGCTCATGGGACGGTATGTGATCCGGCGTCTGCTCCAGATGATCCCGGTCTTCTTCGGCGCCACCCTGCTGATCTTCCTCATGGTCAACGTGATGGGGGATCCGATCGCCGGCCTCTGCGGCGACAAGGCGTGCGACCCCGCGACCGCCGCGCAGCTCGCGAAGGAGTTCGGGCTCGACAAGCCGGTGTGGCAGCAGTACCTGACGTACATGGGGAACGTGTTCACCGGCGACTTCGGGACCGCGTTCAACGGGCAGAAGGTCACCGAGCTGATGTCCGCCGCCTTCCCCGTCACCATCCGGCTCACCATCGTGGCGATCGTCTTCGAGATCGTCATCGGCATCAGCCTCGGCGTGGTCACCGGCCTTCGGCGCGGCCGGCCCGTCGACACCGTCGTCCTGATGCTGACCCTCATCGTGATCGCCATCCCGGTGTTCGTCACGGGACTGCTGCTGCAACTGCTGCTCGGCGTCGAATGGGGGGTCGTCAGGCCCACCGTGTCGCCGGAGGCGCCCTTCGACGAACTTCTCATCCCCGGGCTCGTGCTCGCCTCCGTGTCGCTGGCCTACGTCACCCGGCTCACCCGGACCTCGATCGCCGAGAACTCCCGCGCCGACTACGTCCGCACCGCCGTCGCCAAGGGGCTGCCGAGGCGCCGCGTGATCACCCGGCACCTGCTGCGCAACTCCCTGATCCCCGTGGTCACCTTCATCGGCACCGACGTCGGCGCCCTGATGGGCGGGGCCATCGTCACCGAGCGGATCTTCAACATCCACGGCGTCGGCTACCAGCTCTACCAGGGCATTCTGCGCCAGAGCACCCAGACCGTGGTCGGCTTCGTGACGGTGCTCGTGCTGGTCTTCCTGGTCGCCAACCTCATCGTCGACCTCCTGTACGCCGTACTCGACCCGAGGATCCGCTATGCCTGAGCCGTTCGACGAAGGAGCGATCGCCGGCACGGGGGCCGGCGGGGCGATGGACCTCGCGGCGAGCGAGGCGACGACCCTTGAGCGCACCCCGGGCGGACCGCGGGGCACCGGCCCAGCGGAGAGGCCACGCTCGCTCTGGTCGGACGCCTGGCGCGACCTGCGGCGCAACCCCGTCTTCATCATCTCGGGCCTCGTCATCCTCTTCCTGGTCGTCATCTCGCTGTGGCCCTCCCTGATCGCGAGCGGCAACCCCCTCCAGTGCGACCTCGCCAAGGCGCAGGAGGGCTCCCAGCCAGGACACCCCTTCGGCTTCAACGGGCAGGGCTGCGACGTCTACACGCGTACGGTCTACGGCGCGCGCACCTCGGTCACCGTCGGCGTGTGCACCACCATCGGCGTCGCCCTGTTCGGCTCGTTCGTGGGTGGGCTCGCCGGGTTCTTCGGCGGCGGCTGGGACGCGCTGCTCTCCCGCGTCACCGACATCTTCTTCGGCATCCCGGTGGTCCTGGGCGGCCTGGTCTTCCTCTCGGTGGTCACCTCCTCCACCGTCTGGCCGGTCATCGGCTTCATGATCCTGCTCGGCTGGCCGCAGATCGCCCGCATCGCCCGCGGCTCCGTCATCACCGCCAAGCAGAACGACTACGTCCAGGCCGCCCGCGCGCTCGGCGCCTCCAACTCCCGCATGCTGCTGCGCCACATCACGCCCAACGCGGTCGCCCCGGTCATCGTCGTGGCGACCATCGCGCTCGGTACGTACATCGCCCTTGAGGCGACGCTCTCCTACCTCGGCGTCGGCCTGAAGCCGCCCACCGTCTCCTGGGGCATCGACATCTCGTCCGCCTCGCAGTACATCCGCAACGCCCCGCACATGATGCTCTGGCCGGCCGGTGCGCTGGCCCTGACGGTGCTCGCGTTCATCATGCTCGGCGACGCGGTGCGCGACGCCCTCGACCCCAAGCTGCGGTGAGGAGCCCCGTCATGCTGCTGGAAGTACGCGACCTCCAGGTGGAGTTCAGGACCAGGGACGGCGTCGCCAAGGCCGTCAACGGGGTCACCTACGCGGTGGAGGCGGGCGAGACGCTTGCCGTGCTCGGCGAGTCGGGCTCGGGCAAGTCCGTCACCGCGCAGGCCGTGATGGGGATCCTGGACATGCCGCCCGGGCGGATCGCCGGCGGCGAGATCGTCTTCAAGGGCACGGACCTCCTCACGGTGAAGGAGGACGAGCGGCGCAAGATCCGCGGCTCCGAGATGGCCATGATCTTCCAGGACGCGCTGTCCTCGCTGAACCCGGTGCTCAGCGTCGGCGACCAGCTCTCGGAGATGTTCACCGTCCACCGGGGCCTGTCCCGCAAGGACGGCAGGGCCAAGGCGGTCGAACTCATGGACCGGGTCCGCATCCCGGCCGCGAAGGAACGCGTCGGCCAGTACCCCCACCAGTTCTCCGGCGGCATGCGCCAGCGCATCATGATCGCGATGGCGATGGCCCTGGAACCCTCGCTCATCATCGCGGACGAGCCGACCACCGCGCTCGACGTCACCGTGCAGGCCCAAGTCATGGACCTGCTCGCCGAGTTGAGGCGCGAGCTGAACATGGGGCTCATCCTGATCACCCACGACCTCGGCGTGGTCGCCGACGTCGCGGACAAGATCGCCGTCATGTACGCGGGCCGGATCGTCGAGCAGGCCCCGGTGCACGAGATCTACCGGGCCCCCGCCCACCCCTACACCAAGGGCCTGCTCGAATCGATCCCGCGCCTGGACCAGAAGGGCCAGGAGCTGTACGCGATCAAGGGTCTGCCGCCCAACCTGATGCACATCCCGCCGGGCTGCGCCTTCAACCCGCGCTGCCCCATGGCCCAGGACATCTGCCGCACCGAGGTGCCGCCCCTGTTCGACGTGGCGCCCGACCGGCAGAGCGCGTGCTTCTTCTGGAAGGAGACCCTCGATGGCTGAGGCCATTTTGGAGGTGAGGGACCTGGTCAAGCACTATCCGCTGACCCAGGGCATCCTCTTCAGGAAGCAGATCGGCGCGGTCAAGGCGGTCGACGGGGTCTCCTTCGACCTCGCCGCGGGCGAAACGCTCGGCATCGTCGGAGAGTCGGGCTGCGGCAAGTCGACGGTCGCCAAGATGCTGGTCAACCTGGAGCGGCCGACGGCCGGACAGATCAGGTACAAGGGCGAGGACATCACGTCCATGTCGGGGCGGGCCCTCAAGGCCGTGCGCCGCAACATCCAGATGGTCTTCCAGGACCCGTACACCTCGCTCAACCCGCGCATGACGGTCGGCGACATCATCGGGGAGCCGTACGAGATCCACCCCGAGGTCGCCCCGAAGGGCAACCGCCGCACCAAGGTCCAGGACCTGCTCGACGTGGTCGGGCTCAACCCCGAGTACATCAACCGCTACCCCCACCAGTTCAGCGGCGGCCAGCGTCAACGCATCGGCATCGCACGGGGGTTGGCTCTGCGGCCCGAGATCATCGTCGCGGACGAGCCGGTCTCCGCGCTGGACGTCTCGGTGCAGGCCCAGGTCGTCAACCTCCTGGACCGTCTCCAGAGCGAGTTCTCCCTCAGCTACGTCTTCATCGCCCACGACCTGTCCATCGTGCGGCACATCTCCGACCGGGTCGGCGTGATGTACCTGGGCCGGATCGTGGAGATCGGCCGGGACGAGGAGATCTACGACCACCCCACCCACCCCTACACCCAGGCGCTGCTCTCCGCGGTGCCGGTGCCGGACCCCTCGGCGCGCGAGCGCCGCGAGCGCATCATCCTCACCGGCGACGTGCCCTCGCCCGCGAACCCGCCCTCGGGGTGCCGCTTCCGCACCCGCTGCTGGAAGGCGCGGGAGCGGTGCGCGCAGGAAGTGCCCCTGCTCGCGGTCCCGGCCGAGTTCCGCCTGACCTCCGGCCCGGCCCGGCACCCGTCCGCGTGCCACTTCGCGGAGGAGAAACGGGTGGTACCACCGACGGACTGAGCCCGGTCCGCCCGCGCCCCGGCGGGGGCCGCAGGCTAACCATTGCAGGGGCGCGAGGAACTGCGCGAGCAACCCCGCACGGTCCGCAGGCAGGCACTGAAGGGGCGCGAGGAACTGCGCGAGCAACCCCGCACGGTCCGCACACGAAGGCCGGAGCCGGCCCCCCCCAAGGGGCGCGAGGAACTACGCGAGCAACCCCGCACGACCCGCACACGAAGGACGGGGCAGCCCCCCAGGGGCGCGGGGAACTGCGCGAGCAACCCCGCACGGTCCGCACACGAAGGCCGGAGCCGGCCCCCCAGGGGCGCGGGGAACTGCGCGAGTGGGCCAGCACGGTCCGCAGGCGGGCACTGAAGGGGCGCGGGGAACTGCGCGAGCAACCCCGCACGGTCCGCAGGCGGGCACTGAAGGGGCGCGGGGAACTGCGCAAACGGGCGGGGTCGGGCGCCGGGTCCGCGGCCGCGGTGGGGCGGGGTGTGCGGGCGCGGACCCGGGCCCTCCGAGCGGAGGCTCGACGAACTCGGGTCAACGGGCGGTGTCCGTCGCCTCCTCGATCGCGACCAGCGCCGGGTCGAGGACCACGTCCTCGTCCCGGGCCGCGACCGTCGGTTCCTCCGGGAAGTGGCACGCGGTCAGGTGCCCCTCCCGGTTGCCTTCGATGCGCACCAGCGGAGGCGTCTCCGCGGCGCACTTGTCCTGCGCCTTCCAGCAGCGGGTGCGGAAGCGGCAGCCGGACGGCGGGTTGACCGGCGACGGCACGTCGCCCGCGAGGCGGATCCGCTCGCGGCCCTCGCCCTCCTCCTCCACGACGGCCTCCGGCACGGCCGAGAGCAGGGCGTGGGTGTACGGGTGGCGGGGGCGCCGGTAGATCGACTCGCGGTCGCCGACCTCGACGATCCGGCCCAGGTACATGACCGCGACCCGTTGCGAGAAGTGCCGCACGATCGCCAGGTCGTGGGCGATGAAGAGGAACGCGATGTCCAGCTCCCGCTGGAGTTCCTGGAGCAGGTTGACCACCTGCGCCTGGATGGACACGTCGAGCGCCGATACGGGCTCGTCGGCCACGATCAGCTTGGGGCCCATGCCCAACGCCCGTGCCACACCGATGCGTTGACGCTGACCGCCGGAGAACTCGTGCGGGAAGCGGTTGTAGTGCTCCGGGTTCAGGCCGACGGTCTCCAGGAGCTCGCGGACCCGCCGCTCGATGCCGCCGGCCGGTTTGATGCCGTTGACGACCATCGGGTTGGCGATGATGTCACCGACCGTCTGGCGCGGGTTCAGGGACGCGTACGGGTCCTGGAAGATCATCTGGATCTCGGACCTGATCGGGGCGAGCGCCCGGCGCGAGGCGTGCGTGATGTCCTGGCCTGCGTAGACGACCCGGCCCCCGGTGGGTTCCAGGAGCCGGGTGATCAGCCGCCCGGTCGTCGACTTGCCGCAGCCCGACTCCCCGACGAGGCCGAGGGTCTGGCCCCGCCCGATCTGGAAGTCGACCCCGTCCACGGCGCGCACGTCGCCGACGTGCCGCTTGAAGAAGGACCCCATGGTGATCGGGAAGTACTTGGCGAGCCCGTTCACCTCAAGCAGCGGGGTCGTGTCGCCGGACCCGGCGGACGCGGCCGGGGACTCGGCGACACTGGTGGTTTTCTCACTCATGACGATGTCCCGCATCCTTCTAGCGCAGCCGGGGGCGGATCTGTTCGGTGAACAGGACGTCCTTCTGGGCGTCCGTCAGATGGCAGGCGGCGCCGCGCCGCCGGTCCTGCGGCAGGGCAGGCCGGACGGTGCCGCACGCGTCGCCCGACACCTCGCCGCTGAAGCCGCACCGGGGATGGAACGGGCAGCCGGGCGGTGGTGACAGCAGGCTCGGCGGGGAGCCGGGGATGGGGACGAGCGGGATGTCCACGGAGGAGTCGAGGCGCGGGATGGAACTGATCAGGCCCCAGCTGTAGGGGTGTTGGGGGTGGTGCATGACCTCCTTGACCGTGCCCCGCTCCACGCACCGGCCCGCGTACATCACCATCACGTCGTCGGCGGTCTTGGCGATCACCCCCAGGTCGTGGGTGATGATGATGATCGCCGCGCCCGTCTCCTGCTGGAGGTCCTTGAGCAGATCGAGGATCTGCGCCTGGACGGTCACGTCGAGCGCGGTGGTGGGCTCGTCCGCGATCACCAGCTCCGGGTCGCAGACCAGTGCCATCGCGATCATCGCGCGCTGGCGCATGCCGCCGGAGAACTGGTGCGGGTAGTCGTCGACCCGGAGCTCGGGCTGGGGGATACCGACCTTGCGCAGCATGTCCACGGCCCGTGCCCGTGCCTCGCGGCGCGAGGCGCCGGTGTGCTTCATGAAGGGCTCGGCGATCTGACGGCCCACGGTGTAGAACGGCGAGAGCGCGGCCAGCGAGTCCTGGAAGATCATCGCCATCTTCTTGCCGCGCAGCCGGTTCAGCTGCCGTTCGGTGGCGCCGGTCAGCTCCTGCCCGTCCAGCAGGATCTCGCCCTGGATCGTGGTGTTGCGCGGATTGTGCAGCCCCAGGACCGCGAGGTTGGTCACCGACTTGCCGGAGCCCGACTCGCCGACGATGCCGAGCGTGGAGCCGCGCTCCAGGTCGAAGGAGAGGCCGTCGACGGCCTTGACGGTGCCGTCCTCGGTGGCGAAGTGGACGTACAGGTCTCGGACCGAGAGGAAGGAGGAGGCCCCTCGGGCCGCCGGTTCGGCGGCGGTCTGGCTCAAGGTGGACACGGGCGGTTCTCCTGTGGGTCTGCGGGTGTCAGGTGAGCCTGATCCGGGGGTCGATGAAGGCGTACGCCATGTCGACGACGATGTTGGAGAGCACGATGAGGGTGGCCCCGATGAGCATCACGGCCATCTCCAGCGGCAGGTCGCTGCGGAGCACGGCCTGTACCGAGAGCAGCCCGAGGCCGTGCAGACCGAAGGTGACCTCGGTGATGATCGCGCCGCCGAGCACCGCGCTGAGGTCCACGCCGAAGATGGTGACGATGGTGGCCATCGCGCCGCGCAGGGCGTAGCGCAGGAAGACGTAACGGGACGACATCCCCTTGGCGCGGGCCGCCCTGATGTGGTCCTCCGACAGCTGCTCGACCATCAACGACCGTGTCTGACGGCTGTAGTTGGACCAGAAGATCACCGAGAGGACCAGACAGGGCAGGATCATGCCGCTGATCGAACCGGTGATGTCATGTCGCCAGTCCACGTCGTGGCCCCGGTCGAGCCACCCCAGTTTGTAGGAGAACAGCAGGATCGCGAGCGGGCCGATGAAGTAGATCTGCACCGACTGCCCCAGCAGCGAGGTGGCGCTGGCGATCCGGTCGAAGACCGTGCCCTGGCGCCAGGCCGAGATGAGGCCGAGCGAGACGCCCACGGTGAGGAAGACCGCCGAACTGCCGATGGCCAGGGTCAGCGTGGTCGGGTAGCTGTCGGAGATCGTGCTCCAGACGGGCTGCTGATCGGCGAACGAGTATCCGAAACAGGGGGCCGCGCAGTCACCGATCGGCATGTGCCGGCCCGCGAATATGCCCACCATGTAATGCCAGTACTGCGTCCAGATCGGCAGATCGAGGCCGAGGTTCTTGCGGATCAGGGCGACATTCTGGGGATCACATTGCTTTCCGCAGGAAAGCAGGGCCGGGTCGGCGGGCAGGAAGAAGAAGAGAAAATAGGTGATCATGCTGATCAACAGCAGGATGACCATGGCACCGAGCACGCGGCGCACGAGGAAACGCAACATCGGTTGACTCTTCCGTCGCTAAGCGGTTTCCCCGGCCCGCCGGGGGCCGGGGAAACCGAGCCGCAGGTGTTATTGCTTCACGAAGATCGTGTTCGGGTTGATCGTCCCGTAGACCTCGTTGTAGGTGACTCCGCCGAGGCCGGAACCGTACAGGTTGAAGTACTTGTCGAAGATGAACGGGATCTGCGACGTGTCGGTCTTCAGCACGTACTCGGAGAGCGTGCGCCACTCGTCGGCCTGCTTGGTCAAGTCCGTGATCTTCATGATGCGGTCGATCTCGGAGTTGACCTTCGGGTCGTTCAGGAACGAGTAGTTGTTGGTGCCGTCCGCCAGGTTGCGCCCGTCGAGGGTCGGCGGGATGACCGTGGAGCCGCTGGGCCAGTCCGCGCCCCAGCCGGTGCGGTACATGTCGTACGGGGTGTCGACCTTGCCGACCACGGTGTAGTACGACGTCGGGTCGATGGCCTTGCGCTCGACCTTGAAGCCGGCCTTCTCCAGCGCGTTCTGGATGGTCAGCGTGACGTTGTCCCAGCGCGGGGTGTTCGCGTAGGCCAGCGAGATCTTGTACGGGGTGGTGACACCGGCCTCCTTGAGGAGGTCCAGCGACTTCTGCGGGTCACCCATGGGCTTGGTGAGCTTGCCGAACGGGTCGAACTTCTTCCAGCCGGACACCGTCGGGCTGATCAGCGTGGTGCCGAGGTCGCCCTGCGCGCCACCGCCGAAGGCCTGCTGGACCTGCTGCATCGGGAAGGCGTACGCCAGCGCCTGGCGGACCTTCGGGTCCTTGATCCGCTTGGTGTTGAGGTTGAACACCTCGACGTAGGGCTGGTACTCGTTGACCGTCCGGCTCTTGTACTTCGGGTCCGACGTCAGCGACTGCATCTTCGACGGGTCGGCCGAGTTCGACATGTTGATGGCGAACTTGTCGGTCCCGGTGTCGGCGGCCAGCCGGTTGGTGAGCCCCGGCTCCTGGATGCCGAGCTGGAACTCCCACTTGTCCGGGTAGGCGTTGCGGATCGGGTCGGTCTTCGGGTCCCAGTTGGTGTTGCGCACGAACGTCAGCGACTTGCCCGGCTTGTAGTCCGCGATCTTGTACGGGCCCGAGGAGACCGGGTGGTTGTTGTACTTCTGCTGGTCGTCCTTGGCCTTGGGGACCGGCGAGATGTTGGGCATCGCCATCGCGTACGGAGTGTCGGCGTGCGGCGCGAGGAAGTGGAAGACGATCGTCTTGTCGTCCGGCGTCGAGATCAGGTTGTCCGGGATCTCCTTGCCGTCGTAGGGACCGGCATACGCCTTGCGGTAGTCGGGGCCGTAGATCCACTTCTGGACGTAACTGGGGCCCTGTGTCTGGTAGTCGGCGAAGAGCCGCTCGATGCCGTACTTGATGTCCTTGGCGGTGATCGGCGTGCCGTCCTCGAACTTCACCCCGTCCTTCAGGGTGTACGTCCAGGTCTTCGAGCCGTCCGACGGGGTGCCCGCGTCGGTGGCGAGGTCGCCGACGAGGGTCGTCTTGCCGGTCTTCGGGTCGATCTTGTAGCCGGTGAGCGAGCGGTTGTACAGCAATTGCACCGAGAGCTGGTCGCTCACGTACTGCTGGCCCGGGTCGAGGTAGTCGAAGCCCGCCTGGTCCAGGCTGTAGGCGGTGCCGCCGGTCTTGGCCCCGTCGACCGCGACGGCGGGGCCCGTGGAGTCCGCCTTGGTGCCCACGCCGAAGTTCTGCACCTCGGCCTTCTTGCCCGAGTCCGGGCCCGAACCGCTGTCGCCGGACCCACCGCTGCTGCACGCGGCCGTCAGCGCCAGGGCCCCCACCGCCAGAACCGCGGAAACCTGGCGCGCCTTGTTTATTCTCATGGATTCCTGCCTGTCAGGATGATCGGAATTCAGCGCACGGTCTTGGGGTCGAGAGCGTCCCGGACCGAATCCCCGAGCAGGTTGAACGCGACGACGAAGACGACCATCGCGATGCCGGGGAAGAACATGAAGGTGAGATCGGAGTCGTAGTACGTGGCCCCGGACTGGAAGAGCAGACCCCAGTCGGGGGTCGGGCTGTGGACTCCGACGCCGAGGTAGGAGAGCCCCGCCTCCGCGGTGACGTTGACCGGCAGCAGCAGCGTCGCCTGCACCAGCACGGTCGACCAGATGTTGGGCAGCAGCTCCTTGCGGATGATCCGCCAGCCCGAGGCTCCGCTGAGCCGGGCCGCCTCGATGAACTCGCGTTCGCGCAGCGACAGCACCTGGGCCCGGATGAGCCGGCCCATCGTCATCCAGCCGAGGAGCAGCTGCACCAGGATCAGCGCGACCACCCGCACATATGTCGGCTCCTCCTCGGTGGGAGAGACGAACAGGGCCACGATCACCGGCGTGAAGGCGATGAAGAACAGCTGCGCGGGGAAGGACAGCATCAGGTCGGAGAAGCGGCCGACGAAGTAGTCGGTCCGGCCGCCCATGTAGCCCTGGACGAGACCGACCAGCACCCCGATGAACACCGCGACGACCGTGACCGCCAGCGCGATGAGCAGCGAGGTGCGGATGCCGTAGACCAGCAGCGTGAAGACGTCACGGCCCAGCCTCGGCTCGACGCCGAACCAGAAGTCGCCGTCGATGCCGCCGTTGGGTTTGAGCGGAATGCCGTAACTGTTCAGGAGCCCGCAGTCCTGCCCGTACAGCTGATACGGGTCCTTGCCGTACAGCTTGGAGATGAGCGGAGCGGCCAGTGCCACCAGGATGAATCCAAGAACCGTAAACGCGCACAGGATTCCGACCTTGTCGCGTTTGAACCTGACCCACGCAAGACGTCCTGGAGAGCGTCCGACAAGTTCACTCTTGTTTACGCCTATACCACCTTCGGGGGTGGGCTCGTCGCCCTCTCCGGAAAGTGGATCGGTTGGCTCCATGGCAGCTCTTGTGGAACTCGTCATTTCGCATTGCCCCCCGCACCGGAAGGTTTCATCAGCGCCGAGTGGCGTCCTTTGTTGATCGGAAGATTCAACCGTCCGGCGGTGGGCGTCAAGGGGTTTGCGCAGGCCGAGTAGAACTCATCGATTAACTTGGCTCAAGATTTTCGTCTTTGGTGCGGTCGCGTGCTTGACAGGCTTCCGGCATACCCGGAATCTCGCGTTAAATACCCATCAATTTCCGTAATGGGCAGGCATCTTGCCGGTTGCGTCCCCGATATGCGAACACGCCATGACCGGCACCGTACGGCGGCACGGGCGCGGGGGCCGGCCGGGCCGCTCGCGCACGGCCCCGCCGGCCCCCGCCGACCCCCGCCGAGGGCCCCTGGCGGGCCCCCGTCCGGTCCTGTTCCGTCCCCGTCCTAGCCCTGGGTGATCCCCAACGACCGCCGCAGGAAGTCGACTTGGACCAGCAGCAGGTTCTCGGCGACCTGCTCCTGCGGGGTCATGTGCGTCACCCCGGTGAGGGGCAGCACTTCGTGGGGGTGGCCCGCGGCGAGGAGGGCGGAGGACAGCCGCAGGGCGTGCGCCACCACCACGTTGTCGTCGGCCATGCCGTGGATGACCATCAAGGGCCGCGCCGGGTCGGCGGGCCGGGTCAACTGGCCGTGGCGCACGAGGGAGTTGGCCGTGTAGACGTCGGGGCGCTCGGACGGCGTACCCAGGTACCGCTCCGTGTAGTGCGTGTCGTACAGTTCCCAGTCCGTCACCGGGGCTCCCGCGATCCCCGCATGGAAGACGTCGGGGCGCCGCAGCACGGCGAGCGCGGAGAGGTACCCCCCGAAGGACCAGCCCCGCATCGCCACCCGCCCGAGGTCCAGGGGGAAGGCGCCGGCCAGTCCGTGCAGCGCCTCGATCTGGTCGTCGAGGGCGAGGGTGAAATCGTCCTTGACCGACTTCTCCCATCCGGGGGAGCGGCCAGGGGTGCCGCGGCCGTCGGCGACGACCACCGCGAAACCCTGGTCGGCGAACCACTGCGAGGCGAGGTGCGCGTTGTGCGCGGCCAGCACCCGCTGTCCGTGCGGGCCGCCGTACGGATCCATGAGTACGGGCAGCGGACCGTCCGACTCCCGGTAGTGGGATGGAAGCAGCACGGCGCACGGGATGCGCTGTGCGCCCCCTTCGGTCAGCCGGAGTCGCACCGACAGACCCGGCGTGGCGGCATATGACGCGATCGTGGCCAGATCCTTGCCGTCCCGCAGCACCCGGACGGCCGACCCCGCCCGGTCGGGCCGGTCGGAGCTCAGCACGGTGAGCGCCCCGCAGCGCACGGCCGAGTGGACGCCCGGGTCCTGGGAGACGCGTTCCGTGCCCAGTTCATTGACCCGGTACACATGGATCTCGCCGATTTCGGAGGCGTCGGCCGCGGCGGCGGGGGCCTCGCGCCCCGCGGACGCGGAGACCAGGACATCGCTGTCACCGATGTCGAGCACCGCCCTGACGTGCAACTGCGCCCCGGTCAGGGTCCGGTCGCCCACGGCGAGCACCCGCGCGCCGCCCTCGTCGGCGATCCGTACCAGCCGGCCGTCCGGCGCCCAGGCCGGTCCGCCCGGCAGGAGTTCGAGCCAGTCGGGGTCCTCGTCGACATGCACGGTACGGGTGGTGCCCGACGCGGGATCGACGGCGAGGTGGAGCTGGGTGCGCTGGTCCCTGGCCTGTACGAGCAGCAGCGGCGCCCCGTTGGACGACCAGTGCACGCGGGCCAGATAGGGGTGGCGGGCCCGGTCCCAGACGACCTCGGTACGGCTGCCGTCCAGGGCGTACAGAAAGAGCCGCACCTCGGCGTTGGGCGTGCCGGCGGCCGGATAGGCGACCCGCGCCGGCTCCTGCCCGGGGTTGGCCGGATCGGCGATCCACCAGCGGCGTACGGGCGCCTCGTCCGCGCGGGCCACCAGCAGGCGGTCCGAGTCCGGGCTCCACCAGTAGCCGCGCGAGCGGGACATCTCCTCGGCGGCGATGAACTCGGCCAGGCCGTACGTCACTTCGGGCGACTCGG
Organism: Streptomyces sp. NPDC048416; assembly: GCF_043200435.1. Classification (NCBI taxonomy): domain Bacteria; kingdom Bacillati; phylum Actinomycetota; class Actinomycetes; order Kitasatosporales; family Streptomycetaceae; genus Streptomyces; species Streptomyces sp. NPDC048416. The sequence continues at coordinate 301,337 of NZ_JBICXU010000002.1, forward strand.
GCTCGGCGAGCGCCCGGTCGCCCCCGCCCTCGGCCCCCACGACCCGCAGCGCGCCCTGGGCCACATAGGCCACATGGCGGCCGTCGGGGGAGGGGCGGGGGTCGAGCACCGGCCCCGGCACCGACAGTTCGCGGGCGGTGCCGGCGCGCAGTTCGGCGGTGAACAGCCGCCCGGAGAGGGCGAACGCGGCCAGTTCCACGGCCGCGTCGGTGGCGTAGCCGACGATTCCGGCCGATCCCTCCCTGCTGCGTTCGCGGCGCGCCCGCTCCTGCGCGGAAAGCCGCTCGCCGTGGCCGCCGAGGAGTGCGCCGGGGTCCGCCGCGATCCGCTCCGTGCCACCGCGCACCAAGTCCAGCACCCAGAGCAGATGGCTGCGTTCGGTACCGGAGGGTGAACGCAGGAAGGCGACCCGCTCGCCGTCCGGTGACACGGTGAAGGCGCGGGGCGCACCGAGGGTGAAACGCTGGGTCCGTGCTGAGTGCCGGGGAAAGGAGAGGTGCCCGGAGTCCTCTGGGTGTCTGGATGCGGTGGTCGTCATGAGGGGAACCTAGTCGGCCCCCGTGCGACCCGCTCGGGAGCGAGTCACGTGCGCCCCTTGTGCCCCCATGCCCCGATCAATGCGGTCCCACGGATAGTTATGATCCGTAGCGCTCGGTGGGTAGGAAGCCTGCCGGCTGTACGCACTGCTGGGTCCGCTCGACCACCGGAACAGATGGAGGTGAACCGCCGTGGCACTCTCGATTTCGGCGGTGGTGCTGCTGGCGATCGTCGTCTTCCTGCTGGTCCGGAAATCCGGGCTCAAGGGTGGACACGCGGCGGTCTGCATCCTGCTCGGCTTCTATCTGGCGAGTTCGTCCATCGCCCCCACCATCAGCCAAGTCACCAGCAATGTCGCCGGGATGATCGGCGGGATCAAGTTCTAGCGGCTCTCCTGAAAGCGGTGGGCGGCCCGTGCCGGAGGCGCGGCCGGGCCGGGGCCTCGTAGTCTTGCCCCATGTCGGAACTCCCCGCCCGCCGTCTTCTCCTGGTGCACGCGCACCCGGACGACGAGACGATCAACAACGGCGCCACCATGGCGAAGTACGCCGCCGAAGGCGTGCACGTCACCCTGGTGACCTGCACCCTCGGCGAGGAGGGCGAGGTCATTCCGCCCGGACTCGCCCATCTCGCGTCCGACCGGGACGGCGGCCTCGGCGCCCACCGGGCCGGCGAACTCGCCGCCGCGATGAAGGAACTGGGCGTCACCGACCACCGGTTCCTCGGCGGCACCGGCCGGTTCCACGACTCCGGGATGATGGGCGTCGAACAGAACCACCGCGCGGGCGCGTTCTGGAACACCGACGTGGACGCCGCCGCCGTGTCCCTCGTAGAGGTGATCCGTTCGGTGCGCCCGCAGGTGCTGATCACCTACGATCCGGACGGCGGCTACGGCCACCCCGACCACATCCAGGCGCACCGGGTCGCGACGCGCGCCGCCGAACGCGCCGCCGAGCCCGGCCACCGCCCCGATCTGGGCGAGCCGCACACCATCGCGAAGATCTACTGGAACCGTGTGCCCCGCCCCGTCGCCGAACGCGCCTTCGCCGAGCTGCGCGCCGCGAACCCGGCCTTTCCGGGCATCGCGGCCATCGACGACGTGCCGGGCGTGGTGGACGAGTCAAAGATCACGACCGAGATCGACGGCGGCGCGTACGCGGCCGCCAAGAGCGCGGCGATGCGGGCGCACGCCACCCAGATCGCCGTCGACGGGCCCTGGTTCGCGCTCTCCAACGACCTGGGGCAGCCGATCTTCACCACCGAGTACTACCAGTTGGCGGCGGGTGTTTCCGGAGCTCCGGCCGGCCGGCGCGAGCACGATCTGTTTGAAGGTGTGGACAAGTGAGTAGTCGTACCGCCATGGCTGACGCAAGGACGGGCGGCACCGTCGCCCGCATCGCGCTGTACGCGCTGCTCGTCGTGCTCGGCGCACTCGTGGCCGCCGCCGGGGCGCTCGTCCAGGCGGCCTGGTTCCCGGGCGGCCTCGTGCTGGCCCTCGCCGGCGCCGTCGGCCTTTTCTGGACCGGGACGCAACTGACCGGCGGGCGGGGCGGAGTGGGAGCGCCCGCGGCCGGCTGGCTGGTCACCGTCATCCTGCTGACCGCCTCGCGTCCCGAGGGCGACTTCGTGTTCGGTGCCGGAATCGGCTCGTACGTCTTCCTCCTCGGGGGCATGGCCGGCGCTGTGATCTGCGCCACGATCGGCGGGTTCACGCAACCCGGCGGCCCGGCAACCCGACTGGGCAAGTGACGTGCGCGGGCGCCGCGACGCAGTAGAAGGGGACGGGGTGCGCCTTCCCTGGCCCGCCCCGTACGCAACGGCGGCGGCCAGTATGGTGGTGCGCGCCGCCGAGCCGCCCGCACAGAAGGACCACACGAACGAAACCGGGTGGCGGAGCCAATCGGGAGAGAACCAGCCTTGAGTCGTGAAACTGACAGTTCGTCCTCCGGCCCGCAGGGGCGGGGCACAGCCGGGTATCCGTCGGGTACTCCGCCCTACGGGACCCCGTCACCGGCGGGCCAGGACACTCCTGAGCCCGCCGCGGAGCCGGACGAGCCGAAGACCGAGACCACGCTGACGACGCGGATCCGGATCAACATCCCGGGCTCGCGCCCCATCCCGCCGGTCGTGATGCGTACGCCGATGAGTGACGCCACCAGAGCGGCGGACGCGGACGGCGTGAGCGAGCGCACCGGTTCGCTGCCGCGGCCCGAGGCGCCCGAGGCGGAGCCCGAGGAGCCGGCCGCCGACGAGGGGCCCACCAGCAACTGGTTCGCGCCGCGCAAGTCCCCGGCGGCGCCCGCCCCTTCGGCGACCCCGCCGTCCGGTACCCCGGTGCCCGGCCTGCCGTACTTCTCGGACGGCTCGGACGGTTCGGGTGCCGGGCTCGGGGGGGCCGGGCTCGGAGGCGCTGGCGGTCCTGCCGCGCCGTCCGGCCCGACCACGGGGCCCGTCACCGGCCATGCCGCACTGCCCACCCGGCCCGTCGGCAACCGCACGGGCATGAACCAGGGTGCCGCCTCCGCGCAGAACCCCCAGAACCCCCAGAACCCCCACAACTCCCAGAACGCACAAGGCGCTCGCAACGCCCAGGGTGGCTGGAGCCCCGACCCGTCGGGCCTCGACCCGGGCCCGGGGCAACTTCAGGACCGGGGAGCGGACATGGGCCGCGCCCCCGGTCAAGGACCGCGCCCGGTGGGCGACATGGGCCGCGGTGACGGTCCGGGCCCCGGCGCCCCCGTTCCCGGCGACGGCGCGGGCCCCGGGCAGGGGCAGGACTCGGGCATCGGCGGTGGCCATCCCTTCGCCCCCGGCGGACAGGGGCAGGCGCCCCTGCTGTCCGACGACACGGCGATCCTCACCCCGCAGGTGCCGGCCCCGAGCCCGTTCGCGCAGTCGGTGGGCAACCCGCTCGCGAACCCGTCCGTCAACCCGGCGGCCGCCGCGCCCGGCGGCCATGTCTCGGGCGACACGCTCACCAGCGGCATCCCGGTCGTCCCGCCGGAGCACCGGGGCGGGTCCTTCCCGTCCGGCGGGCCCGGCCCGGGCGGCCCGCACCTCACGCCGCCCCCCGGCCCGGACCACGACGACGCCGAGCCCCCGGCGGCGCCGGCCCGCACGAGCACCCCGGCGGCTCCCGCCAAGAAGGGCCGCTCCAAGCTGGGGCTGCTCGGCGGCGCCCTGGTGGCCCTGGTCGCGGTGGCGTACGGCACCGGGCTCGTCCTGAACCACTCCGAGGTCCCCAAGGGCACCACGGTCCTCGGCGTCGACATCGGCGGCGGCACAAAGGAAGCGGCGGTCTCCAAGCTCGACCAGACGCTCGGCAAGCGCGCCAACCAGCCGCTGAACCTCACGGTCGACGGCAAGCAGGAGCAGCTGAAGCCGGAGATCGCCGGTCTCTCGCTCGACAGCCAGGCCACCGTGCGGGCCGCGGCGGGCACCGACTACAACCCGATGTCCGTCATCGGCTCGCTCTTCGGCGGCAAGCGCGTCGCCGAGCCGGTGATCCCGGTCGACGAGGAGAAGCTGGGCGTCGCGCTGACCGACCTCGCCGGCGCCTCGGGCTCGGCGACCGAGGGCACGATCAAGTTCGTACCGGGCAACGCGGTGGCCGTGCCGGGCAAGGCGGGCAAGGCGCTCGATGTGAACCGTTCGCTGATCGCGGTGAAGGACGCCTATCGGACGCTGGTGCAGACGGGCCAGGCGAGGGCGGTGCCGCTGCCCGTCTCGGTCCGTCAGCCGACGGTCGGCCAGGCCGAGATCGACCGGGCGATGAACGAGTTCGCGAAGCCGGCGATGTCGGCGAACGTGACGATCAAGGCGGGCGGGAAGTCGCTTCCCTTCGGGCCGAAGAAGTCGCTGCCGAAGATTCTCTCGATGAAGGCGGTCGACGGGAAGCTGGTCGAGGTCTACGACAAGCAGGCGATCACCGAGCTGATCGGCAGCACGTTCAAGGGCGTGCTGGTGAGCCAGGGCGGACAGAAGCACGAGGTGTCCGCGGACGACGTGGCTGTTGCCATGAAGACGGCGCTGCGGGGCAAGACGTCGGCGGAGCGGACCGTCACGATCCAGTAAGCGGCCCGCCCCCGGGGCGCGGGCCGTGCGGGCTGCTCGCGCCCTTGGGGGGTCGCTTTTTGGGCGCGGGCCGTGCGTGGCTGGTCGCGCAGTTCCTCGCGCCCCTTGGGGGGTTGGTGTCGGCCGGGCGCCGTTCAGGTGCGGCGGGGGCCCCGGGGGCCGTGGGGTGTGCGAACCGTGCGTGGCTGGTCGCGCCGTTCCCCGCGCCCCTTGGGTGGTCTGTGCCGGTCGGCATGGGCATCTTCAGCCTGTCCGGCGTTTGAGGACGAGCGCCGTTCAGGCGCGAACGGGGTCTGGGGCGGAGCCCCAGGAGCCTGGACCTCAGCCCCTCTCCCACCCCCGGAGGGTTTCGGGAAGGGGCGGGGTGGGGTGACTCCCGGGGTCTGGGGCGAAGCCCCAGCAGCCCCGCCGCCTTCCGGTGCGGACCGTGCGTGGCTGGCCGCGCAGTTCCCCGCGCCCCTGTAGGGCACCCGGGGTCGGTCGGTCGCGCCTGGCGTGGCGGGGCCGCGTAGGCGGTGCGGGCCCGCGCCCCCGTAGGGCCCCCGGGGTCGACCGGTCGTGCCCGCCGTGGCGGGGCCGCGTAGGCGGTGCGGGCCCGCGCCCTGTAAGGCACCCGGGGTCGGTCGCGCCCGCCGTGGCGGAGCCGCGTGGATGGTGCGGGCCCGCGGCCCCGTAGGGCACCCGGCACGTCATGGCGGCGGCATGACATTCGTCATGGCGGAGTCACGACGCGCGGCACTGACGGCCGCCGCGCGGCTGCGCGAGGCTGGGGGCATGACGCAGACAGCACCCCCCACCGAGCGGACGACCGCGCACGCCGTGGTGAGTTTCGAGAACGTGAGCAAGAGCTACGGCGACGTACGAGCCGTGGACGCACTTTCGCTGCGGCTGAACCCCGGTGAGACGGTCGCCCTGCTCGGCCCCAACGGCGCGGGCAAGTCCTCCACGCTCGACCTGCTGCTCGGCCTGCGTACCGCGGACTCCGGCACGGTCAGCCTCTTCGGCATGACGCCCGCGCAGGCCATCAACGCCGGCAAGGTCGGCGCGATGCTCCAGAGCGGCGGCCTGATGGAGGACGTGACCGTGCGCGAGCTGGTCAAGCTCGGCCGCGACCTGCACCCCGAGCCGCACCCCGTGGCCGAGGTCATGGACCGCGCGGGGATCACCAGCATCGCCGACCGCCGGGTCAACAAGCTCTCCGGCGGCCAGGAACAGCGCGTCCGCTTCGCGCTCGCCACCGCAGGCGCCAACGACCTGATCGTCCTGGACGAGCCGACCACGGGCATGGACGTCACCGCCCGCCAGGCGTTCTGGGCGACCATGCGCGAGCAGGCGGCCCAGGGCCGTACCGTCCTGTTCGCCACGCACTACCTAGAAGAGGCCGACGCGATCGCCGACCGGGTCCTCGTGCTGCACAAGGGCCGCCTCCTCGCCGACGGCACCGCCGCCGAGATCAAGGCGAAGGCGGGCGCCCGGCGGGTCAGCTTCGACCTGGAGGGACCCGTCGACGGGCCCGCCGAGGCCGCCCTGCGCGGGCTTCCCTTCCTGTCCACCATCGACATCTCGGGCCGCACCGTCCGCATCCAGTCGCACGACGCCGACGCGACGATGCACGCTGTGTACGGGCTCGGCCTCTACCCGCGCCACCTCGAAGTCGCGGGCCTCGGCCTGGAACAGGCCTTCGTCGCCATCACCTCGGCCGAGGAGGCCACCGCACGATGAACACGCTGATCAAGCTCGAAATCACCCGCACCCTGCGGAACAAGAAGTTCATGTTCTTCTCGGTGATCTACCCTTCGGCGCTCTACCTGCTCTTCGCGGCCTCGCAGAACGGCACCGACAAGGTCAAGGGCACCGACCTCACCTTCCCCGCCCTGTACATGGTCTCGATGGCGTCCTTCGGCGCGATCACCGCCGTCCTCATGGGCAACAGCGAGAAGATCGCCAAGGAGCGCGAGAAGGGCTGGGTGCGCCAGCTGCGCCTGACCACCCTGCCGGGCCGCGGCTACGTCCTCGCGAAGATCGCCAGCGCGGCCGTCGTGACCCTGCCGTGCATCGTGGTCGTCTTCCTCGTGGCCGCCTCCGTCAAGGGCGTACGGTTCGATGCCTGGCAGTGGGGCGCGCTGACCGTCGCCATCTGGGCCGGCTCGCTCTGCTTCGCCGCGCTCGGCGTGGCCATCGGCTACATCGCAAGCGGTGACGCGGTCCGCCCGATCACGATGATCATCTACTTCGGCATGTCGATCCTGGGCGGCCTGTGGATGCCGAGCACGGTCTTTCCGCAGTGGCTCCAGAACATCGCGGAGTGGCTGCCCACCCACGCGTACGCTGCCCTGGGACAGGCCATCGAGCTGGGCGACGCCCCGCACGGCAAGGACCTCGCCATCCTCGTCGCCTACTTCCTGCTCTTCGCGGGCGGCGCGGCATGGCTGTACCGGAAGGACACCCTGAAGGCGTGAGCGCCGTGAACCAGGGCCCCGACACGGCACCGGCGGCACGGATCGGGATGCGGCCCGAGACGCGCCGCCAGGTGGTGCAGAAGCTGATGTGGGTCGGCATCTGGCTCGCCTTCATGGGCGCGCCGATCGGCGATCTGCTCGACGGCGACCACAGCACTGTGCCCACCGTGCTCGGCTGGCTCGGCCTCGGCGGCTTCGTCACCGTCTATCTGGCCCTGGTGCTGCGGCACACCGCCCGGCCCCCGGCCACCGTCGCCGGTCATGTTCTCCTCGGCTTCCTCGCGGCCCTGGCCCTCACGCTCTCGCTGACCCTCGGCGGTCCGTGGCTCGTGCTCTTCGTGTACGTGTCCGTCTCGTGCGGCGCGACACTGCCGCTGGCCCTCGCGACCTGGGCCATCCTCGCGGCGACGGCCTCGATGACCGTGATCGGGGTCCGTGTCGACCACGTCGGCGGTGTCGTGCCGAGCCTGGTCGTCCCGACGCTGCTCGGCGGTTTCGCGATGACCGGCGTGCGCCATCTCATCCGTACCTCGGTGGAACTGCGCGAGGCCCGCGCCACCGTCGCCCAACTCGCCGCGAACGAGGAGCGGTTGCGGATGGCGCGCGATCTGCACGACCTGCTCGGCCACTCCCTTTCGCTCATCACGCTCAAGAGTGAGCTCGCCGGGCGGATGCTGCCGGGGGATCCCGGGCAGGCCGCGCGGCAGGTGGCCGACATCGAGCAGGTGAGCCGGCAGGCACTCGCCGACGTGCGGGCCGCCGTGGCCGGCTACCGCAGGGCCACGCTGCCCGCCGAACTCGCGGGAGCCCGCACGGTGTTGTGTGCCGCCGGTATCCAGGCGGACGTACCGACCCAGGCACCCGAAGGGCTGCCCGCGGCGGAGGAGGAAGTGCTCGCCTGGGTCCTGCGCGAGGCGGCCACCAACGTCGTACGCCACAGCGGCGCCCGGCACTGCACGGTCACCCTGGCCGAACTCCAGACCCTGGACGGCCGGTTCCTCGAACTGTGCGTCAAGGACGACGGCCCGGGCCTGCCCGGATCCGCGACGCCCGTCCCGGGCAACGGCCTGACCGGGCTCAGGGAGCGCCTGGAGAAGGTGTCCGGTGTCCTGGACGCCGAAGCCGGTCGCAAGGGCTTCACGCTGACCGCGCGCATCCCGCTGACGCCGGACCCGTCCGGTGTCCCTCTAGGATCCGGAGCATGATCCGACTTCTCCTGGCGGAAGACCAGTCCATGGTCCGCGAGGCCCTTGCCGCACTGCTCGGCCTTGAGGCGGACATGGAGGTGGTGGCGCAGGCGGCGCGGGGCGACGAGGTCCTGGCGGCGGCCCGCGCCCACGCGGTGGACGTCGCCCTGCTCGACATCGAGATGCCGGGCCTGACCGGCATCGAGGCGGCGGCCCTGCTGCGCCGCGAACTGCCCGCCGTGAAGATCGTGATCCTGACCACCTTCGGCCGCCCCGGGTATCTGCGCAGCGCCATGGAGTCGGGCGCGGACGCGTTCCTGGTCAAGGACGCGCCCGCGGCCCAACTCGCCACGGCGGTGCACAAGGTGCTCGCGGGGGAGCGGGTCATCGACCCCACCCTCGCGGCGGCCGCCCTCGCCGAGGGGGCCAACCCCCTGACCGACCGGGAGCGCGACGTGCTGCGCGCCGCCCAGGAGGGCGCGACCAACGCCGAGCTCGCCGCCGCCCTGCGCCTCTCGCAGGGCACGGTCCGCAACTACCTCTCCATGGCGATCCAGAAGCTGGCGGCCCGCAATCGGGCGGAGGCGGTCAGCATCGCCCGCGAGAAGGGCTGGCTGTAGGCCGCGCTCCGGCGTCAGCAGCTCACTGGCTCAGCAGCTCAGCAGCTCAGCAGGAGCAGCGTGAGGGCCGAACAGACGTGTACCGCCGCGTTGTTGCCCGGATCCGGGTCGGCGGGAGCCAGGTCGACGAGGGCGGCCGTGACCGGCAGATTGCCGCTCATCGTCAGGAGGCCCGCGTGCAGTGTCAGCTTCTTCGTGACGGTCGTGCCGGAGGGGATCGCGCCGAGGGCGCACACCGCGGTCCGGTTCGCCTTGTCGATCGTGCAGCCCGAGGCGGACGGCGCCGTGAGGCCGGCCGGATAGCTGAACCACACCCGGGCGGCGCTGACGTCGGACGGCCCGGCGTTGGTGACATGCGCGCTGAACGTGGCGGCGTTGATGGCGAGCCCCTGGGGGGAGACGGCCAGGGTCACCGAGAGATCGGCCTGCGCGGAGTCCGCGTGGGCCGGTGCTGCGGGCCCGAGGAGGGCGAGGAGGGGGAGGAGCAGGGCGGGGGCGAGGCGTGCGGCTATGGGTCTCAGGCGTGACAAGCGTGACAAGCGTGACAAGGGGGTCTCCCGGGGGCGCGACGGCATGGAACGGGACAGGGCTGTGCGCCTCAACAGGCCCTGGCATACGGCCTGCTGAGGGTGCGTCAACAGATTGTGACCGTCGGTCGCCGTTCCGGCAGGGTTTTCCGCAGGGGCGCGGGAAATGGCTGGATGTGGCGGTATGGCGCGCGGCCGGCGCCGGGGCGGGCCGCGCGGGGTGGACGGGGAGGACGGGGTGGTGCGTCGCGCGTGCCCCGGTGGGCCGGGGCGGGCCGCAGCGGCGGCCGTGCCCGGTGGCCGGGCGGGCCGCGTGCTGCGGGGTCAGTGCGTGGGGCGCCCCGTCCCGGGGCCCAGTACGACGCCCCGCCCCGCGTAGAACCGTTCCAGGTCCTGCCACGCGATGGAGACGAACTCCTGGGAGCGGCCCTTGAAGCCGGAGGGGTTGTGGAAGACCAGGCCGTCCTCGCCCGCCCCCACCGCGAGGACCAGATGTCCGCCCCTGCGTTCCGGGTGGGGGGCGAGCTCCCGGATCGAGGGGTGGACGGAGAGCAGCAGCAGCTGCCCGGCCTCGATCAGCCGGCGCAGCTCCGCGAGGGGCAGATGGGGGCGGGCCACCGCCTTCAGGCCCCAGCGTTCATGGGCGTACGCCGCGAACGGGGCGTAGATCAGGCCGTCGAGGCCGTCACCGCGGCGTACGTACGCCCCCGCGGCCAGGCACTCCCGCGCAAGCTCCATCGCGCCGGGGGCCGTGCCCTGCCAGAATTCGAGGGCCATCCGCAGGCACGCCACCCCGCACAGCCGCCACGACCACCACGCGTACTCCTCGGCGCTCGTAGCCCCGTAAGCACGCCACAGCGGGTCGTCGGCCGCGTCGAGCGACCCGGTGACGATCGCCTCCACCAGCTCGGGCGAGGCCCATTGGGCGTGGTAGGGGGCGGGGTGGACGGTGCTCGGCGCCGGGCGGTCGTTCATGGCGGAACCCTAAACTGCGCCGCCGGGGCGGATCAGTTCAGCATCGCCCGGGCCGCTCGCGCCCGGCGCCGCACCGTCTCCGCGACGGCCGGCTCCACAGGTTCCACCACGTCGGCGTAGTCGTCGAGTTCGGCGGCGCCCGTCAGGAAGTCTCCCCGCTGGACCAGGAGTTCGGCGTGTTCGTAGCGCAGGGTGGCCGGGTGGGCGGGGAGCAGCAGCGAGAGCTCCACGGCCCACAGACCCACGTCGCTGCGCTCCGGGCGGGCCGCGGCCCAGGCGCGGATGTTGGTGAGGACGCGCAGGACGATGTCCAGCGGCTCGGCCGGGCCGAGCATCGAATCCGTGAGCGGCGCGCCCGTCGCGCCGGCCACCAGGAGCTCCGCGTCGGCGGGGTCGAGGAGCCGTCCCCCGTCGAACGGATCGGCCAGGACCCGGTGCTCGGGCGGCCCGAAGCCCACCACGAAATGGCCCGGCAGGGCCACCCCGTACACCGGCGCCCCGGCCCGCCTCGCCACCTCGATCCACACCACCGAGAGCAGGATGGGCAGGCCGCGACGGCGCCGCAGCACCTCGTGCAACAGCGACGACTCCAGGCGCTCGTAGTCGTGGGCGGCGCCACGGAACCCGCAGTCGCCGCCGAGGAGCCGGGCCAGTGCGAGGGCCCACGGGCGGGCGCCGGTGAGGCCGAAGGGGAGCAGGCCGGCCAGTCGGTCGAGCTCGATGTGGGCCTCGTCGATGCCCCGTTGGCCGAGCGCGGGGTCGGCGACCGCGCCGAGCAGCAGGCACAGCGCCGCCACATCGGGGCGCTCCGAGCGGGCCCGGTCGGCGAACTCCCGCCGCCAGTCGGTGGTTTCCGGTTCCATGTCGGCCTCGTACCCGGTCAGCGGGACCGGAAGTGGTGGTAGCTGTGGTGTGTGGAGAAGCCCTGTTGCCCGTAGAGCGCGCGAGCGCCCTCGTTGTCGGTCTCCACCTGGAGCCAGGCCGCCGACGCGCCCTCGTCCAGGGCGCGGCGGGCCAGCGCGGTCATCACGGCGCTCGCGAGGCCCTGGCGGCGCAGCGCCGGGTCCACCTCGACCGCCATGAACCCCGCCCAGCGCCCGTCCACCACGCACCGTCCGATCGCCGCGGGCAGCGGCCCCTCGCCCGGTACCGAGGCGAACCACACCGAAGGGCCGCTGCCGAGGACCTTCAGGACGTGCTCCGACGAAGCCGACGAGCGCTGATAGCGGCTCAGCCACGCGTCGTCGACCGTGCGGGCCAGACGTACCCGGGTGGTGTCCGCGTCCAGGTCGCCGACCGGCGCGAGCGCCGCGATCCGTACCTCGGCGCTCACCTCGCGCTCCCAGCCGAGGCGTTCGAGGTCCGCGCAGAGCCGTTCCTGGGTGCCATCGGCGCCCGTCGCGGCCTGGACGTAGGCGGGGAGTTCCCGGGCGGCGTACCACGCGCGTACGCGGTCGAGGGCGTCCGGCACGGGCAGGCCCGGGTCGCCCAGGGGGAGGGCCGAGTTCGCCCGGCGGGTGAATCCGGCGGCGGCGCGCAGCGTCCACCCGCCCAGGCGCTCGCTCTCCAGCGGCTGCCAGGCGCGCGCCATGACCGGCGCGAGCTCGTCGAAGGAGGCGGCGGGGCCGCGGCGGCGTGCCGGGGCGGCCGGAACGACCTTTCCGGCGACGAGCGTGGACTCCTCGATCCGCACCGTCTCACCGCTCTTTCGTGTGATCGACAACACACCCTGGTCCCAGGAGGTGAGGACGCCGACCGTGTCCGTGAACGTGGAGCCCGGAGTTCCACTGGAGCTCACGCGCCGGACTGATACGCGTTTGCCCGTATCGGCCGCTGAAATCCGGACCTCAAGCCGCCCGCCGGTGGTGAATTCCACAGGTCTCTCCGCCCCTCCTGTTCGGATCGTGCCCCGAACCGGAGATACTAGGTGCGGGCATCGACGACGCCGCGCTCCCGCGCGCCACGTGGACGGAGCCGCAGATCGGCCCGCCGCGCCCTATCGAGGAGGAACGACAGCGTGACCTACGTCATCGCGCAGCCTTGTGTCGACGTCAAGGACAAGGCGTGTATCGAAGAGTGCCCGGTCGACTGCATCTACGAGGGCTCCCGGTCCTTGTACATCCACCCGGATGAGTGCGTCGACTGTGGCGCCTGCGAGCCGGTGTGCCCGGTTGAGGCGATCTTCTACGAGGACGACACTCCGGACGAGTGGAAGGACTACTACAAGGCGAACGTGGAGTTCTTCGACGAGCTCGGGTCGCCCGGTGGTGCCTCCAAGCTCGGCCTGATCGAGCGGGACCACCCCTTCATCGCAGCGCTGCCGCCGCAGAACGGCTGATCGCGCTTCCCCGGTCCCCGTACGGCTCAGTTGCCGTACGGGGCCGTGGTGTTTCCCGGCGCCGTCGCACAGCACCGTACGTACGAGAAAGTGAGCACCTTCCGTGAGCGCAGTCTCCTCACGCCTTCCCGTCTTCCCCTGGGACAAGCTGGAGCCGTACAAGGCGACGGCCGCGGCCCACCCGGACGGCATCGTGGACCTCTCCGTCGGCACGCCCGTCGACCCGGTCCCCGCGCTCGTCCAGGAGGCCCTGACCGGCGCCGCGGACTCGCCGGGCTATCCCACGGTGTGGGGCACGCCCGCGATGCGGGACGCGATCAAGGGATGGCTGGAGCAGCGCCTGGGCGCGCGCTCGGTCGAGCACACCCACATCCTGCCGGTGGTCGGCTCCAAGGAGCTGGTGGCCTGGCTGCCGACCCAGCTCGGCCTCGGCGCGGGCGACCAGGTGGCCTTCCCGAGCCTGGCCTACCCGACCTACGAGGTCGGCGCGCGGCTGTGCGGCGCGGAGCCGGTCGTCTACGGCGACGACCCCACCGAGCTCGACCCCACCCGCCTGAAGCTGCTCTGGCTCAACTCGCCGTCCAACCCGACCGGCCGGGTGCTGGCCAAGGACGAGCTCGTGCGCATCGTGGCGTGGGCCCGCGAGCACGGCGTGCTGGTCTTCTCCGACGAGTGCTACCTGGAGCTGGGCTGGGAGGCGGAGCCGGTCTCGGTGCTGCACCCCGACGTGTGCGGCGACACCTTCGAGGGTGTCGTGGCCGTCCATTCGCTGTCCAAGCGGTCCAACCTGGCGGGCTACCGCGCCGCGTTCATCGCCGGTGACGCGGACGTGCTCGGCGAACTGCTCCTGATCCGCAAGCACGGCGGCATGATGACCGCCGCGCCCGTGCAGGCGGCCACCGTCGCGGCGCTGGGCGACGACACGCACGTACAGGAGCAGCGGGCGCGGTACGCGGCCCGGCGGGCGGCGCTGCGCGAGGCGCTGGAGGGGCACGGCTTCCGGATCGAGCACAGCGAGGCGAGCCTGTATCTGTGGGCGACCCGCGACGAGGGCTGCTGGGAGACGGTGAAGCACCTCGCGGAGCTCGGCATCCTGGTGGCGCCGGGCGACTTCTACGGCGCGGCGGGCGAGCGGTTCGTGCGGGTCGCGTTCACGGCGACCGACGAGCGCGTCGAGGCGGCCGTGAAGCGCCTCGCGCGGTAGGCGCAGGGGCGGCAGACGCGCAAGGTGCCCGGGGAGTTTGTACTCCCCGGGCGCCTTCGCATCACCTGTGGCCGGATCAGCCGAGCGGCAGGCCCTTCAGGGGGAGCTGGTCGGTGCTCGGCAGGCCCTTGGTGGGCAGACCGCCGGTCGGGAGGCCGCTTCCGGTGGCTCCGGTGGCGGTCTTGGCGGTCGAGCCGAGGATGTCGCCCGCGCTGCCGGCCGCGTCACCGGCCGCCTTCTGCGCGGCGGGGGTCGCCACCTTGCCCGTCTGGCCGACCGTCCTGCCCGCCGCCGGCACGGTCTTCTTGACTGCGGCGGCTCCGGTGGTGCCGGCCATGCCGGTGGCCTTCTGGGTCACGCCGTCGACGGCGTTGCTTACCGAGCTGGGGTCCATCTGGGTCAGGCCGCTCAGGTTCGGCGCGGCCTGGGGGAGTTCCACGGCGCTTGCGGAGCCGGCCGCACCGACCACGGGCGCTGCACCTGCCGCGATGAGCAGCGCGGCGCGGGCGATCCGACGGGTCAGGGGGAGGGACATGATGCTCCTTCAGACGGGTTGGAAATGTGTCGCTGTCCGGCGTTCGGACGCCCTGACAACCGCCGTGAGGGGAGGAGAGGTTGCGGTGGACCGGGGTAAAGAGTTCGTAATGCGTCGCATTATCTACTCTGGATAAAAACGGGCAAATGATTCACCCGGGCATTTCCTGATTGACCGTCAGATCCCTTGGTGCGCAAGGGAATGGACGATTCTCCGGGTCGGCGTCCGGACGCGGGTGCGAACCGTCGGCACGCGAGGAGTGCCGTCCCCCGGCCGAGTGCCGGTACGAACAGGTGCCCGGTCAGGGTGCGAGGGTGATCCGCACCTCTTGCGTACCGCCGCCCTGCACGGGCGCGCCGGACCAGCCCTCGGAGGAGTCCTCCGCGCTCCATGTGCGGCCCGCGTACGAGACCTGCGCGATGTGCAGGGCCGCGGCCTGGGCGACCGCCCAGTGCGCCAGCGCCCAGCCGCGCTGCTCACCGCCGGTGCCCGAGGCGGCGGCGCCCTCGGTGACCCGCACCGGCACGGCGACGTCCCGGCCCGTGTCCCCGGGCTTCCCCGTCGGCGCCACGCCGTCCCCGAACGCCTTCGTCAGCTCCGCGCGCACCTGCGCCGGGTCGCCCGGCTGCGCGTTCTTGGCCACCGTGCAGGTCAGCGCGGCCGGTTCGCGGCCGGTCAGCGCGGCCATCAGGACCGCGGCGTCCGGCTCGTGCTTCGCGTACGCCTGCGGGAAGCCGCTGTGCTGGACTTCCTGCGCGGCCACGGTCAGCGGAAGCCGCGCGTAGCCGGGCACCTCGGCCAGGTGCTCGTAGAACTTCCCGGCCGCATACACCGGATCCATGATCTGCTCCGCGGTGCCCCAGCCCATCGAGGGCCGCTGCTGGAACAGGCCGAGCGAGTCCCGGTCGCCGTGGTCGAGGTTGCGCAGTCCCGACTCCTGGAGCGCGGTCGCCAGCGCGATCGTCACCGCCCGCTCCGGCATCCCGCGCGAGGCGCCCACCGCCGTGATCGTCGCGGCGTTCCGCGCCTGCTCGGGACCGAGCTCGAACGTCGAACCCCGCCCGTCGCCCGCGCCCGCCACGCACTCCGGGGCGCCGGGGCCCCCGCTCACGTACTGCACCACCAGGTATCCGGCGAGCGCGAGCAGCACGGCGAAGGCCGCCCCGACACGCAAGAGGCGGCCGCGTCGGGAGGGGCGCGGAAGGTTGATCGGCTCGGACACGGGGCCCACCGTACTGGAGCGCGAAGAGAGCCCCCGCGGTCGAGTTAGGGTCGGGCGCATGGCCGACACCACCCTGGATCTCACCGCCGACGCGCCCACGCTCACCGCGCGCCTTGTCGACTTCGCCTCCGTGAGCGGCGACGAGCGGCCGCTGGCGGACGCCATCGAGCGCGAACTGCGCAAACTGGCCCATCTCACCGTCGACCGGTACGGCAACAACGTCGTGGCGCGCACGAACCTGGGCCGGGCCGAGCGGATCATCCTGGCCGGGCACATCGACACCGTGCCGATCGCAGGCAACGTGCCCGCACGGCTCGACGAGGACGGCGTGCTGTGGGGCTGCGGCACGAGCGACATGAAGTCGGGCGTCGCGGTGCAGCTGCGCATCGCGCAGACGGTGGCCGCGCCCAACCGGGACCTGACCTTCGTGTTCTACGACAACGAGGAGGTCGCCGCCCACCTCAACGGCCTCGGCAGGATCGCCGAGGCCCACCCCGACTGGCTGGCCGGCGACTTCGCGGTGCTCCTGGAACCCTCCGACACCGAGGTCGAGGGCGGCTGCCAGGGCACCCTGCGGGTCCTGCTGCGGACCAGTGGCGAGCGCGCGCACTCCGCGCGCAGCTGGATGGGGTCCAACGCCATCCACACGGCCGCCCCCGTCCTCGCGAAGCTGGCCGCCTACGAGCCGCGCCGGCCGGTGATCGACGGCCTCGAATACCACGAAGGACTCAACGCCGTGGGCATCGAGGGCGGCGTCGCGGGCAACGTGATCCCCGACGCGTGCACGGTCGTCGTCAACTACCGCTACGCGCCCGACCTCACCGGCGAGCAGGCCCTCGCCCATGTCCGCGAGGTCTTCGCCGACTGCGACATCGCCGAGTTCGTCGTCGACGACCACTCGGGAGCCGCGCTGCCCGGCCTCTCGCACCCGGCCGCGGCGGCCTTCATGGCGGCGGTCGGCGGCACCGCGCGCCCCAAGTTCGGCTGGACCGACGTCTCGCGCTTCGGCGACCTCGGCATCCCCGCCGTCAACTACGGGCCGGGCGACGCGCTTCTGGCCCACAAGCGCGACGAGCACGTCGTCGTCGAGCGGATCACCCGGTGCGAGCAGCGGCTGCGGGCCTGGCTGACCGACTGAGGCCGGGGCAGAGCGACCTGGCAACCCCTCCGGGCGGCCCCGGGCGCCGGGCCGTGTCCCGGCGGCAACCCCGTGGGGCGGCCCCGGCCGCCGGGTCGGTGTCCCGACGGCCCGCGCACGGCGTGAGCGCCTGTCGTTCAGGGCCTCGGCCAGGGTGTGGCCCGCCGGAATTCCGCCATTCGTAACGTTCGGCGACCTACCCTGGCTGAGCACGCGCAACATCGTCAGCGGAGGGAGCACGGCATGGCCAACCCCGAGGGAGCACCGTTTCCGGCGGAGCAGCGGCTCGAACAGCGGCTCGGACCGGTACTGCGCCGCCGCGATCAGGTGCAGGCCGGCACCACGGACCAGCGTCTCCTGGACACCGAGAGCGATTCCGAGTGGGTGCACACCGACCCCTGGCGGGTCATGCGCATCCAGTCGGAGTTCGTCGAGGGCTTCGGCGCGCTGGCCGAACTGCCCAGCGCCATCAGTGTGTTCGGCTCGGCCCGCACGCCGGCCGGCTCACCCGAGTACGAGGCGGGCGTACGGATCGGACGCGCCCTGGTCGACGCGGGCTTCGCCGTGATCACCGGTGGCGGACCCGGCGCGATGGAGGCGGCGAACAGGGGCGCGCGGGAGGGCAACGGCGTCTCCGTCGGGCTCGGCATCGAGCTCCCCTTCGAGCAGGGGCTGAACCCGCATGTCGACATCGGGATCAACTTCCGGTACTTCTTCGTCCGCAAGACCATGTTCGTCAAATACGCACAGGGATTCGTGGTGCTGCCGGGCGGACTCGGCACCCTGGACGAGCTGTTCGAGGCGCTGACGCTGGTCCAGACGCGCAAGGTCACCCGCTTCCCGATCGTGCTGTTCGGCACGGAGTACTGGAGCGGGCTCGTGGACTGGTTGCGCACCACCGTGATCGCCCAGGGCAAGGCATCCGAGGGCGACCTGCTGCTCTTCCACGTCACGGACGACGTGGACGAGGCGGTCGCCCTCGTCACCAAGGAGACGGGCGGAGCCTGAGCGGACAGGCCGCCCTGGGCCGTGCCTTGACAGTCCCGCCGGCCCGGCGGGGCCCGGCGCGCGCCCCCTAGGGGGTGTCTGGTGGATCATGGCCGGGGGTGCGGCGCCTGGCACGGCACCTCGCGGCGTTGCCGAAACGCCCCGATAGCTCCGCTATCACGACGTTCCGGCGCCTTGCGATGCACCGCACCAGGCGCCGCACCCTGACCGACCCTGATCCACCAGACACCCCCTAGGCGAGTCCCCTGCGGGCCACCGCCGGCGGGCGATGGCCCGCGATGGACGCCACCATGTCGAGCACCTGCCGGGTCTCCGCCACCTCGTGCACGCGGTAGATCCGGGCGCCGAGCCAGGCGGACACCGCCGTCGTCGCGAGCGTCCCGATCACCCGCTCCTTCACCGGCCGGTCCAGGGTCTCGCCCACGAAGTCCTTGTTGGACAGCGAGACCAGGACCGGCCAGCCCGTGTCGGCCATCTCCTGGAGGCGCCGCGTCGCCTCCAGGCTGTGCCGGGTGTTCTTCCCGAAGTCGTGCCCGGGGTCGATCATGATGCCGTCCGGCCGCACCCCGAGCTCCACCGCACGCTCGGCCAGGCCGACGGTGACCCGCAGGATGTCCGCCATCACGTCGTCGTACGCGATCCGGTGCGGCCGGGTGCGCGGCTCGACACCGCCCGCGTGCGTGCACACGAGGCCCGCCCCGTAGCGCGCCGCGACCTCGGCCAGCAACGGATCGACGCCGCCCCAGGCGTCGTTGAGCACATCGGCCCCGGCCTCGCAGACCGCCTCGCCGACGTCGTGCCGCCAGGTGTCCACACTGATGACGACGTCGGGGAACCGCTTGCGCACCTCGGCCACGAAACCGACCGTGCGCCGCGCCTCCTCCTCGGCCGTGACCTCCTCGCCGGGGCCCGCCTTCACCCCGCCGATGTCGATGATGGCCGCGCCCTCGGCGACCGCCTGCTCCACGCGGGCCAGCGCGGGCTCGTCGTGGAAGGTGGCGCCCTGGTCGTAGAAGGAGTCGGGGGTCCGGTTCACGATCGCCATGATCACCGGTTCGTACGCGGTGAATTCGCGCCCGCCAAGCCGCAGCGTCCCGCGGTCCGTTCCGCTGTGCATCCCCTGTGTCCTTTGCTGTGGTCCGGGCCGTTGTCCGCCTGCGACCCTAACTGTCAGTGCCGCATGGCACGATCGGACCCGACAGTTTCCGGCGTCGGGAAGAGGCTCGCTCGTGT
Organism: Streptomyces sp. NPDC048416; assembly: GCF_043200435.1. Taxonomy (NCBI): domain Bacteria; kingdom Bacillati; phylum Actinomycetota; class Actinomycetes; order Kitasatosporales; family Streptomycetaceae; genus Streptomyces; species Streptomyces sp. NPDC048416. The sequence continues at coordinate 320,394 of NZ_JBICXU010000002.1, forward strand.
TCTGGTTCTTGCTGATCGCGATGGTCGTCGTGGTCACCGCCGTGACCCTCGCCGTGGTGGGCGGCGGAGACGACGCCGGGGTGCTGCCCGAGGCCGAGCCGGAGCACCTGGTGGACCCGCTGCCCGAGCACCGCCCGGTGGCCCGGGCCGACGTGGAGGCGCTGCGCATCCCGGTGGCGCTGCGGGGCTACCGGATGGCCGACGTCGACGACGTGCTGAGCCGGCTCGGCGCGGAGCTCGCCGAGCGTGACGAGCGGATCGCCGAGCTCCAGTCCGCGGCGGCCGGCCAGGGCCGGCAGGGGCCCGCGGCTGCCCGGCAGGGCGCCACGCAGGGCACCATGCCGGGAACCTCGCAGGGCACCACGCAGGGCCACCCCGAGGCCGAGCCTTCCGACGAGGAGCCCCAGCGATGAGCGAGGCGATCCCCGGCCCCGACGGCCGGCTGCGCTGCCCCTGGGGCCTCTCCGCCGAGGACTACGTGGCGTACCACGACAGCGAGTGGGGCCGCCCGGTGCACGGCGACGACGCGCTGTACGAACGGCTCTGTCTCGAAGCCTTCCAGTCGGGTCTCTCCTGGATCACGATCCTGCGCCGCCGGGAGGGCTTCCGGCGCGCCTTCGCCGGCTTCGAGATCGCGGCGGTGGCGAAGTTCACCGAGGCCGACAAGGAGCGGCTGCTGGCCGATGCGGGCATCATCCGCAACCGCCTCAAGATCGAGGCGACCGTCGCCAACGCGCAGGCGCTCGCCACCTGGTCGCCCGGCGAGCTCGACGCCCTCATCTGGTCCCACGCGCCGGACGCGGCCACCCGCCCGGCCCCCCGCACCCTCGCCGAGGTGCCCGCCGTCACCGACGAGTCCACGGCCCTGTCCAAGGCCCTGAAGAAGCGCGGTCTGCGCTTCATCGGCCCGACCACGGCGTACGCCCTCATGCAGGCGTGCGGCCTGGTCGACGACCACCTCGCCGACTGCGTGGCGCGGGGCGGTGCCTGAGCACGGACCGACCGCGTGGCGCGGGGCGGCGCCTGAGCACCGCCCCGCACGGGACCGGCGCTCAGCGGCCGACGTACTTCGGCTTCTCCTTGGCGAGGAACGCGGCCACCGCGATGGCGTGGTCCTCGGACGCCCCGGCCATCGCCTGGAGCTCGTCCTCCTTCTCCAGCGTCTCGGCGAGCGTGTGGCCCGCCCCGTACGCCAGGGAGGCCTTCAGGGCGCCGTACGCCACCGTCGGTCCTTCGGCCAGGGTGCGCGCCACCGCGAGGGCCGCAGCGGCCAGCTCGTCGGCCGGTACGACCTTGTTGACCAGGCCGATCTCGTACGCCTCCTGGGCGGAGATCGAACGCGGGAACAGCAGCAGATCGGCCGCGCGGGATTGGCCGATCAGGCGCGGCAGGGTCCACGAGACGCCCGAGTCGGCGGTCAGCGCGACCCCGGCGAACGAGGTGGTGAACGAGGCGGTGTCCGCGACGACGCGGTAGTCCGCCGCGAGCGCGAACCCGAGCCCGGCCCCCGCCGCCACCCCGTTGACGCCGGCCACCACGGGCTTGGGCATCTCGGTGAGCGCCGTCAGGATCGGGTTGTAGTGCTCGCGCACGGTGCTCATGGTCTGCCCGGTGCCCGCCGCACGGTCCGCCGTCAGCGAGGCGACGTGCTCCTTGAGATCCTGCCCGACGCAGAACGCCCGGCCGGTCGCGGTGAGCAGCACGGCCCGCACCGCGGGGTCCGAAGCGGCGGCCCGCACCGCCTCGCGGAGCGCGACCTTCGCCTCCGTGCTCATGGCGTTCATGGCGTCGGGCCGGTTGATCGTGATCGTCGCGAGCCCGTCGCTCACCTCGTACAGCACGGTGTCGGCCATGGTGGGGGTCCCCTCCGTCGCGGATGCTTCTCGGTCGTCGTATCCGCTCAGCATGGCGGAGATCACGAGCGCTGGGCATGTGACCTGCGTCAAACAATCGGGCCGCTTCGGGGAACCCGCGGCGGCGAAGTATCGCAGGCGGATCGCCGAATTGGGTGGTTTTGATAGAGCGCGTTGCTCAAGCGATGCGGACCGATGTTGGTCATCGGGTCCTGCGATGCGGGATAATGACCTGGAAGCAATGTGTTCGATGCCGTGACGCGTGCCCAATCCCGGGGGCCGTCGGCTGACGATGAGCTGGTTTCAGGAAGGGGAACGAGCATGGCGGCCATGAAGCCGCGGACGGGCGACGGCCCGCTCGAGGTGACCAAGGAGGGGCGGGGCATTGTCATGCGCGTTCCGCTCGAAGGCGGCGGTCGGCTTGTCGTCGAGCTGACTCCGGACGAGGCCGATGCCCTCGGCGATGCCCTGAAGAAGGTCGTCGGCTGAGGTAGCGGATTCGACCCAGACTCTTCGCCGCCCCGGTTCGGTATGCACGACAGTGCATGCCGTGCCGGGGCGGTGTTGTGCGTGGGGCCGCCGTGGGGGCGGGCGCGGGCCGGGTGCGGGTGTGCGGCCGCGGCGCGTGAGGGCATGTCCTGTGCGGGCTGTGCGGGTACGGCTGAGGGCCGGGCGTCGGGTGGGGCCATGGCGGGGCCGCGGTGCGCCCCCTGGTTCGTGCGGGGTGTGGTGCGGGGCCGTGGTGCGTCCGGGGTCGTGCCCGGGGTGATGCGGGCCTCGGTGGGGCCACGGTGGCGCGGTGCGCCCCCTGGTTCGTGCGGGGTGTGGTGCGGGGCCGTGGTGCGCTCGGGGTCGTGCCCGGGTTGATGCGGGCCTCGGTGGGGCCACGGTGGCGCGGTGTGCCCCCCTGGTTCGTGCCGGGCGTGGTGTGGGGCCGTGGTGCGTCCGGCGTGATGCGGGCCGCGGTGGGGCCATGGCGGGGCCGCGGCGCGCCTTGATTCGTGCCGGGCGGGTCAGCCTCGCCGTACCGCGCAGAGCAGTCCGTCGCCGACCGGCAGCAGCGACGCCACGAGCTCCGTGCTCTCGCGCACCGCGCGCAGCAGCTCCCGCAGGCGCAGGACCTCGGCCGGCTGGGCCGCCGAGTCGACCGTACGGCCGTCGGCGAAGACGCCTTCGAAGCAGACGATCCCGCCGGGGCGCAGCAGACGCAACGATTCAGCCAGCACGTCGAGCGACTCCAGGCGGTCGCCGTCGCAGAAGACCAGGTCGTACCCGCCGTCCGCGAGCCTCGGCAGCACGTCCAGGGCGCGGCCCGGAATGAAGCGGGCCCGGTTCGTCGCGAAGCCCGCCGCGCGGAACGCCTGCTTGGCGAACTGCTGGCGCTCCGGCTCCGGGTCGACGGTGGTCAGCACGCCGTCCGGCCGCAGGCCTTGCAGGAGATAGATGCCGGAGACGCCGGTTCCGGTGCCGATCTCGGCGACCGCCTTGGCGTCCGCGGTGGCAGCGAGCAGCCGCAACGCGGCGCCTGTCCCCGGGGACACCGAACGCAGGCCTGCGTCCCGCGCCCGGTCCCGGGCCCAGCGCAGCGCGTCGTCCTCGGCGACAAAGGCGTCGGCGAACGCCCAGCTCGTCTGCCGGTTGGCGGTAATGGCCCTCTCCTGTCCCCTTGGTTGGCGCAACGGTGACTGTATCCGCTGGAGTCGGGAACCCGCAGATGGGACCGCGCGTTATGCAGGACAGGGGAACCGCGGGGGGAGCACATGGGCGCGATCACGGAACAGGGGCGGAAGCCGACCCCAAATGCACGTAAAGATTCTTATCCGGAGCTAACGGGCGAGGTGGCTATGGTAGGGGCTCCGCTGGACACCACCAGAGCCGACAGGGGAGGTGCGGCTGCGCCTGTGGATCGGGGAGGAGTGCTGCGGCGCTTCCTCAGGTCGGTGGGTGAGCCGAAATCCGTGACCAACATTGCTGACCGTTCCCGCGCTACCAGCTCCGCTACTACCGCGACGTTCGCCGACGCGGATTCCCAGGCGTGGACTCCCCCTACGTGGGAGGAGATCGTCAGCACGCACAGCGGCCGCGTCTACCGCCTGGCCTACCGCCTGACGGGCAATCAGCACGATGCCGAAGATCTCACGCAAGAGGTCTTCGTCCGTGTCTTCCGCTCCCTGTCGACGTACACGCCCGGCACGTTCGAGGGCTGGCTGCACCGCATCACCACCAACCTTTTCCTGGACATGGTCCGCCGCCGTCAGCGCATCCGCTTCGACGCGCTCGGCGACGACGCGGCGGAGCGGCTGCCCAGCCGTGAGCCCAACCCCCAACAGGCCTTCAACGACGCCCACTTCGACGCCGACGTGCAGCAGGCGCTCGACACGCTGGCGCCCGAGTTCCGTGCGGCCGTCGTCCTGTGCGACATCGAAGGTCTCTCCTACGAGGAGATCGCGGCCACCCTCGGAGTGAAGCTCGGCACCGTCCGCAGCCGGATCCACCGTGGCCGCTCCCATCTGCGCAAGGCCCTCCAGCACCGTTCGCCCGAAGCCCGCGCCGAGCAGCAGCGTGCGCTGGCGGGGGTGGCGCCGGGAGCGCTCGGGGTGGCCGGAGAGGGGATGGCGTGAGTGGCACGAGTCCCACCCCGGCCGAACAGCACCTCGGGGACCGGCTCGCGGCCCTGGTGGACGGCGAGCTGAACCACGACGCCCGCGAGCGGGTCCTGTCCCACCTGGCGACCTGCGCCAAGTGCAAGGCCGAGGCCGATGCCCAGCGCACCCTGAAGAACGTCTTCGCCCAAGCGGCCCCGCCGCCCCCGTCGGAGGGCTTCCTCGCCCGGCTCCAGGGGCTGCCCGGTGGCTCCGTGGGAAGAGGGCGTGACGACGACGGTCCCGGCGGGCCGTTCGCCGAAGGGCGCCGGGCCGACGCGTTCTTCGCGGGGCTCGGGGCGCCGAGTCCCGCCGCCGAAGGCTCCGTGGACCCGCGCGCTCCGCGGTCGGGCGACTTCGGCTATGTACCGGCAGGCTCCCACGCCACGGTCCTGCCCGACGCGCTGGCCGGCGGCTTCCGCATCCACGAGGTGGGCAGATCCGAGCAGGACCGCTCAAGCTCGCCCTGGCGCGGGCGCAGATTCGCGTTCGCCGCCGCGAGTGCCGTGTCCCTCGCGGCCATCGCGCTCGGCGGCACCCTTCCGCTCGGCTCGTCCTCCGGGGCCCGAGCCGCGGGCGGCGGCAGCAGTGTCGTGCCGCTCCGTCCGGGCAGCCCGGCATCGAGCAGCAGCGGTCCCGCCGAGGAGCGTCGCCGCGGCGGCGCCACCGCTCAGCTGGTGTCCGCCATGTCCGCCCAGCCCGGGGCCCCGGTCCCGCCGGGTTTCCGCGCCCTCGACGCCATGCCGGGGCAGCACGGGCCGGTGCGGCCGCTGGGCGGCGCGTTTCCCATGGGCCGCCTGAACGGCTCGTCCCTGCCCCCGCTGATACGACCGGCCGTCGCGACGCTCCCGCTCACCACGACGGATCTGTCCAGCGGTGTGCTCGCCGTCGCCCGGCCCGCGGTCTCCTCGGCGCCGGTGAGTCTGATGGCGGCCCCCCAGGCCTCCGGACTGCCGCTCTCCGCCCGGCGCTGACCGCGCCCTGCCGTCGTCCCCGGCGACCTGGTTGAATCCGGGGGAGGGGTGCTCGTCGGAGCACGCGGGGTCAGTTGCGGGGAGAGCATGAACGAGCAGAAGCCCACCGGGCCGAGGCCCAAATGGTGGAGCCGTCCGCAGATCGACCACCCCCGGCCCGGCGAGCCCCCGGCCCCGGCCGACGCCGTCGTGACGCCGGGTGCCGCAGACCCCGCCGAAGCGGAGGCCGACACGTACGACTTGGCCCCGCCGGCGGCAGCCGCGGACGGGCCGCCGCCGGGGTCCGGGGCCGGATCCGGCTCCGAGCCCGGGCACGCGGAGGCGGTGCCGGCCTCAGAGGTGACGCACCCCGAGCCGACGGACCCCGAGCCGACGTCCGAGGAGCCGACACCCGAGCCGGCACCGGAGGTGGGGTCCAGCCACCCGGCCTCCGCCGCCCCCGGCGTACCGCAGACCGAGCGTCGGGGCCCCCTGCACGCGCCTGACCCCTACGGCACCCCGCCCTACGGCGGGCCCGGGCCCTGGGCGCCCGCGCCGCCCGTGCAGCGCCCGGTGCCCACGCCGCCCGGCGGCACCGTGCTGCCCCCACAGCCCACCTACAGCGCGCCCCAGGCATCCGTGCCCCAGGCACCCGTACCGCAGGCACCCGCGCCCCACGCGTCGACCTCCCACGCGCCGACGCCCCACGCCCCCACCCCCACCGCACCCACGCCGCCCCACCCCCCGTACGCCGTCCCTCCGCAGGCCGGGCTGCAGCCCGCGGCGGCGCCGCAGTGGGCGAAGTACGACCCCTGGGGCGAGCCGGGCATGCCGGGCACGCCGTTGGGGCCGGTCGGTTCGGCCGGCCGGCCCGAGCCGAGGAAGCGGCGGCGCGGCGCGCTGCTGGCGGGTGCGGTGCTGCTCGCGCTGGTCGCCGGAGGCATCGGCGGCGGCGTAGGGGCGTACGTGGAGCGCAATGGCGGGATCACCAGCGTGCACCTCCCGCAGGCCGGGAAGGAGCCGCAGGGCCGTGCGCCGGACAGCGTCGCCGGGATCGCCGCGAGCGCGCTGCCGAGCGTGGTCACGATCCATGTCACCGGCGCCAGCGAGTCCGGCACCGGCACCGGCTTCGTCCTCGACAACGCGGGACACATCCTGACCAACAACCACGTCGTGCAGCCCGCCGGCACCTCGGGGAAGATCTCCGTGACGTTCAGCGGGGGCGAGAGCGCCGCCGCCGAGGTGGTCGGGCGCGACGCCGGGTACGACCTGGCGGTCGTCAAGGTGGACGGCGTGGCGGGAATGAAGCCCCTGGCGCTCGGCAACTCCGACAACGTGATGGTCGGCGACCCGGTGGTGGCCATCGGCGCGCCCTTCGACCTCTCCAACACGGTGACGTCCGGCATCATCAGCGCCAAGGAGCGTCCGATCACGGCCGGGGGCGAGAGCGGGGACGGCAGTGACGTCAGCTATGTCGACGCGCTCCAGACCGACGCTCCGATAAACCCGGGCAACTCCGGCGGCCCGCTCGTCGACTCCAAGGCGCGTGTCATCGGCATCAACAGCGCCATCCGGTCCGCCGGGAGCGGCAGCACGGAAGGCGGCGGCCAGGCCGGCTCGATCGGGCTCGGCTTCGCCATACCGGTCAACCAGGCCAAGCGGGTCGCCGAGGAGCTGATCAACACGGGCCGGGCCACGCACCCGGTGATCGGTGTCACGCTCGACATGAAGTACAGCGGCGACGGTGCCCGCGTCGGCGACAAGGCGAGCGACGGCAAGCCGGCCGTCGTCCCCGAAGGACCCGGCGCACGGGCCGGCATCGAGGCGCAGGACGTGATCACCAAGGTGGACGGCCAGCGGGTGCACAGCGCCGAGGAGTTGATAGTGAAGATCCGCGCGCACCGCCCCGGCGACCGGCTGGGTCTGACCGTGCTCAGGGGCGGCAAGCAGCGGGAGCTGACCCTCACGCTCGGTTCGGCGTCCTGAGACCGGGACGCCGCCGTACGGGCGGTTCCCGCGCGATCGGCCCTGTTCCGATGTCCAATGGTCACCCCGGAGGTACCGCGTCGACAGTTCGGCCGGGTACCGTGGAGCGGTCCATGACGGGACGCGGAGCTGAGACCGAACGGGCGCCGGGACCGCGAGCACTGAGAACACGAGGAGCAGCGGGTGTTCACTGACATAGGGCCCATGGAGCTGGGTACCCTCGCGATCCTCGCCGTGCTCATCTTCGGCCCGGACAAGCTGCCCAAGCTGATCCAGGACGTCTCGAACGTGATCCGCAAGGTGCGCTCCTTCTCCGAGAGCGCCAAGCAGGACATCCGGGCCGAGCTCGGCCCGGAGTTCAAGGACTTCGAGTTCGAGGACCTGAACCCCAAGACGTTCGTCCGCAAGCAGCTGATGGAGAACGACGACCTGGGTCTCAAGGAGATCCGCAGCAGCTTCGACCTGCGCAAGGACATGGAAGAGGTCGCGGACGCCGTGCACGGCCGCGAGTCGGCCCCGGCCACGGCCGCCGCCAACGGGTCGGTCAACGGCTCGGGCGGCCCGGACCTGGTGAAGAAGCGCCAGGGGCTCGACCCGGGCGAGCGTCCTCCGTTCGACGCCGACGCCACCTGACAAGCGCTCGTACACGCTGATACACGCCAATCCCACATGGGCTTTTCCGGCGAGCCGCGATCAGGTGGCTATTCTCCATCTGTCCGGAAGCCAGGACGCCCGAGGGGGGCGGGCCGCTCCGGACGCTACTGATCTAGGAGGCGGCCGGGCAGATGGAGACGACAAGCCGGGCAGCGGGGCAGTCCGCTCAAGAGGCGCCTCAGGGCGCCAAGACCACACCGGAGGGAGTGCCGGGGGCCCGGCGTACGGTCGACGGCTTTCTGCGCGCGCCCTTCCCCTGGTACGGCCTCGACGAGGCGTTCACCGGCCGGCGCTGGCTGATGCAGGTGGCCCTGGCCGCCGACGGGACCGTGCAGCACGGTTCGATCGGGCACGGCGACGAGCCGTCGACACGGCCCGACGCGGCGGCCACGGCCGAGCGGGAGCGGTTCGCGGTGGTCGTGAGCATTCCCGCGAACCCGGTGCGCCGCAGCGGGGACGGCACGGGTGTCCTGGAGGCCACCTCGGTCTCCTCGGCCGCGTGGCTCGCCGGGTCGGGCCTGCTGTCCTTCACCTGGCCCGCGCAGATGGACCACGTGCTGCGCGGCGACTGGCTCGACCAGCAGACCGAGACGGCCTGGGAGCTCGCCGACGATCTGGCGGGCCCCGACTGGTCGACGCTCTCGCTGCCCGTGGACGGCGAGCCGACCGAGTTCCACTACCGCGAGTCCGAGTTCGGCTGGGTCCTCGCGGGCTCGGCGCGCAGCGGCGTGCACCTGGGCGCCTACGGGCGCGGCCTCAGCGCCTACGGCCTCGCGTTCTCGGTGGTCGAGGACATCGCCTCGTACGAGTGAGCCGGTGCGTGCCGCGGGCACGCGCAAAGGGGCGCTCCGCTGTCGCGGGGCGCCCCTTGCCGCTGCCGTGGGCGTACGGGAACTAGAACTTGTTGCGCGGGGTGATGCCCAGCGACATGCCCGAAAGGCCGCGGGCGCGGCCGCCCAGCTTGCCCGCGATGGCGCGCAGCGCGGCGCCCGCGGGGGAGTCCGGGTTGGACAGGACGACGGGGCGGCCGTCGTCGCCGCCCTCGCGGAGCCTGACGTCGATCGGGATGGAGCCCAGCACCGGCACGGTGGCGCCGGTCGTCCTGGTCAGGCCGTCGGCGACCTTCTGGCCGCCGCCGGTGCCGAACACGTCGACCATCTCGTCGCAGTGCGGGCAGGGCAGGCCCGCCATGTTCTCGACGACGCCGACGATCTTCTGGTGGGTCTGCACGGCGATGGAGCCGGCCCGCTCGGCGACCTCGGCGGCGGCCTGCTGCGGGGTGGTCACCACCAGGATCTCGGCGTTCGGGACCAGCTGGGCCACCGAGATCGCGATGTCGCCGGTGCCCGGCGGCAGGTCGAGCAGCAGCACGTCCAGGTCGCCCCAGTACACGTCGGCGAGGAACTGCTGCAACGCGCGGTGCAGCATCGGGCCGCGCCACACGACGGGCGCGTTGCCCGGCGTGAACATGCCGATGGAGATGACCTTCACGCCGTTCGCGGACGGCGGCATGATCATGTTCTCGACCTGGGTGGGCTTGCCGTCGGCGCCCAGCATGCGCGGCACGGAGTGGCCGTAGATGTCGGCGTCCACGACGCCGACCTTCAGGCCGTCCGCCGCCATCGCGGCCGCCAGGTTCACCGTCACCGAGGACTTGCCGACGCCGCCCTTGCCGGAGGCCACCGCGTAGACGCGGGTCAGCGAGCCGGGCTGGGCGAAGGGCACCTCGCGCTCGGCGGTGCCGCCGCGCAGCGCGGACGCCAGCTCCTTGCGCTGCTCGTCGCTCATCACGTCGAGCGTCACGTCGACGCGGCTGACGCCCTCGACCCGCTCGACCGCCTCCGTCACGTTCTTCGTGATGGTCTCGCGCATCGGGCAGCCGGAGACGGTCAGGTACACCGTGACGGCAACCGCCCCGTCCGCACCGATCTCCACCGATTTGACCATGCCGAGTTCAGTGATGGGTCGGTGGATCTCGGGGTCGTTCACCGTCGCCAGTGCCTCAAGCACCGCGTCTTCCGTAGCCATACGGTCGATGGTACGGCGCCTACCGCACCGTACGGAAAGCCCTGTCAGCGGTCGCCTTCGTCACGTCCGTGGGCGCGCTCGGGCGGGAATACGTTTCTGCGCTCCTCCATCTCCTTGACCAGGTCCTGGAGTTCGGAGCGGATCCAGTCGCGGGTGGCCACCTCGCCGAGGCCCATGCGCAGCGCCGCGATTTCCCGGGTGAGGTATTCGGTGTCGGCGATCGAGCGCTCGTTCTGCTTGCGGTCCTGCTCGTGGGTGACCCGGTCGCGGTCGTCCTGCCGGTTCTGCGCGAGCAGGATCAGTGGCGCCGCGTACGAGGCCTGGAGGGACAGGGCGAGGGTGAGGAAGATGAACGGGTAGTTGTCGAAGCGCAGGCTGCCCGGCGCGAAGATGTTCCAGGCGACCCACAGGATGATGATCAGGGTCATCCAGACGATGAAGCGCCCGGTGCCGAGGAAGCGCGCGATCCGCTCGCTGAACCGGCCGAACGCCTCGGGGTCCCACTCCGGGAGCAGCCGCACGCGCCGCGCACGCGGCTGGTCGAGCCGGGTGCGGCTGCGCGGCAGGGCGCTGGCGCCGCTGGCCCGGGTGCGCTCCTCGGTCCGGTCAGTGCCTCCCATCCGGCACCCCTTCCGGCCCGTGGAACTCCGTCTCGCGCCAGTCGTCCGGCAGCAGGTGGTCCAGTACGTCGTCGACGGTGACCGCGCCGAGCAGCGAGCCGCTGTCGTCCACCACGGGCGCGGCGACCATGTTGTACGCGGCGAGGAAACTGGTCACCGAGGGCAGCGACGCGTCCGGCGGCAGCGGCTTCAGATCGCTGTCCACCACCGAGCTGACCAGCGCGAACGGCGGCTCGCGCAGAAGCCGCTGGAAGTGCACCGTGCCGAGGTACTTGCCGGTCGGCGTCTCGTCGGGCGGCCGGCACACATAGACCTGCGCGGCGAGCGCCGGTGAGAGGTCCTGCTGGCGCACCCGGGCCAGGGCGTCGGCGACCGTGGCGTCGGGCCGCAGCACGATCGGCTCGGTCGTCATCAGGCCGCCCGCCGTGCGCTCCTCGTAGGAGAGCAGCCGGCGCACATCGGCCGCGTCGTCGGGCTGCATCAGGGTGAGAAGGCGTTCCTTGTCCTCCTCGGGCAGCTCCGAGAGCAGGTCGGCGGCGTCGTCCGGGTCCATCGCCTCCAGGACGTCGGCGGCCCGCTCGTCCTTCAGCTTGCCCAGGATCTCCACCTGGTCGTCGTCGGGCAGCTCCTCAAGGACGTCGGCGAGCCGGTCGTCGTCGAGGGCGGCGGCCACCTCGGCGCGCCGCTTGGGCGACAGATGGTGCATGACGTTGGCGAGGTCGGCCGGGCGCAGCTGCTCGAAGGTGGCGACCAGGTTCTCGGCGCCCTGCCCGTGCTCCTCAAGGGAGAACCCGGTGACGGCCGACCACTCCACGGTCAGCGTCTCGCCCTTGCGGCGCAGCGCGCCCGCCTTGCCGCGGCGTACGAAGACCTTGTCGATCTCCCAGTCGCGGCGGGCCGGCAGCTGCTGGATCGCCACGTCCAGGACGGTGACCTGCTCGCCGCTCTCGACCAGGGTGACCCGGCGGTCGAGGAGTTCACCGAGCACCAGACGCTCGGTGGGGCGCTGCTCGAACCGGCGCAGATTGACCACGCCGGTGGTGATGACCTGACCCGATTCCACCCCGGAGACCCGGGTCATCGGCAGGAAGATCAGCCGCCGGCTCGCCACTTCGACGACGATGCCGAGCATCCGGGGAGGCCTGCGGCCGACCCGCAGCATCGCCACCAGATCGCGCACCCGGCCGACCTGATCACCGTTGGGGTCGAAGACGGCGACACCGGAAAGGTGCGAGACGAAGACCCGGGGGGCGCCTGCCGCCATGTGTGCGCCTCCTTCTGTTCCGGGTGTCCGAGGTGCCGCGATTCACCCCGGGACAAGGGCTTCAGGCTAGCCGGTGGCCGCGCGGTACGCCCTTGCGGGTCGTCCGTCCGGCGCCCTGGCCGGCGGCGCGGACCGTGCGGGTAGGGTGCGGTCTGCCGTCCCCCTACATCCATGTGAGAGGCAGTGCGCAGGTGACCTCATCCCCCTGGTCCCCGCGGGTACGGGCCCGCCGGGCCGCCCTGCCCGTCGTGCTGTGCGCGGGACTCGCCGCGGCGCTCACCGCGTGCGGCTCGGACCCGGACGAGGGGACCAACGGCGTCGGGAAGCTGTCCGCCCCCGAGATCGAGAACAAGGCGCGGACCGCGGCCGACGGCGCCGACGCGGTGCGCCTGTCGGGGACGCTGGTCAGCAAGGGCGGCTCGTACAGGATCGACATGAGGCTGAAGGGCAGCGGCGGTACGGGCACCGTCACCTCGCAGAAGAGCACGTTCGGGCTGCTGCGGGTCGGGGAGGACCTGTTCCTGAAGGCGGACGCCGGGTTCTGGTCGCACAGCGAGTCGGGGGGCGGGGCCTCGGCCGCGGGCAAGCTCGACGACAAGTACGTCAAGGTGCCGTCGGGTGACCCCGCCTACCAGCAGCTGCGCGGGTTCACCGAGAAGGCGGTACTGCTCAAGGGCATGCTCGGCCTTCAGGGCACGCTGTCCAAGGGCGACCACTCCGAGGTCGGCTCGGTCCGTACGGTACGGATCGAGGCGGGCAAGGACGGCGAGGGCGGCACCCTGGACGTCGCCCTCCAGGGCACGCCCTACCCGCTGCGCTTCGAGCGGGCCGGCCGGGCGGGTGTCCTCGAACTGGCCGACTGGAACAAGGACTTCGCGCTTGCGCCGCCGGCGAAGGATGCGACGGTGGACTACGGCAAGCAGCTCCCTGCGACGTAGCGGGCCTTTCGTCTGCGGAACGTGCCGCTTTCGTCTGCGGACCGTGCTGGGGCACCCGCGCAGTTCCCCGCGCCCCTGTAGGGCGCCCGGCCCGGCTCAGCGGCGTTTGCGTCGGAACAGCAGCTTGGGCAGCGCGGCCGGGACCGGGTGTCGCGTCGTGGCGGGGGAGGCGACCGGGGCCGCGGCGAGCGAGCCGTCCGGGGCGGGTTCGAGGGAGCCTTGCGGCGTCAGGCCCAGCAGGCGGCACTCGGCCGCCCAGCGCGCCGGCATCGCCTCGCCGTCGGGCGCGTTGAGCCGCTTGCCCTTCAGCTCCGCCACCGCCGTGTCCCACGCGGGGGAGCCCGGCGGGATCTCGCGGACGCGGGCCGTCCAGGCCACCAGACGCCCACCCTTGTCCTTGGAGCGGACCAGCACCTGCGCCGTGCCGCCGTCGGCCAGCCCGTCGAGTGGCTGCTCGCCCGGGCCGCCGCCCACGACGTACGCCGCTCCGTCGATCCAGGCGTGCCACAGGGCGCGCTCGGGCACCCCGGTGCCGCGCACCCAGATGAGCCCGGACTTCTTGGTGGCCTCCTCGACAAGGGCCTCGTCGAGCAACGTCTGCGTCATGGCACCACAGTAGAGGCCCGGGGGAATAGTCAGTTCCGTAATCGCCCCATGCCCCTTACTCTGCGGGGGTGACCACCACCGCCACCGAACCGGCGCCGCAGCTCGCGGCCGTCCCCCGTATCGACGTCGTCCTGCTCGGGGTCGCCATCGCCAGCGTCTCGCTGTCCGCGCCGCTCATCGCGGCGACCGCCGCGCCCGCGCTCGCCATCGCGTTCTGGCGCAACGCCCTCGCGGTCGGCGCGCTCACGCCGGTGGCCTGGTTCAAGTACCGGGCCAGGCTGCGCGCGCTGACCCGGCGCGAGGTGGGCCTGACCATCGGCGCGGGCGCCCTGCTCGCACTGCACTTCGGGCTGTGGCTGCCGAGCCTGAGCATGACGTCCGTCGCCTCCTCGACCGCGCTGTGCACCACCACCCCGATCTGGACGACCATCGCGCTGCGCCTGCGCGGTCACCGCCCCCCGGCCCTGGTGTGGGCCGGCACCCTGGCCGCCTGCGTCGGCGTCGTGATGCTCACCGGCGTCGACCTCAGCCTGTCGCCGCGCGCACTCGCGGGCGACGCGCTGGCCCTCGGCGGTGGCATCGCGGCCGCCGGGTATGTGCTGCTCGGCGCCGAGGTCCGCAGAACCGTGGACACCGTTCCGTACACCTACCTCTGCTACGGCACGGCCGCCGCCGGGCTCCTGACGGCCGCGCTCGTCAGCGGGGCCGAACTCACCGCGTACGACGGCGCGACCTGGCTGAAGCTCGGTGTGCTCACCCTCGCCGCCCAGCTCCTTGGGCACTCGCTGCTCAACCGGGTGGTGGCGAGTCTGGGCGCGTCCGTCACCTCGACGGCGATCCTGCTCGAAACCCCCGGCGCCGCCCTCATCGCGGCCCTCTGGCTCGGCCAGCAGCCGCCGGTCCTCGCCTACCCGGCGCTGCTCGTGATCCTGGCCGGGCTCGCCCTCGTCGTACGGGCGAGCAGGGCCTAGGGGGTGTCTGGTGGATCAGGGTCGGTCAGGGTGCCGTGCCAGGCGCCGCACCCCCGGCCATGATCCACCAGACACCCCCTAGGGCTTCAGAGCCAGCCGTTGCGCTTCAGGGTGCGGTGGATGACGAAGCAGGCCACCGCCACCAGGCCCATCGAGATGGGGTAGCCGTACTTCCAGTGCAGCTCCGGCATGTGGTCGAAGTTCATGCCGTACACGCCGCACACCATCGTCGGTACGGCGATGATCGCCGCCCAGGACGTGATCTTGCGCATGTCCTCGTTCTGGGCGACCGAGGCCTGCGCGAGGTTGGCCTGGAGGATCGAGTTGAGCAGTTCGTCGAAGCCGATGACCTGCTCCTGTACCCGGGCGAGGTGGTCGGCCACGTCACGGAAGTACTTCTGGATGTCGGGGTCGACCAGCCGCATAGGGCGCTCGCTGAGCAGCTGCATCGGCCGCAACAGCGGCGAGACGGCGCGCTTGAACTCCAGTACCTCACGCTTGAGTTGGTAGATCCGGCCGGCGTCCACACCGCGCGGGCTGCCCTTGGCCGGCGCCGAGAACACCTCGATCTCGACCTCGTCGATGTCGTCCTGCACCGCGTCCACGACCGCCAGATATCCGTCGACCACCTGGTCGGCGATGGCGTGGAGCACGGCGGACGGGCCCTTGGCGAGGAGTTCCGGATCGCCCTGGAGGCGGTTGCGCAGCGCGCGCAGCGAGCCCTGGCCGCCGTGCCGGACGGTGATGACGAAGTCCCGGCCGGTGAAGCACATCACCTCGCCGGTCTCCACGACCTCGCTGGTCGCGGTGAGCTCGGCGTGCTCCACGTAGTGGATCGTCTTGAAGACGGTGAACAGGGTGTCGTCGTAGCGTTCCAGCTTCGGGCGCTGGTGGGCGTGGACCGCGTCCTCCACGGCGAGCGGGTGGAGCCCGAACTCGGCCGCGATACCGGCGAATTCGGCCTCGGTCGGCTCGTGCAGGCCGATCCAGGCGAAGCCCCCGTCCTCGCGCACCCGGCGCATCGCCTCCCGCGGCGTCAGGCATCCGGCCTCCTGCGCGGACTGGCTGGACGGGGACTGACTGGACGCGGACTGACTGGACGCGGACTGGTGGGACGGGGACTGGGCGGGGCGGGCTCCGGCGCACTCGGCGGGCTGCACGCGCTGCCCGTCGCGGTAGACCGCGCAGTCGACGACGGCACTGCTCGCCGACGGGTCGCGGGTGGTGTCGTAGCCGTTGTACGGGGCGCTGGTCTTGCGCAGCGCGGGGCGGACCACGGCACGCAGGTCACGGATCATCGACATGGCAGGACTCCTTCACGGAGGGCCGTCGTAGGGCGTGACGCTCTGGAACTGCCCGGAATGGGGACGTGCTGCGGCGAAGGAGACCAAGGGGCGGATCACCCCGGAAGGCGTCGATTGCACACGTTCGCAAAGCGGGCGGCACCACAGGGGCACGCGTGGACGGCGTTCGCTACTGAAACGGACGGGGCGAGGCGATGTGCTCTTCCGTTGGGCGAAACGCCATGAGGTTCAGGTGTTTCCGGGCGCGTGGGCCGGGTAAACAGGCTCTCGGATCACCGAGAACTCAGATCACTGGGAACAACGCAGCCGTGCGGAAGAGCGGTTGGTACTGCCAGGCCGACTTCGATCCATCGCAGCCCCACCTCCTCCAGCCGGTCCCCCGTGGGGAACTTCCTGCTGTCCCGAACAGCGGCCAAGACTATCAGCCCGCCGTCACGTCAAGCCCCGTCTTTGCCGCTTGCATACGCCTTCTATGCTCGGCCCATGGTTGATGTTCTTGCTCTGGTCGAGGCCCGGCTGCGCACCGCGCTGGGCGAGCCGGACGCGCGCGCCGCGGTCACCTTTCTCGGTACGGACCGGATCGAGGTGCTGCGGTTCACCGACGGCGACATCGTCCGGTACGCGACCCTCGGCATGTCCGCCCAGCCGATGGCCGACCCGACGTCGGCGCTCGCCGATCCGGTGAAGGGTCCGCGCGCCGAACTGATCCTTTCCGTGCGCGTGGGACTCGCCGACACCGACAAGGTGCTCCGCGCACTCGCGGTGCTCGCCGCCTCCCCGCAGGTGGAGGGCCTGGTGGTGGCCCCCGGCGCCTCGCTCGACACGGGCGAACCACTGTGGCCGGGCGCCCCGTTCACCTCCGTCCTCGTCGCGGAGCCGGGCGGCCTGGTCGAGGACCTGGACCTGGACGCCCCGATGGACCCGGTCCGCTTCCTGCCGCTGCTGCCCATGACCACGAATGAGGCGGCGTGGAAGCGGGTGCGGGGTGCGCAGGAGCTCCAGGAGCGCTGGCTGTCCCACGGCACGGACCTGCGGGACCCGCTGCGCAAGTCCGTGCCGCTGGACTGACATCTCGCATCTCGATGCGGGGCGGCGCCGGCGCGGCCGGGGGCTGGGGGTGCGGGTCTGCGCCAGTGCCGCGGGGGGTTGGGGCTGGGGATGCGGGTCTGTGCCAGTGCCGCCAGGGGCGCGGGGAACTGCGCGCCCGGCCACGCACGGTCCGCACGTGAAGGCCGGGCCTCTGGGCTGCGCCCCAGACCCCGCCGCGCCTGAACGGCGCTCGTCCTCAATCGCCGGACGGGCTGAGGTGGCCCGTGCCGCCCGGCACCGAACAGCCGGGGCGGGCTGAGGATCCCGACGCGGGTCGGCACTGGGCACCTAAGGGGCGCGGGGAACTGCGCGATCAGTCCCGCACGGTCCGCACTCGAAAGGCGAGGACCCCTGGGGCTGCGCCCCAGACCCCGCCGCGCCTGAACGGCGCTCGTCCTCAATCGCCGGACGGGCTGAGGATGGCCATGTCGCCCGGTACGGAGCAGCCGGAGGGCTGGGGGGAGGCCGCGCTGCCCGGAGCCGAGCAGCCGGAGGGGCTGGAGGAGGCCGCGCTACCCGGTACCGAGCAGTCGGAGGGGTTGGGGGTGGCCGCGCTACCCAGCACTGAGCAGCCGGAGGGGCTGAACGGATGCCGTGCCGCCCGGAGCCGAGCAGCCGGAGGGGCTGGGGGAGGCCGCGCTGGCCCGTACCGAGCAGCCGGAGGGGTGGGGGATGGGCGCTCAGGTTGCGAAGGCGGACACGCCGTCCTCGGCCGCATGCGCCGGCCCAAGCCCCTCCGCCTCGTGCGTGAGCGATCCACGGCGGACCCACACGATCACCGCGCCGAGCACCGCCGCGACGGCCGCCACCACGAACGGGACGTGAATGTCGCTCCACTCCTCGATCTTCGGCGCGAAGTACGGCGCCGCGGCCGCCGCGAACCACCGCACGAAGTTGTAGCCCGCGCTCGCCACCGGCCGAGGCGCGTCGGAGACGCCGAGCGCCAGCTCCGTGTACACCGTGTTGTTGAGGCCGATGAACGCGCCGGACGCGACGGTCGCCGTGACGGCGGTGGCGTGGTTGCCGTAGCCGAGGACGACGAGGTCGGCGGCGAGCAGCACCAGCGATCCCCCGAGCACCTTCAGCGAGCCGAACCGCTTCTGGAGCCGCGGCGCGACGAGCACCGAGAACACCGCGAGCAGCACGCCCCAGGCGAAGAACACACCGCCCGATTTGTACGGCGACATGTTCAGGACGAACGGCGTGAAGGCCAGGACCGTGAAGAACGCGTAGTTGTAGAAGAAGGCGGACGCCGCCGCCGAGGCCAGGCCGCCGTGGCCGAGCGCCTTGACCGGATCGAGCAGCGAGGTCTTGCGCGCCGGCTTGGGCTGCTCCTTCAGGAACACCGTGATCGCGACGAAGCCGATCGCCATGAGCGCCGCCGTGCCGAAGAACGGGTAGCGCCACTTCATGTCGCCGAGGATCGCGCCGACCAGCGGTCCGCAGGCCATGCCGAGCCCGAGCGCGGACTCGTACAGCAGGATCGCCGCGGCGCTCCCGCCGGCCGCGGCGCCCACGATGACGGCGAGCGCGGTGGAGACGAAGAGCGCGTTGCCGAGCCCCCAGCCCGCCCGGAAGCCGACGAGCTCGGCGACCGAGTTGGAGGTGCCCGCGAGCGCGGCGAAGACGACCACCAGGGCGAGGCCCGCCAGGAGCGTCTTCTTGCCACCGATGCGGCTGGAGACGAATCCCGTGACCAGCATGGCGACGGCTGTGATCAGGAAGTACGAGGTGAAGAGCAGGGACACCTGGCTGGGTGTGGCGTCCAGGCCCTTGGCGATGGAGGGCAGGATCGGGTCGACTAGGCCGATGCCCATGAAGGCGACGACGGACGCGCCCGCGGTCGCCCAGACCGCCTTGGGCTGACGCAGCAGGCTGACGCTGCCGGCTCCCGCGCCGTCGTCGAGAGGGTCCTTTCCTTGCCGCATGGCTGCTCCCGCTTCCGGTGGAGGGTGTGGTCACAAGATCGTTGCGCACTACACACAATAACTTAGCCAAGCTAATGAATGCAACATGAAACTACTTTTCTGTTCCGGGGTGCCGACGGGCGCGGCGCCCTCCGGACGGGTGATCGTCCTTGACGGGGCGACGGGCGGGGAGGAGCGTGGGGCCCTATGAGGGGCGAACCCAGTTGCCCGAAGTGCGGAGGCCGGGTCAGGGCGCCCGGTCTCTTCGCCGATACCTGGCAGTGCGATGCCCACGGCCCGGTCCATCCGCTCCAGCCGGTGCTCCCGCCGAGCGTCGAGGGCCTTGAGGTCGTCGTGCGCCGGGCGCAGGTGCCGGTGTGGATGCCCTGGCCGCTGCCGGTGGGCTGGCTGTTCACGGGCGTCGGGTACGCGGGTGACGACCGTACCGGCGGCCGGGCGACCGCCGTCGCCTGCTCGGGCCCCGGGCCGCTGGGCGGCCTGGGGGAGCTGATCCTGGTGGCCGAGGAACTGGGCGTCGGGCTCGGCGCGCGCTACGCGGGCATCGAAGGACCCGACCCCGGGCCGTACATGAGCGTCGACAAGCCCCCGCACAGCAAGGTCCTCGCGGCCGGCCGGCCGACCCCGCTGTGGCACGTCACGCGGACGCCGGACGACCGCGCGGTCTTCGCGGGCGAGGCACGCGGCCTGTGGCTGTGGGCGATCGTGTGGCCGGAGCAGTCCGGGCTTCTCATGTACGACGAGCTCGTCCTGACCGATCTGCGCGACGCGGGCGCCGAGGTCGAACTGGTGCCGTGCGGGGCCCTCACCCCGCGCATCCTGTCCTGAGGGAGAGGGCCGGGCGGTTATCCTTGGCTGTCCCCCTGATCCGCCCCTTATGCCCTGGAGTACGCGTCGTGCGCATCGATCTGCACACCCACTCCACGGCTTCGGACGGCACGGACACCCCCGCCGAGCTGGTCCGCAACGCAGCGGCCGCCGGGCTCGACGTGGTCGCGCTGACCGACCACGACACGACCCGCGGGTACGCGCAGGCCGTCGCCGCGCTCCCGGACCTCGACCTCACCCTCGTCACCGGCGCCGAACTCTCCTGCCGCATCGACGGCATCGGCCTGCACATGCTGGCCTATCTCTTCGACCCCGAGGAGCCCGAGCTCTCCCGCGAGCGCGAGCTCGTACGGGACGACCGGGTGCCGCGCGCCCAGGGCATGGTCACCAAGCTCCAGGAGCTCGGCGTGCCCGTCACCTGGGAACAGGTCGCGCGCATCGCGGGCGACGGCTCGGTGGGCCGCCCCCACGTGGCCGAGGCGCTGGTCGAACTCGGCGTCGTCGCCTCCGTCTCCGACGCCTTCGTGCCCGACTGGCTGGCCGACGGCGGCCGCGCCTACGTCGGCAAGCACGAGCTCGACCCGTTCGACGCGATCCGGCTGGTCAAGGCCGCCGGTGGCGTCACCGTGTTCGCCCACCCGCTCGCGGTCAAGCGCGGCCAGGTCGTGCCCGAGTCGGTGATCGCCGAGCTCGCGGCCGCGGGACTCGACGGCATAGAGGTCGACCACACCGACCACGACGCACCCACCCGGGCCCGGCTGCGCGCCATCGCGGACGAGCTCGGCCTGCTGACCACCGGCTCCAGCGACTACCACGGCAGCCGCAAGACCGTGCGGCTCGGGGAGTTCACCACCGACCCCGAGATCTACGGCGAGATCACCCGGCGCGCCACAGGGGCCTTCCCCGTGCCGGGCGCGGGCGGAAGCGACCGCCCGTAGCGGGATCCGTCCCGTCCGCCGTCCGGGGTGCCATCCCCGGCACCATCCCCTGCTCCCCGAACCTCCGTCCGGCACGCCCGCGTGCGCTGACGGTGGCCGGGCCCGGCCGGCCCCGCGCGGCACGCGGCGCCTGCCCTCCTCCGTACATCCCTCATCCTGCAAGGCTCACCGTGTTCGACGCCGCCGTCTTCGGCTCCCTCTTCCTCACTCTGTTCGTCATCATGGATCCCCCCGGCATCACGCCGATCTTCCTCGCGCTGACCGCCGGCCGGGCGGCCAAGGTCCAGCGCAGGATGGCCTGGCAGGCCGCCGCCGTCGCGCTCGGAGTGATCACGCTCTTCGGGCTCGTCGGACACCAGATCCTGACGTATCTGCACATCGACGTCCCCGCCCTGATGATCGCGGGCGGGCTGCTGCTGCTCCTGATCGCGCTCGACCTGCTCACCGGCAAGACCGACGAGCCCAAGCAGACCAAGGACGTCAACGTCGCACTCGTGCCGCTCGGCATGCCGCTGCTCGCCGGGCCCGGCGCGATCGTCCAGGTGATCCTGGCCGTCCAGAACCACGACTCGGTGTCGGGGCAGGTCTCGGTCTGGGCCGCGATCATCGCGATCCACGTCGTGCTGTACGTGACCATGCGGTACTCGCTGCTGATCATCCGCGTCATCAAGGACGGCGGCGTGGTCCTGGTGACCAGGCTCGCCGGCATGATGCTCTCCGCCCTGGCGGTCCAGCAGATCATCAACGGCATCACCCAGGTCATCCACGCCAACTGACACCCCCGGAGCGCCCCGGTGCGGCGCAGTGCGGGCCGTCCCGGGCCGTCGCGCGGCCCCGTACAGACCGAAGCGCCCCCGTACCTCTGTACGGGGGCGCTTCCTGCATACGGCACCCGCGGCCGGTCGTCGGCTCGCGGGGGCACTACCTCTAACGCGTTACGAGGCCGTGGATTCGGCCGGGCGGATGTAGATGCGCTGGCCCATTGCGGCGGCCTGCTGCACGATCCGGTTGACGGAGGCGGCGTCCACGACGGTGCTGTCAACGGCGATGCCGTCGACGTCGTCCAGGCGCATGATTTCGAAGCGCATGGCTTCTCCCTTCGTCTGATCCTCCTGCTAGGAGAACTACTGGTGCGGGGTGCTGATACTCAGCCTGCCCCGGCGAGGCGTCAAGGCGGTTGCCCGCCCGTTAAGAGTGGATTGCGGGGCTGCTGTGCACCACGTTCCGTAGGAGTAACGAGTTGCCTCCAGCAAACATTCCCTACGCTAAGGAAATTTTTCGAGTTGCTAAGGACCGGGCCCCGGCGGCGACCGCATGTGCCCGGTTGTGCCCCGTCCGTCACGGCGCGGACAATGGGGAGCGTATGGACGACTCCCAGGAACCCCAGGCGCTCCACGGCATCGCCGCCCAGCTGGACCGCAAGCTCGACCGCGCCAACGAGCTGCTTCAGCGCATGCTCGCCGAGGTCGCGAAGACGCCCTCCACGCACGCGATCTTCGTCGACGCCGGCTATGTCTACGCGGCCGCCGGGCTCCTCGTCACCGGCACCGAGGACCGCCGCTCCTTCGACCTCGACGCGGAAGGGCTGATCGAAGCCTTCATCGACAAGGCCCGCACGATCTTCGCGGACAGCCGGCTGCTCCGCGTCTACTGGTACGACGGCGCCCGCCGCCGCATCCACACCACCGAACAGCAGTCGATCGCCGAGCTCCCCGACGTCAAGGTGCGGCTCGGCAACCTGAACGCCAACAACCAGCAGAAGGGCGTCGACTCGCTGATCCGCTCCGACCTGGAATCACTGGCCAGACACCGGGCGATCAGCGACGCCGCGCTGATCGGCGGCGACGAAGACCTCGTCTCGGCCGTCGAGGCCGCGCAGGGGTACGGCGCCCGCGTCCACCTCTGGGGCATCGAGGCCGCCGAAGGGCGCAACCAGGCGGAGCCGCTGCTCTGGGAGGTCGACAGCCAGCGCACCTTCGACCTCGAATTCTGCAAGCCGTACGTCACCCGGCGCCCCGTCACGATGTACGAGCGGGAGGGGCCCGCGCCGAGCCGCGAGGACGTGCGCTTCGTCGGGGCCCGGATCGCGGCGACCTGGCTCTCCGAGCGCGGCCGCGCCGCCCTCGCCGACCTCCTGCCCGGCCATCCCTATCTGCCGGGCCCGGTCGACCAGGACCTCCTCATCGAGGCGGAACGGCTGCTCCAGTACTCGCTGCGCGGCCACGCGGACCTGCGCCGGGCGCTGCGGGACGGGTTCTGGCAGCACTTGCAGGGCCAGTACTGAGCACCCTGTGACCCCTGTGCCCGTTGTGTCCGCTGTGCCTGTGAACCCGGTTCGTCTGCGGGTCGTGGCCGCTCCTCGCGCGGTTCCCCGCGCCCCCGGCTACTCCGTGCCGGGCGCCCCGCACATCGTCGTCCAGAACTCCGTCAGAGCGGCGGTCAGTTCCTTGGGGTGGGACACATTGGGGGAGTGGTCGGCGCCGCGGAGCACGGTGTGGCGGGCGCCGATGCTGCGGGCCATGTGCGCCAGCTCCTCCACCGTCCACACCTTCTCTCCGTCCCCGTACGCGACGTGCAGCGGCAGCGGCAGCCGGGCCAGCCCCTCCGTGCGGTCCGGCTCGATCCTCAACTGCCGCCCCGTTGCGATGAGTTGGGCGGGCTGAGTGCTGAACCAGCGTCGTCCGAGGAACGCCACGATCTCGGGCGGGTCGGCGACGTAGACCGGGTCCCTGCCGTCGAGCCACTGCGTCACCGCCCACACCCACGACGGCGGCAGCACGGGCAGCGCCGCCTGAAGCATGCGGATCTTGGTGCGCTGCTCCGGTCCGACCCGGCCGGGCCCGGAGGAGAGCAGCGTCAGCGAACGGAAGGCCGTCGGGTCGAGGCGGGCCGCGGACCGGGCCACGAAACCGCCGAAGGAGTGCCCGACGAGATGGACGGGTCCCTCGCCCAGCGCGGCGACCTGCGCCAGGACGTCGCCGCCGAGGGCGCGCGGGGTGTACGCGGAGAGGCGCCGGGGCCCCGGGCTCTCGAACTGCCCGCGCCCGTCGACGGCCACGGCCCGGTAACCGGCGTCCGCAAGCGGATCGAGGAGGGCGAGGAAGTCCTCCTTGCTTCCGGTGTAGCCGGGCACCAGGAGCACGGTCCCGCGCGCCTGCCCGCCGGGTCGCGAATCGAGCACCGCGAACTCCTGGCGCGGCGTGCCGAGCCGGTACGCACGTGTACGCGCGGGGAGGTCGAGGGAGCGCGGCTTACTCATGAGTAGAGCGTATCCGCCCTGCCCAGCGGGCCCACCGGGCCCTCCAGGCCCCACTGCCGCGCCCGGTCGGGAGCCCGTACGAGATCCCGCGGCGGGCACGCGAACGGCCCGGCACCCCCGAGGGGGGACCGGGCCGTTCGCGTGGTGCTGGTTACGCCTCCGGCGCGACCGCCGCCTTCTTGGCGCGGGTGCGGCGGGGCTTGGCCGGAGCCTCGACGGCCTCGGCCGGCTCGACGACGGCCTCGGCGGCCTTCTTGCGGGTGCGGCGCGGCTTCACCGGAGCCTCGGCCTCGGCAGCCGCCTCGGGGGCGACCTCCACGGCCTTCTTGGCCCGGGTCCGGCGCGGCGCGGCAGGAGCTTCAGCGGCCTCGACCGTCTCGACGACGGCTTCGGCGACCTTCTTGGCGCGGGCGCGGCGCGGTGCGGCAGGGGCCTCGACCGTCTCCACGACGGCTTCGGCGGCCTTCTTGGCGCGGGTGCGGCGGGGCTTGGCCGGGGCTTCGGGGGCCTCGGCCGGGGCGACGGGGGCGGCCTCGACCGTCTCGACGACGGCTTCGGCGGCCTTCTTGGCCCGGGTGCGGCGCGGTGCGGCAGGGGCCTCGGTCGTCTCGACGACGGGCTCGGCGGCCTTCTTGGCGCGGGTGCGGCGGGGCTTGGCCGGGGCTTCGGGGGCCTCGGCCGGGGCGACGGGGGCGGTCTCGACCGTCTCGACGACGGCTTCGGCGGCATTCTTCGCCCGGGTCCGGCGCGGTGCGGCAGGGGCCTCGACCGTCTCGACGACGGGCTCGGCAGCCTTCCTCGCCCGGGTCCGCCGCTGCTTCGCCGGGGCTTCCTCCGCCACGACGGCGGCCGGAGCATCGGCGACGACGTTCATCGCGGCGGTGGTCGCGGCCTTCGCGGCCCTGGCCAGCTCAAGAGCGGCCGACTCCGGCGTCATGAAACCGACCTCGGAGGCCGCATCGGGCTTGCGCACCCGACGACGACGCGCCTTGGCCTCGACCGGCGCGGCCACGGTCTCGACGACCGGCGCCGGACGACGACGGGGCTGGGCCTTGACCTGCGCGACGACGGGCTCGGCCTTGACCTGCGCGACGGCCTTCTCAGCGAGGGCGACGGCGGCGGCGGGCGCGGTCTCGGTCACCGGCGCTGCGGCGGCCTGCGGCGCGGCCGACGGCGCACCCACCCGGGCACGGCGACGACGACGCGGGGTACGCGGCTCTGAACCCGTCTCGACGGGCTCGGCGACCGGCGCCGCGACGGGCGCGGCCGTGGTCTCTGCGGCGTCCGAGTGCGAGCCGCCGCGGGTGCGGCGACGCTGACGCGGCGTCCGCGTACGCTCAGGGCGCTCCTCGGTGACGACGGGAGCCGCCGCGGCGGACTTGCGCCCGCGCCCACCGGTCTCGCCCAGGTCCTCGACCTCTTCGGCCGCGAGGCCGGCGCGGGTACGGGAGCCGCGGGGCAGAACGCCCTTCGTGCCCGCCGGGATCCTCAGCTCCTCGAACAGGTGCGGAGACGTCGAGTACGTCTCCGGCGGGTCCGGGAACTTCAGGTCGAGCGCCTTGTTGATCAGCTGCCAGCGCGGGATGTCGTCCCAGTCGACCAGCGTGATCGCGATGCCCTTCTTGCCCGCGCGGCCGGTGCGGCCGATGCGGTGGAGGTAGGTCTTCTCCTCCTCGGGCGACTGGTAGTTGATGACGTGCGTGACGCCTTCGACGTCGATGCCGCGAGCGGCGACGTCGGTGCAGACGAGCACGTCGACCTTGCCGTTGCGGAAGGCGCGCAGCGCCTGCTCGCGGGCGCCCTGGCCGAGGTCGCCGTGCACCGCGCCGGAGGCGAAGCCGCGCTTGGCGAGCTGCTCGGCGATGTCGGCGGCGGTGCGCTTGGTGCGGCAGAAGATCATCGCGAGTCCGCGGCCCTCGGCCTGAAGGATGCGCGCGACCATCTCCGGCTTGTCCATGGAGTGGGCGCGGTAGACGAACTGCTCGGTGTTGGCGACCGTCGTGCCCTCGTCGTCCGGCGACGTGGCGCGGATGTGCGTGGGCTGCGACATGTAGCGGCGGGCGAGGCCGATGACGGCGCCCGGCATGGTCGCGGAGAACAGCATGGTCTGACGCTTGGGCGGCAGGTGCTGGATGATCTTCTCGACGTCCGGCAGGAAGCCGAGGTCGAGCATTTCGTCGGCCTCGTCGAGGACGAGGGCCTTGACGTGGGACAGGTCGAGCTTGCGCTGGCCCGCCAGGTCCAGCAGCCGGCCCGGGGTGCCGACGATCACGTCGACGCCCTTCTTCAGCGCCTCGACCTGCGGCTCGTAGGCCCGGCCGCCGTAGATGGCAAGGACGCGGACGTTACGGACCTTGCCCGCGGTAAGGAGGTCGTTGGTGACCTGCTGGCACAGCTCGCGTGTCGGGACGACGACGAGGGCCTGCGGGGTGTTGGTGAGCTTGTCCGGCGTGGCACGGCCCGCCTCGACGTCGGCGGGGACGGTGACGCGCTCAAGGAGCGGAAGGCCGAAGCCGAGCGTCTTGCCGGTGCCGGTCTTGGCCTGGCCGATGATGTCGGCGCCGGAGAGCGCGACCGGGAGCGTCAGCTCCTGGATGGGGAACGGGGACACGATGCCGACGGCTTCAAGGGCTTCGGCGGTCTCGGGAAGGATCCCGAGCTCTCGGAACGTAGTCAGGGTGCTGCCTCTTCTGTGAGACGCGGTACGGAGGCGAACGCGGCGGATCTACCGTGCCCATTTCGTCCGGCGGAGATCAGATTTCGATCGGATTGCCGGGTGGCGCGGGACCACTGCCGTCGCTCAAGCGCTCGTGCCGCTGAGGGATCCCTCTTCGGTGACACGTGGGGAAACGTGCCCTGCGGAGGGCTGTCGGGTCGGAGCCGACCGGGGAACCGACCGGGCATCCTCATTCGTGCAGCCCGTCGACATACTCGGCAGGCGCATTACCACTGTACCCCGGATTCGCGCATGTGTGTTGGGAGAATTCGCGAGGCGGGTGCGGCGGGTGTGATCGAGTAGGCCCTTACACCCTGTCCCGGGCGGGCTATTGTGCGGCTTATGGAGACGTCTGAGCACGCCACTACGGCCGAAGAAACCACTCCGGAGCCCGAGCGCACCGGCATCGCCGCCCAGGACTGGGAGGCGGCCTCCGCGGTTCCGCAGTACCGCGCGGCGGTGGTGGACCTCCTCGGCGCCCTCGCCTACGGCGAGCTCGCGGCCTTCGAGCGGCTTGCCGACGACGCGAAGCTGGCGCCGTCCCTCGCGGACAAGGCCGAGCTGGCGAAGATGGCCTCCTCGGAGTTCCTGCACTTCGAGCGGTTGCGGGACCGGCTCGCGCAGATCGACGCCGAGCCGACGGCCGCCATGGAGCCGTTCGCCAAGGCCCTGGATGACTTCCATCACCAGACCGCGCCATCGGACTGGCTGGAGGGCCTGGTCAAGGCGTACGTGGGCGACTCGATCGCGAGCGACTTCTACCGCGAGGTCGCCAGCCACCTGGACTCCGACACCCGCTCCCTGGTGCTCGCCGTCCTCGACGACACCGGGCACGGCAACTTCGCCGTGGAGAAGGTGCGCGCGGCGATCGACGCGGACCCGCGGGTCGGCGGGCGGCTCGCGCTGTGGGCGCGCCGGCTGATGGGGGAGGCGCTGTCGCAGGCCCAGCGGGTGGTCGCCGAGCGCGACGCGCTCTCCACGATGCTGGTCGGCGGGGTGGACGGCGTGGCCGCGGGCTTCGATCTCGCTGCGGTGGGCGAGATGTTCACCCGGATCACCAAGGCCCACACCAAGCGGATGGCGGCTCTGGGGCTCGCCGCGTAATCACCGGCGCTCGGCGCCCGGGTGGTGACGATCCGTCAGTCCATCCGGCTCCGCCGGTTCACCGATGCCGCCTACGCCGCCGACCGGCGCAGGCGGCGCGTGGGGCGCAGCAGCAGCGAGAGCAGGACGGCCGCGACGAACACGGCGCCGAGCACGGTGGTCACGCCGTGGCCGGGGCCGATCGCCGAGTGGGTCAGGAAGGCGCCGAAGAGGGCGGCGAGCGGGCCCGCGGCCAGCACGAGGCGGCGGTCGGGCAGCCGGTGGGGCAGCCGGGCGGCGGCGGCCCACGCGAGCGCGAATCCCAGCAGTACGGAGCCGAGGGCTTCCAGAAGCATGTACGTCGCCTCCCAGGGTGGCCAGGGCGGAACCGGTCACAGCCGTCCTACCCGAGGCTCGCGGAACGCAACCCTCCCCTCACTGGGAGGAAGCAATACGCCAAGGGACCCCCGGGGGAACGCGCCGCGGGCATGCACAAGGGGTGCCACCCGTGCGAACGGGTGGCACCCCTTGTGTGGTGTCCGGTGTACTACAGCGCGCCGAAGCCCACGCGGCGGACCGCCGGTTCGCCGATTTCCACGTATGCGATCTTGTCGGCCGGTACCAGGACCTTGCGACCCTTGTCGTCCGTGAGGCTGAGCAGCTGCGCCTTGCCGGCGAGGGCGTCGGCAACCGCGCTCTCGACCTCTTCGGCGGACTGCCCGCTCTCCAGAACGATCTCCCGGGGTGCGTGCTGCACGCCGATCTTGACCTCCACGGCTATGTCCCTCCGACCTCGTGCGGTGCGCGGTCAGCCGCGCCGTACGCTGCACACATTAGCCCGGAGAGGGGACCTGGAACGGCCCGCCGCTGAACGCCAGGAGCGAACAGAATCCAGGAATGAGCGCGCGAGGGGCGTTTCAGTGCCCCTCGGTGCCGTGCAGCGGGAAGCCCGCGATGCCGCGCCAGGCCAGCGAGGTGAGCAGCGTGACCGCCTTGTCGCGGGGGATGGTCGACTCGCTGGAGAGCCAGTAGCGGGCCACCACCTGGGACACTCCGCCCAGGCCGACGGCGAGCAGCATCGACTCGTCCTTGGACAGGCCGGTGTCCTCGGCGATGACGTCGGAGATGGCTTCCGCGCACTGGAGGCTGACCCGGTCCACGCGCTCGCGCACGGCGGGCTCGTTGGTCAGGTCCGACTCGAAGACCAGACGGAACGCGCCGCCCTCGTCCTCGACGTACGCGAAGTAGGCGTCCATCGTCGCGGCGACGCGGAGCTTGTTGTCCGAGGTCGACGCCAGCGCGGTGCGGACCGCGTGGAGCAGTGACTCGCAGTGCTGGTCGAGGAGGGCCAGGTACAGGTCGAGCTTGCCGGGGAAGTGCTGGTAGAGCACCGGCTTGGAGACGCCCGCGCGCTCCGCGATGTCGTCCATGGCGGCCGCGTGGTAACCCTGCGCGACGAAGACTTCCTGGGCCGCGCCCAGGAGCTGATTGCGGCGGGCCCGGCGCGGCAGACGCGTGCCTCGCGGGCGCGCCGCCTCGGTCTGCTCGATGGCTGTCACGCCGCCTCCCAAAGTTGTTCTCGTGCGCGATGCACGCGCCGCCATCGTACTTTTGGGTAACCCGGCTGTGCGCGGTGCGAACGCAGAATTTCACGGACCGGACGCGCTGGGTAGCCGGAGGTATGGGCAGGAACCCGCCCACATCACCGGTAGTCGTCCTCGTCGAGCGCGACCACGCGTGCCTGTTCGGCGGCGTCCGCCTCGTTGGCGGCACCCGGGTCGACGCGGGTCAGCGGGTCGTCGCGGCTCGGCCGTACATCCCTGTGCTGCTCGGCCGCGTCCGCCTCGGGGGTCTCCTCGGGCAGCTCGGTGGAGGTCTCGTCTTCTTCTTGGAAGGTTTCCGGATCGCTGGGATCGACCGGCATGACTGCTCCCTTTTCGTCCACTTCGAGTGCTTCGGGGGCTTCCTTACGAGCCTAGGAGTTCCCCGGGCAAGTCGCTATACGGCCTGTGACGGCGAACACATGAACCACGGTGTGATCGTCTCGTAACATTGCCCGCATGTCTTCGACCGAGCTGCCGGAAACCCCCGCCGCTGCCGCCCTGGCGCCACGGGTGAGCGCGGTCCGGGTGGCCGAGGGCGAGGAGATGCGTTGTGTGAGCCTGCCGGGCCTCACCCTGCACGTGCGGTCCCGGCCCGGCGCCGCACCCGGCCTCGAACCCGCGCTGTACGTCCACGGGCTCGGCGGCTCCTCGCAGAACTGGTCGGCGCTGATGGCGCTGCTCGCGGACCGGCTCGACGGCGAGGCGCTCGATCTGCCCGGATTCGGGGACTCCCCGCCGCCGGACGACGGCAACTACTCGCTCACCGGGCACGCCCGCGCCGTGATCCGTCTGCTCGACGCCTCCGGGCGCGGCCCGGTCCACCTCGTCGGCAACTCCCTCGGCGGCGCCGTGTCGACCCGCGTCGCGGCCGTACGCCCCGACCTGGTGCGCACCCTGACACTCATCTCGCCCGCGCTGCCGGAGATCCGCGTCCAGCGCAACGCCTGGCCGACCGCGCTGGACGCGCTGCCCGGCGTGGCCTCCCTGTTCGCCCGGCTGACCAGGGGCTGGAGCGCGGAGGACCGTACCAGGGGAGTGATGGCGCTCTGTTACGGCGACCCGGCCCGGGTGAGCCCGGAGGGCTTCGAGGCCGCCGTCCACGAGATGGAGCGACGTCTCCAACTGCCGTACTTCTGGGATGCGATGGCCCGCACGGCCCGTGGCATCGTAGACGCCTACACCCTGGGCGGCCAGCACGGTCTGTGGCGGCAGGCGGAGCGGGTGCTCGCGCCGACGCTGCTGGTGTACGGGGCGCGCGACCAGCTCGTCTCGTTCCGGATGGCCCGCCGGGCGGCGGCCGCCTTCCGCGACTCGCGCCTCCTCACGCTGCCCGACGGCGGGCACGTGGCGATGATGGAGTACCCCGAGACGGTCGCCCAGGCCGTGCGGGAACTGATCGAAGAGAACAGCGGCGGCGGACGCCGCGGCGACGACCGAGACAACAGGAGCTGATCCGGGGCGTGGGACGACACAGCCGACCCAAGGGCTCCGGCGGCGCGGAGCCGATACCCGAAGCACCCGGGGCGCCGGGCACCGGGCAGCAGGAGCAGGCCGGGCCTTCCGGAGGCGGACGGCGCAGGCGCGACGTCCCCGGCGAAGGGCCCGCCCAGCACCACGGGCCGGGCACCCCCGCCTTCGGCACCGCGCAGGTACG
Organism: Streptomyces sp. NPDC048416; assembly: GCF_043200435.1. Lineage (NCBI taxonomy): Bacteria > Bacillati > Actinomycetota > Actinomycetes > Kitasatosporales > Streptomycetaceae > Streptomyces > Streptomyces sp. NPDC048416. Next base: position 351,309 of record NZ_JBICXU010000002.1, read on the forward strand.
CGGCGGACACCCCCAGCACCGCGAGGGCGAGCGCGCGGGCGGGGCGCCCGACCGGCACGGCAGGCCCTACCCGGTGCAGCAGCGCCCCGTCGGCGGGGCGGCCCGCATCCCGGGGCCGCGCCGCTCCTACACCGACGCCTTCGACGGGCCCGGGGCCGCCGGCTCCGGCCCGCGCCGCACCGTCCAAGTCCCCGCGCCGGCGCCGCTCCCGAAGGACGGCCCCCCGGACGGGCCCGACACGCTTGTGCCCGGCGCCCGGAGCGAGGACGCCAAGGGCTCCGGCACCGCGGGCGGGGCCGGCAAGGTGTCCAAGGGGCGGACGTACACCGGGATCGCGGCCGCCGCGGTTACCACCGTGCTCGCGGTCGTCGTCGCAGGACAGGTCACGTCCGACGGCGGCAAGCACGACGTCGCCCACCAGTCCGCGAGCGACAAGGCGCGGGACGACGACGGTTCCGCCTCGCGGGGCGGCGGGCGCTCCACCCCCCAAGTGGCGCCGGCGGTCGCGACGTACGACCAGAAGATGGCCCAGCTGTTCCCGCTCGACCCCAAGCTCACCGCGTCGGGACGCTTCGAGCCCGTGCCAGGGTCCGACGCGGCGCCCGGCAAGGGGCACGTCTACCACTACCGGGTCGACGTGGAGCAGGGGCTCGGCCTGGACGGCGCGCTCTTCGCCGAGGCCGTCCAGAAGACCCTCAACGACGACCGCAGCTGGTCGCACGCGGGGAAGATGACGTTCGCCCGGGTCTCCACGGACAAGCCGGACTTCGTGATCACGCTGGCGAGCCCGGGGACCACCGGCACCTGGTGCGCCAAGTCGGGGCTCGACACCCTGGAGGACAACGTCTCCTGCGACTCCGCCGCCACCAACCGGGTGATGATCAACGCCTACCGGTGGGCGCGGGGCTCGGTGACCTTCGGCGACGCGGCGATCCACGCGTACCGGCAGATGCTCATCAACCACGAGGTCGGCCACCGGCTCGGGCACGACCACGAGAGCTGCCGCACGGCCGGCACGCTCGCCCCGGTGATGCAGCAGCAGACCAAGACCCTGGACCTGAACGGCATCAAGTGCCTGGCCAACCCGTGGGTGTACCCCGAAGGCTGACGGGGAGCGTGCGCAGCGGGCGGCCGGTGGCGCGCGGGGGCGCGCGGAGGGGCCCCTCCTCCCCGCGGCGCCCGCGAGAAGCGGCCCCGACGTGACCATCCGTGAGCACATCGCCCCGTAGCGCCACCGAACGCCACCGGGTCGGGAAAGTTACGTGCATTCACCCCTTCTGGTGGCGCGATGGACAACCGTCCGTCGCGTCATCGGCATATCCGCATACGTTCGTCCCCGCTGCGAGTCGCCGTTGCCAACGGTGGCCGCCCACAAGGGAGATCGGGGGTGCGCACATGCGGATCGGACTGCTCACGGATGGCGGTTATCCGTACACGACCGGCGAGTCGAGGCTGTGGTGCGACCGGCTCGTGCGCGGGCTCGCGCGGCACGAGTTCGACATATACGCGCTGAGCCGGAGCGCCGGCCAGGAGGAACGGGGCCTTGTCCCGCTGCCGCCCCAGGTGCGCCAGGTGCGCACCGCCCCGCTCCGGGCCCCGGCCGAAGAGCGCCGCACCGGCCGGGGGCGCGCCGAGGCGCGGGGCTACGGACGGCGTGAACGCCGGGAGTTCGCCGCGCACTTCGCGCTGCTGGCCACGGCGATCTGCGCCCAGCGCCCGGCGGCCCCGGGGGAGCCGGGCGGCGAGGGCTTCGCCGACGGGCTCTACGGACTCGCCGCCCTCGCCCGGGACCACGGCGGGCTCGGCGGTGCGCTGCGCTCGGAGGCGGCCGTCCGCATCCTGGAGGCCGCCTGCCGCGCGCCGGGCGCGAACCGTGCCGTACGGGCCGCCCGCGTACCCGACCACCTCGCCTTCGCGGGCCTCCTCGAACGCGCCCTGCGCCCGCTCTCACTCGACTGGTACGGCGACGACGCCCTCGGCTCGGTCGATCTCGGCCATGCCACGTCCGGCGGCCGGGCGGCTTTGCCCGGGCTCCTGGCCAAACGCTTCTGCGGGGTCCCGCTCCTGGTCACCGAGTACGGCGTCCAGCTGCGCGCCCAGTACCTCGCCAACGCCCAACTCGCCGCTCCCGTACGGGCGTTGCAGGCCGGCTTCCAGCTCCGTCTCGCCGCCGAGGTCTACGCGCGGGCCGACCTCATCACCCCCGGCAACACCCATGCCCGGCGCTGGCAGGAGCGCTGCGGCGCCGACCGCGCCAAGCTGCGCACCGTCTATCCCGGCATGCCGGCCGACCGGTTCCACGCGGTGGGCGAGGGCGCGTACGACGGGGACCCGCACACCCTGGTGTGGGTGGGGCGGATCGAGCCGGCCAAGGACCTCATCGCCCTGCTGCACGCCTTCGCCGGGGTCCGCAAGGCCGAACCGGCGGCCCGGCTGCGGCTGTTCGCGGCGCCCGCCCAGGACCCCGGGGCCGCCGGCTACCTCGCCCACTGCCGCGCGCTGGCCGCCCAGCTCTTCCCGGACGAGGCAACGGGCGCCCACGCGGTCGGCGACAACCCCGTCTCGTTCGAGGAGATCGGCGGCCCCGAGGCGCCCGAACTCGCCGACGCGTACGCCACCGGAAGCGTCGTCGTCCTGTCGAGCGTCGTCGAGGGCTTCCCGATCAGCCTCGTCGAGGCGATGTTCTGCGGCCGGGCCACCGTCTCCACCGACACCGGCGCGGTCGTCGAGGTCATCGGCGGCACGGGCCTCGTGGTGCCCCCGCGCAACCCCCGCGCGCTCGCCGACGCCTGCCTCGCGCTGCTGCGCGACCCCGAACGGCGCGCGCGCCTGGGCGCGGCCGCCCGGGCCCGCGCGCTCGAACTGTTCACCGTCGAGCAGAACCTCGCGGCATTTCGCGGCATGTACCTGGAGCTCATGTCGCACAACCCGGTGCACCGCGAAAGCGCCGACGAGACGGCCGCCCCGCAGCCCTTCGCCCACCCCGCCGAGGCCCATGTGCCCGGACGCTGGGCGGCACCGACCGCGGCCCGCGGCCCGGCCGCCCCGCTCGGCCCGGGCCCCGGCCGGGCGGGCGGCCGGGCCGCCCTCCTGACGCAGGAACGCCTCGACGGCGATGCGGTCGAAGGAGCCGAGGTAGCCGAAGGAGCCGCAGCGGCCGCAGCAGCCGCAGGCGTCGCAGGAGCCGAAGAGGTCGTGGCGGAGGGAGAGGCGCGTGCGTGACATCCCCGCCGCTCCGGCCGACGGCGCCCCCCGGGACGCCCGCCCGAAGGACGCTCCCACCTCCGCCGTCGCCTCCGCCCAGAACGACACCGGACGCGGCACAGCCGCCGACCCCGCCTCCGCCTCCGCCGAGAACGTCACCGGACGCGCCGCCGCCGACGCCGACCCCGACTCCACCCCCGCCCCCGCCACCGCCCAGAACGGCACGGGACGCGGTGCCGCCCGGCGGGGCCCCGCCGACCCCGTCAAGGCGCTCATGCACCGCCACCGTGAACTCTGCGAGCGGGCCGTCGACCCGCTGGAGATCGCGGCGGGACTCGAAGCGCACGGCGTCACCGACCGCACCGCCGCGCGCTTCAGGCACCGCGACGTCTTCTCGCTCGCCGAAGAGCTCTACGCCCGCGTACCACGCGGCGCCGAAACCGCCCCCGCCGCACAGGAGTTGACGCCCTCGCCCGCCGGATGGGCGCTGTGGGCGCTGCTGCCGGGCGCCGTCGCCGTCCTCACCGTGGCGGGCGTCCGGCTCGCGGCCGGCGGGGTCCGGCCTGCCGTGGGCGCCCTGGGTGCGGCGGCCTTCGTGGCGGCCCTCACCCTGGCCCTGCGACGCGGCCCGCTGCGCGCGGGGCCGCGCGCGGGACTGGCCGTCCGCCTCTGCGCCGGCTGGCTGCCGGCGTACGCGGTCGGCGGTGACGGGCTGCTCACCGACGCCGTACACGGCGGCCCCGACGGGGGCTGGCCGCTCGACCCCGCGGCGGCCACCGGCCTCGCGTTCGCCGTCGTCCCCGCCCTGTGGTGTGCCCATCTCTTCTCCGTACAGGCCCGCCGCAAGCTCGCGACCAGTCGGGGCCTCGCGGAGTTCACCGGACGCTCACGACCGCTGCTCCTGGGGACCGCGGCACTGTTCGCCCTCGGCCTCGGCGGATGCCTGCTGATCGGTCAACTCGCTTACGGCGCAGGGCCGTTCGCGGGAGCCGCCGCGCTCGGGATGCTGCTGTGGCTCGCCCGGCTGCTCGCCGCACACGGATTCGCGCGCGCCGCGGCCAAGGTCCTCGCGGCCGCCGCGGGCGCCGAACTGCTCGCGCTGTGCAGCGTGTTCACCGGGCGCCTGCCCGGTCTGACCCTCATCGGCCGGCCCGTCGCGACCGCCGTCCAGAACTGGGGCGCAGGCGTACTGCCCGCCGCCGTGTGCGGCGCCGCCGCCCTCGCCCTGCTCGCCCGAGCCGCCGCGGTCCTCGCCCGCGCCTCGGCCCACTGTGACCAGTGAGGCGCCCGATGACCGACGCGCCCACTCCACCGAAGCGCCGAACCCGCCTGACCACATCACGGAGCAGGCGGCACGCCATTGAAGGAGAACGACACATGACCGCCCTGCCATCGGCCTCCCGCCGCCCGCACGGAAGGACCGTGCGATGAGGGTGCTGCTGCTCGGAGCCAACGGATACCTCGGCCGGTTCGTCGCCGACCGCCTGCTCGCCGACCCCGCCGTCCAGCTCACCGCCCTCGGGCGCGGCGACGACGCCGACGTACGGTTCGACCTCGCCACCGGCAGCCCGGGAGCCCTCACCCGCTTCCTCGACGCCGTGCACCCGGGAGTCGTCGTCAACTGCGCCGGGGCCATCCGTGGCGGCGCCCGCGAACTGACCCGGCACAACACCGTCGCCGTCGCCACCGTCTGCGAGGCCCTGCGCCGCAGCGGCTGCGGAGCCCGCCTGGTGCAGATCGGCTGCGCCTCCGAGTACGGGCCCTCGCAGCCCGGCTCGTCCACCGCAGAGGACGCGGTGCCGCGCCCCGGGGGACCGTACGGCGTCTCCAAGCTCGCCGCGACCGAACTCGTCCTCGGCTCAGGGCTCGACGCGATCGTGCTGCGCGTCTTCTCGCCCGTCGGGCCCGGCACCCCGGCCGGCTCCCCGCTCGGCCGACTCGCCGAGGCGATGCGCCGCGCCATGCAGTCCGGCGACGGAGAGCTGAAGCTCGGAGGGCTCGGAGTGCAGCGGGACTTCGTCGACGTACGCGATGTGGCACGGGCCGTACACGCCGCCTCGCTCTCGGCCGCCCAGGGCGTGGTCAACATCGGCACCGGACGCTCGGTGAAGCTCCGCGACGCGGCGGCGGTCCTGGCCCGGGTCGCCGGCTATGGGGGCGCCCTGCACGAACTGGACGGGCCGCCGTCCATGCGAGCAGGCCTCATCGGCTCACCGCGCTCCGGCGACGCCGGGCTCGACCACCTCGCCGCGCCCTCCCCGTACCCCGACGGCTGCGGCAGCTGGCAGCAGGCCGATGTGCGCACCGCCCGCGACCGGCTCGGCTGGCGGCCCCGGATCAACCTGGAGGAATCGCTCGCCGACATCTGGATGGAGGCGGCATGCCGCATCTGACCCGGACCGCACGACAGCGCGCGGCGACCGGCGCCGACCGGCTCGGCCTCGGGATCCCCGGGTACGCCCATCCGCTCGTCGCCCCCGTCGAATGGGCCGAACTCACGCGCCCGGGAACGCCGTTGCACTGGGCGGTGCTCAATGTGTCCGGCGGAGCCCCGGGCGGGCCCGGCAGCCGCCCCGACCCGCACTGCCTCGAAGCGGCCGGCAAACTCCGCAACGCCGGGATCCGGGTGCTCGGCCACCTCGACACGGCATACGGCACGCGCGCCCTCGCGGAGCAGATCTCCGAAGCACACCGCTACCTCGACTGGTACCGCGTCGCCGGCTTCCTCCTGGACCGCTGTCCCACAGGGCGGGACGAGCTTCCCGGAATGCGGTACACCGCCGATGCGCTGCGCTCCCTGCGGGACGACGCCCACCTCGTGTTCGGGCACGGCACGCACCCCTGCCCCGGCTACGCCGAGACGGCCGACCAGCTGATCACCTACGCCGGTCCATGGCGTGACTACCGCTGGTCACAGGTGGCCGAATGGACCGCCGACCACCCGCCGGAGCGCTTCTGCCACCTGGTGCACGGGGTGCCGAGGACCCATCTGGAGGAGGCGCTGCGGATCGCCCGCTGGCAGGGCGCGGGCACGATCTTCTTCACGGACCGCGCCGATCGGGCCCCTCGCGGAACGGGGACTGTCGACCCGTTCGAGACGCTGCCCGGCTACTGGGACGAAATTGTCTCGCGGATCGGACCTGCTATCTCGGAATGAGAAGGGGCGTGGCAGTGTTACGGACAAGAACAACCGTACTGACATACCGACCGACTGGTAATTGAGGTTCTCGTGTCGCTGCCACCCCTGGTCGAGCCAGCAGCTGAGCTCACCGTAGACGAGGTCCGCAGGTATTCGCGCCACCTGATCATCCCGGACGTCGGGATGGACGGGCAGAAGCGGCTGAAGAACGCCAAGGTGCTCGCCGTGGGCGCCGGCGGTCTCGGCTCTCCGGCCCTGATGTACCTGGCCGCCGCCGGTGTCGGCACGCTCGGCATCGTGGAGTTCGACGAGGTCGACGAGTCGAACCTCCAGCGCCAGATCATCCACAGCCAGGCCGACATCGGCCGCTCCAAGGCGGAGTCCGCACGTGACTCCGTGCTCGGCATCAACCCGTATGTGAACGTGGTCCTGCACGAAGAACGGCTCGAAGCCGAGAACGTGATGGACATCTTCAGCCAGTACGACCTGATCGTCGACGGCACGGACAACTTCGCGACCCGCTACCTGGTCAACGACGCCTGCGTGCTGCTCAACAAGCCGTACGTGTGGGGCTCGATCTACCGCTTCGACGGCCAGGCGTCGGTGTTCTGGTCCGAGCACGGCCCGTGCTACCGCTGCCTCTACCCCGAGCCCCCGCCGCCGGGCATGGTCCCGAGCTGCGCCGAGGGCGGCGTGCTCGGCGTGCTGTGCGCGTCCATCGGCTCCATCCAGGTCAACGAGGCCATCAAGCTCCTCGCGGGCATCGGCGAGCCGCTGGTCGGCCGCCTGATGATCTACGACGCCCTGGAGATGCAGTACCGCCAGGTCAAGGTCCGCAAGGACCCCGACTGCGCGGTGTGCGGTGAGAACCCGACCGTCACCGAGCTCATCGACTACGAGGCCTTCTGCGGCGTCGTGTCCGAGGAGGCCCAGGAGGCGGCCCTCGGCTCGACGATCACTCCCAAGCAGCTCAAGGAGTGGATCGACGCGGACGAGAAGATCGAGATCATCGACGTCCGTGAGCCGAACGAGTACGAGATCGTCTCGATCCCGGGCGCCAAGCTGATCCCGAAGAACGAGTTCCTGATGGGCACGGCGCTGGAGTCGATGCCCCAGGACAAGCGCATCGTCCTGCACTGCAAGACGGGCGTCCGCTCGGCCGAGGTCCTCGCGGTCCTCAAGTCCGCGGGCTTCTCGGACGCGGTGCACGTGGGCGGCGGCGTGATCGGCTGGGTCAACCAGATCGAACCCGAGAAGCCGATCTACTAGACGCCCGGTCTTTCGACCGTGGGCCGGTGGGGCCGTCCGCGCAGTTCCCCGCGCCGCCACCGGCCAAAGGGGCCGACCCGCACGAGCAGTTCGGGTCGGCCCGCACGACCCAAGGGGCGCGGGGAACGGTGCGACCAGCCCACAACGGCCCGCGGTCGAACGAACTCGACCGCGGTCGTAAGCGGCCGCGCCGGGTCACTCGCAAACCGTCCCCGCCGAGGGCACCTTCCCCTCCAGGAGATACGCGTTCACCGCGCCCTGAACACACTTGTCGCCGCTGTCGTACGCGCCGTGGCCCTGCCCCTTGTAGGTGAGCTCCACGCCGACCCCCGGGCCCAGCTTGTCCACCATGTTCTTGGCGCCCTCGTAGGGCGTAGCCGGATCGCCGGTGTTGCCCACGACCACGATCGGGGCGGCGCCCGGCGCGCTCACGTCGGGTGTGGTCCACTGCCCGGCCACCGGCCACTGGGAGCAGCCGAGCAGCCCCCAGGCCATGAAGTCGCCGAACACGGGCGAGGCCTTGCGGAACTCGGGCAGCTTGGCCTTGGCCTGCTCCACCGAGTAACGCTGCTTGAAGTCGGCGCAGTTGACGGCCGCGTTGGCCGCCTGGATGTTGCTGTACGTGCCGTCCTTGGCGCGCCCGTTCATGGCGTCCGACAGGACGAGGAGCAGGGCGCCGTCGCCGCCCTCCGCGTCGTCGACGCCCTGTTCGAGCAGCTGCCAGTACTCCTTGGAGTACAGGGCCTGCGCGATGCCGTTGGTGGCCTGGGTCCGGGTGAGTTGGCGACCGCTGTTGCCGGCCGGGATGGGCTTCGCGCCGAGCTGGGCGAGCAGCTTGACGATGACGTCCTCGACCTCCTTCACGTTCGCGCCCCGCAGCAGGCACTTGTCGCCGCGGTTCACGCAGTCCTGCGCGAAGTTGTCGAGGGCCAGCTGGAAGCCCTTGGCCTGGCCGAGCGCGCCCTGCTCGACGTCGCTGGTGGGATCGACGACCCCGTCGAAGACGGCCCGTCCGACGTTCTTGGGGAACAGGTGGGCGTAGACGCCGCCGAGCTCGGTCCCGTACGAGATCCCCATGTAGTTCAGCTTCCGGTCGCCGAGCACCTGGCGCAGCAGATCCATGTCGCGGGCCGCGCTGGTGGTGCCGACGTGCGGGAGCACCTTGCCGGAGTTGTCCTGGCAGGCGGTGGCGAACGACTTGAGGCCGTCGAGGTACGTCCTCTCCTGCGCCAGGGTGGCAGGGGTGGCGTCCTGCGCGAAGTAGGTGTCGAGCTGGGAGTCGTTCTCGCAGCGCACCGGGGCGCTGGCGCCGACCCCGCGCGGGTCGAAGCTGACCAGGTCGTAGCGGCCGCGCAGCGCTTTGTAGTCGGTCGCCGCGGCGGGCAGGGTGGTCACGCCCGAGCCGCCGGGGCCGCCGAAGTTGAAGACGAGCGAGCCGATGCGCTGGTTCTTGTCGGTGGCCTCGGCGCGGATGAGGGCCAGATCGAGGGTGCCGGCCTTGGGGTCGGCGTAGTCCAGCGGCACCTTCATGGTGGCGCACTTCCACTGGCCGCCGCCGGGCGGCGCCGAGGGAGCCGCGCCCGTGCCCTCGGCCGCGGTGGGTGCCTGGCACGCCTTCCAGCTCAGCTTCTGCGTGCCGAGCCTGGCCGGGTCGGCGGTGCCGGAGCTGATCCCGTTGTCGTCCTTGTCCCCGCCCGAACAGCCGACGGCGGCGAGCAGCAGGGCGACGGCGCCGAGCGCGGTGGCCCGGGTCCGCTTGCGTGGGGCACGGTGGTGTTCCATCCCCCCATCCTGCGGCGCGGGCACGGGGGGCGCGCGAGCGGGGCGGCCCATGCGGGTGGTGCTGCTTCGCCGCCGGCCCGCCCCGGCAGCAGGCGTATCCGACTACAACTGACCCTTCCTGGTCAGGTAGTTGAAGCACAGCCACCCCGGCAGGACCGGGAGCCAGAACGTCAGGAGCCGGTACAGCAGTACGGCGGACGTCGCGGTCTCGGCGGTCATGCCGGCGATCGTCAGCGCCGTGGACAGCGCCAGTTCGACGGCGCCCACACCGCCCGGCGTCGGAGCCGCGGACCCGAGCGCGTTGGCGGTCAGGAAGACCACGGCCACGCTGGCATAGCTCAGGGTGTGCTCGCTGCCCGTGCCGAACGCGCGGATCGAGGCGTCGAGGCACATCACGAACACGCCGGTCAGCAGCAGCATGCCGCCGATCCCGGTGACCAGCTTCTGCGGCCGCTGAAGCACGTCCAGCATGCGCGGCACCACGCCCGCGAACAGTGAGCGGACCCGGCTGACCACGAACTTCCGCAGGAACGGCACCGCGGTGACCACCAGGATCAGCACGGCCGCCGTGAGCAGCCCCGCGATCACCGTCCGGGACGGCGACAGCTCCGAGGTCTGCTCGGTCCCGGTCACATAGCCGAAGATCAGCAGCAGCGAGATGTGCGAGGCGAGCCCGAACAGCTGCGACGCGCCCACGCTCGCCACCGCGAGCCCCGGCCGCACCCCCGCGCGCTGGAGGAACCGGGTGTTGAGGGCGACACCGCCGACCGCGGCCGGCGCCACCAGCTTCACGAACGAGCCGGCGACCTGCGCGACCACCGCCCGCCAGAACGGCACCCGCTCCGGCACGAAGCCGAGCAGGCTGGCCGCGGCGGCCGGGTAGGACAGCGCCGAGAAGAGCGCCGCCGCCGCGACCCAGCCCCACTGGGCGTTCGCCACGAGATCGCCGAACTTGATGTTGGTGAGCTGCACCAGCAGGAAGTACGCGGCGAAGGCGCCCGCCACAAAGCTGATCAGCGTCTTCATCTTGATGCGCTCAAGACGCACCGGCTCCACCGGGGCCTGTGGGCGGATCAGCAGCACCTGGCGGCGGATCTGGGTGAGCAGATCGTCCTCGTGCGCCTCCTCAAGGGCCTCGTCGATGGCCAGCTTCTCGGCCTTCTTCTCGGCCTTCACGGCCTTGCGGTCGTCCGTCGCGGCCAGCGCCTCGGGGTGCGCGGCGGCCTCCTTGGCGGCGGCCGCCTCCGCGGCCTTGGCCTCCCGCGCCGCGTCCGACGCCTCAAGGACCGCCTCGCGTTCGCGCTGCGCCTGCTCACGGCCGAGCCTGCGCAGCGTCGCGCGGGTGGAACGGCTCAGCGCGATGGGCTGGAGCAGCGGGAGGCTGTCGGCGACCGCGTCGGGCCCGAGCACGTCCAGGGCCGAGGCGACGGCGCGCTCGGCGCCGACCCGCAGCCCGAAGGTGGTCAGCAGCTGGGCCACGTCCATCCTGAGCACGATGTCGCCCGCCGCGATCTCGCCGCCGCGCAGATCGGTCACGATCACCCTGCCGGAACGATCCACCAGGATCGCGTCGCCGGCCAGCCTGCGGTGGGCGATCCGCCGCGACTGAAGCGCTTCGACCTGGCGCCACGTCTCGCGCATCAGGTCGTCGGTGATCTCCTTGTCCTCCAGGGAGTCGAGGGAACGGCCACCGGTGTGCTCGTACACCAGCATCACGGCGTCCGGGCCGAGCTCGGAGGTGGCGATCAGCTTGGGCGCGTTCGCCCCGGCCGCGATCGCCGCGTACGCGAGCAGCGCTTCCTGCTCAAGGGCCTGTCTGAGCGACTGGATCGAGCGGCGCGTGGTGATGGAGCGCAGCGTCAGACGGCGCCACACCCGGTAGAAGAAGCCCTGCGCCTGCTGCTCACGGTCGACGACGGTGACATCCAGGGGCGGGCCGTCCTCCAGGGTGACCAGATAGCGCCGGCCCCGTTCGCCCTGCTCCAGCGAGTCCGGCACGTCCTCGGAGCGCAGCGCGGTCACCGGGTTGAACCCGACGTGGCGAAGCCCCGCGAGCAGGGTCTGCCCGGTGGGGCGCACATTGGGCGAGCCGACCGCGTAGAGCGTGCCGTACGCGACGGTCCAGCCGATCAGGATCGTCACGACGATCGAGAACGGGGTGGTCTGCCCGCCGACGAGCACCGCGAAGGAGTTGAGCAGCAGCACCGCCCACAGGGCCACCCGCCAGCGGGGTCTGCGGGCCATTCCGACGGCCGTCATATAGGCGATGACCGGGGCGAGATAGCCGTGCACGGGGTCGGTGAGGGCGCCCGACGCGGACTGCCGGGTCAGTGCCTCGGTGATCGAGCCGGGCGCCGACTTGGACACCCACAGGTCGGTCGCGAGCGCCACGCCGTGCGCGAGCACCGCGGCGAGCACCCCGTCCGCGATCCGCAGCCCGTCCCGTTTGATCAGCCGCTCGATGGCGAAGGCGACGGGCAGCACGAGGACGGCGATGCTGGAGGTGAGCCCGGCGAGGCGGATCAGGACGTCGGGTGTGCCGGTGGTGCCCTTGGTGATGTCGTCCTCAAGGCCCGACGTGGTGCCGTGCGCGAACGCCGCGACGGCCAGGACGACGGCGATCGCCAGCATGCCGGTGAGCAGCCGGAGCAGGTCCGATGGACGGTGCACGCGTGCGGGCAGCAGCGGTTCGTCCACGGAGACGCGCTCGATGGACCCCGAGTCCTCGCACATCCCGGCGTCGTCACCGGACCGCGCACCGCGCGAACCCTCGGGGCGTTCCTGGCCTTCGGAGCCTTTGGGCCCTGCGGCGGGGTGGGGGTCCTCGGGGTCTTCGGGGCCTGCGGTGCCGCGGGGGTTCTCGGAGCGTTCGGGTCCTGCGGCCGCACCGGAATCCTTGGAGCCTTCGGGTCCGGTTGTGCCGCCGGACGGTCCGTCCTCGGCCGGACGCGCCGGGTCCTGGGATGCGGCGGCCTGCCGCCCGGCTTCAGGGCTGCCGCTCGCCGCCGCTTCGGGTGGCTGCACGCCCCGCTCCTTCGCCGACTCGTCCGTCTTGTCTCTGTCTCGTATCACCGCTCACCGCCCGCATGATGGTGGCATGTCCAGAGATCCCGGAGGGGCATCAGGGTGCATTGCCCCGGCGTGCGCTGTGTGAGTTGCGCCCCTTCGTCACTCCGCGCACCGGCTCCGCCCGGATATGACCCGACTCGACGCGACTGTCGGTGGCGTACGGCAGGATGGAGCGGATGAGCGAGCAGCGCAGGGACCGGGCGGGCGAGCCGCTGCCCGAGGTTCCCGAGTACGCGGAACGGGTGCTGGAGGCCACCGAGCACATCCCGCCCGGCCGGGTGATGACGTACGGGGACGTCGCCGAATGGCTCGGCGAGGGCGGGCCGCGCCAGGTCGGCCGGGTCATGTCGCTCTACGGCGCAGCGGTGCCCTGGTGGCGCGTGGTCCGCTCGGACGGCGCGCTGTTGCCCGGACACGAACTGCGCGCCCTCGGGCACTACCGGGACGAGGGCACGCCGCTGCGCGAAGCGGCCCGGTCCGCCGACGGCCATCTGCCGCGGCTCGACATGAAGCGCGCGCGCTGGGACGGCTCCGGCGGCGGCGCGTCCGGCGTGCTCGGCGGCGAGGCGGCTCATACCTGACAGCTTGGGCCATCCGGCGTCGCCCGGTGCGGCCTGAGGACCGTACGGATGACTCGCTGCGTCGCGGACACGGTTCGGCGTACCGTCGAGGGTCCGCGCCGACCGCGCGGGCCTCACCCCCACCCTCACCACCAGCACACCCACCAGGACCGGCGATCCACGTGAGCTCCTTCTCTTCCACCGGGCGTACGGCGTACCAGCAGGTACGCCGGGCGACCCCCGGCGCGTACCGGCTGGTGCGTACCCCGCCGGACCCGGTGGATCCCCCCCTCCTTGACGCGCCCCAGCGCAGGGTGGTTGACCACCGCGCGGGGCCGCTTCTGGTGCTCGCGGGGCCCGGCACCGGCAAGACCACCACCCTGGTCGAGGCGGTCGCGGCCAGAATCGCGGCGGGCGCCGACCCCGAGCGCGTCCTGGTGCTCACCTTCAGCCGCAAGGCCGCCGTCGAACTGCGCGACCGCATGGCGCTGCGGCTCGGCGCCGCCGCGAAGAGCCCGCAGGCCACCACGTTCCACTCGTACTGCTACGCCCTCGTCCGCGCCCATCAGGACGCCAAGCTGTTCCGTGAGCCGCTGCGCCTGCTGTCGGGACCCGAGCAGGACGTGGCCGTACGCGACCTCCTGGCCGGACAGATCGGCCTCCAGCGCGCCGGCCTCGCGCACGTGAGCTGGCCCGACGAACTGCGCGCCTGCCTGACCACCCGGGGCTTCGCCGACGAGGTGCGCGCGGTGCTCGCCCGCAGCCGCGAACTGGGCCTCGGACCGGACGCCCTGGCCCGCTTCGCCGAGCGGGCGGGCCGCCCGGACTGGAAGGCGGCCGCCGCCTTCCTCGCCGAGTACCTGGACGTCCTCGACCTCCAGGGCGTCCTGGACTACGCGGAGCTGGTGCACCGCGCGGTGCTGCTCGCCGAACGCACCGCGCTGCCCTCCTACGACGCGGTGTTCGTCGACGAGTACCAGGACACGGATCCCGCACAGGTACGACTTCTGACGGCGCTCGCGGGCGGCGGGCGCACCCTGGTCGCCTTCGGCGACCCCGACCAGTCGATCTACACCTTCCGCGGCGCCGACATCAACGGCATCCTCGACTTCCCCGACGCCTTCCCCCGTACCGACGGGAGCCCGGCACCCGTCGAAGTCCTCACCACCTCGCGCCGTTCCGGCACCGCACTCCTGGACGCGACCCGGCTGCTGACCCGTCGCATGCCGCTGCCGCGGCTCCCGGCCGAGCAGGTCCGCGCCCACCGCGACCTGCGGCCCACCCGCACGGGCGGGCGCGTGGAGGCCCACACCTACCCCACGGCCTCGACCGAGCTGGACAACATCGCCGACCTGCTGCGCCGCGCCCACCTCGAAGAGGGCGTCCCCTGGCAGGACATGGCGGTCCTGGTCCGCGCGAGCACCCGTGCCGTCCCGGCGCTTCGCCGTGCCCTGACCACCGCGGGCGTCCCCGTGGACACCTCGGGCGCCGACACCGCGCTGCGCGACGAACCCGCGGTGGCGCCGCTCCTGACGGCGCTGCGGGCGGTGGCGCACGCCGCCCTGAAGGGGACGGCCGGACAGTCCGGACCCGCGGCCACCGTGGCGGGCGCCGCGTCCGCGCCGGGGCCGGCGGCCACCGTGGCGGGCGCCGCGTCCGCGCCGGGGCCGGCGGCCACCGTGGAGGGCGCAGCGCCCGCTCCCGCGCCGGGGCCGGCGGCAACCGTGGAGGGCGCCGCATCCGCGCCCGTCAGCCTCGTCCACCCCGGGCGCCACCCGGCGCGGGAGCGGGCCGAGGACGATGGCGCCGAGCTCCCCGCGTGGCTGGACACCGAGACCGCGCACACCCTGCTCACCTCGCCGCTCGGCGGCATGGACACCGCCGACCTGCGCCGCCTGGGCCGGGCCCTGCGCGACGAGGAGCGGGCCGCGGGCACCCGCGTGCCGGCCCCCTCGGACGTGCTGCTCGCCCGAGCCCTCGCCGAACCCGAACGGCTCGTCGCACACGACCCCTCGTACGCGCGCGGGGCCCAGCGCCTGGCCACGCTGCTGCGCAAGGCGCGCGAACTCCTGGAGGGCGGCGGCACCGCGGCCGAGGCGCTGTGGGAGCTGTGGAACGGCACGCCCTGGCCGCAGCGCCTCGAACGGTCGGCGCTGCGCGGCGGAGCCGGCGGCCGCGCGGCCGACCGCGACCTCGACGCGATCTGCGCCCTGTTCGACACGGCGGCCCGCGCCGAGGAACGCACCGGTGGCCGGGGCGCGCTCAACTTCCTGGAAGAGGTCGACGCGCAGGACATAGCGGCCGACACCCTGACGCGCGGGGCCGCACGCCCGGACGCGGTACGGGTGATGACCGCCCACCGCTCCAAGGGCCTGGAGTGGAGCCTCGTCGTGGTCGCCGGAGTGCAGGAAGGACTCTGGCCCGACCTGCGCCGCCGCGGCTCGCTCCTGGAAGCCGACCGCATCGGGCGCGACGGCCTGGCCGAACCGCTCACCCCGGGCGCGCTGCTCGCCGAGGAACGACGCCTCTTCTATGTCGCGGCCACCCGCGCCCGCGACCGCCTCGTGGTGACCGCCGTCAAGGCGCCCGCCGACGACGGCGACCAGCCCTCCCGCTTCCTCACCGAGCTGGGCGTCGAGCCCCGCGACACCACGGGCCGGCCCCGCCGCCCGCTCGCCGTCGCGGCGCTCGTCGCCGAGCTGCGCGCCACCACGGTCGACCCGGCCGCCTCCGACGCGCTGCGCGAGGCCGCCGCCGAACGCCTGGGCCGGCTCGCCGCGCTCACCGACGACGAGGGCCAGCCACTGGTCCCCGCGGCGCACCCGCACCGCTGGTGGGGCCTGTACGAGCCGACCCGCTCCGAGGTCCCGCTGCGCGACCGCGACCTGCCGCTGGCCCTGTCCGGCAGCGCCCTCGACCAGCTCGCCAACACCTGCTCCCTCCAGTGGTTCCTGGGCCGCGAGGTGAAGGCGGACGCCCCCGCGACGGCCGCCCAGGGCTTCGGCAACGTGGTGCACGTCCTGGCCGACGAGGTGGCGTCCGGCCGTACGCCCGCCGACCTGGCCGTCCTCATGGAACGCCTGGACTCGGTCTGGGACGCGCTCGCCTTCGACGCGCCCTGGAAGTCGCTCCAGGAGAAGCAGAACGCGCGCGCCGCGCTGGAACGCTTCCTGCGGTGGCACACCCTGGACCGCGCGGGCCGCACGCCGGTCGCCACGGAGCACGGCTTCGACGTGACCCTGGAGGCGGGCGAGTACGAGGTCCGCATCCGCGGCTCCATGGACCGCGTGGAGAAGGACGTCGAGGGCCGCGCCTACGTGGTCGACTTCAAGACCGGCAAGCAGGCGCCCACCGCCGCCGACGTGGCGACCCATCCGCAGCTCGCCGTCTACCAGCTCGCGGTCCGCGAGGGCGCCCTCGACGAGGCCTTCGACGGCCGCCGCCCCAGCCCCGGCGGCGCCGAACTGGTCCACCTGCGCCAGGCCGCCCCCCAGCGGGAGGGCGGCGACGCGTACCCCAAGGTGCAGGCGCAGGAACCGCTGGCGGGGGAGTGGGTGGGCGATCTGCTGGCCACGGCGGCGGGCAAGGTCCTGGACGAACACTTCACCCCGACCCCGGGAACGCACTGCACCCACTGCACCTTCAGGGCCTCGTGCACGGCCCAGCCGGAGGGACGGCAGGTGGTGGAGTAGCGCGCCGCCCGCGCTCTCAGGGGCGCGGCCGCCCCCCGCACGGCCCGCAGCCGAACCCCCTGCCGGCGGCCCGCAGCCGAACCCCCCCTGCCGACGGCCGCCCGGGGTCGAGGGGCGGAGCCCCCGCGGGGGCCGGGGCGGAGCACCCGGAAAGCCCCCTCCACCACCCTCACCCCCGGAGGGTTTCGGGAAGGGGCGGGGTGGGGGACAAGCCCGCCGCAGGCGCCCCCCCACCCCCACTCACCGGCACAAATCCCCCATTGTCAGCACCCCCCACTACCCTTCCTGACGTGCCCACCCACCTCACCGACCCCGACCAGCTCAAAGAACTCCTCGGCATCCCCTTCACCCCGGAGCAGACGGGGTGCATCATCGCGCCGCCCGCCCCGCAGGTCGTCGTGGCCGGCGCCGGTTCCGGCAAGACGACGGTGATGGCGGCCCGCGTCGTGTGGCTGGTGGGCACCGGCCAGGTCGCGCCCGAGCAGGTCCTCGGCCTGACCTTCACCAACAAGGCGGCCGGCGAGCTCGCCGAGCGTGTGCGCACCGCGCTGATCAGGGCAGGCATCACCGATCCTGACGCCCCGGAGCCCGAGCAGGGCGAGCCCGGCATCTCGACCTACCACGCCTTCGCGGGCCGGCTCCTGACCGATCACGGCCTGCGCATAGGCCTTGAGCCCACCTCCCGCCTCCTCGCCGACGCCACCCGCTTCCAGCTCGCCGCCAGGGTGCTGCGCGAGGCCCCCGGCCCGTACCCCGCGCTGACCAAGTCGTTCGCCACCCTGGTCAGCGACCTGCTCGCGCTGGACGGCGAGCTTGCGGAACACCTCGTACACCCGGACCGCCTGTCCGCGCACGACCGCGAACTGCTGCATACGCTCGCCGCTGCCAAGCTCAGCAACGCCGAGCTGCGCAAGGTGCCCGAGGCGGCCGCCGCCCGGCTCGAACTGCTCGACCTCACCACCCGTTACCGGGCCGCCAAGAAGAGCCGCGACCTGCTCGACTTCGGCGACCAGATCGCCCTCTGCGCCGAGCTCGCCCTCACCCGCCCCGAGGTCGGCCGGATCCTGCGCGAGCAGTTCAAAGTGGTGCTCCTCGACGAGTACCAGGACACGTCCGTCGCCCAGCGCAGGCTGCTCGCCGCCCTCTTCGGCGGCGGCACCGGCCACGCCGTGACCGCGGTCGGCGATCCCTGCCAGGCCATCTACGGCTGGCGCGGCGCGTCCGTCGCCAACCTCGACGACTTCCCCCGCCACTTCCCGTACGCCGACGGCAGCCCCGCCACCCGCTACGCGCTGTCCGAGAACCGCCGCAGCGGCGGCCGCCTCCTCGACCTCGCCAACTCCCTTGCCGCGCCGCTGCGTTCGATGCACGAGGGAGTGCAGGCGCTGCGTCCGGCGCCGGGCGCCGAGCGGGACGGGAGCGTGCGCATCGCCCTGCTCGACACCCACGAGCAGGAGATCGAATGGCTGGCCGACTCGATCGCCCACCTGGTGCGCACCGGCAAGGCGCCCGGCGAGATCGCCGTCCTGTGCCGCACCGCGGGCGACTTCCCGAACATCCAGGGCGCGCTGGTGGCCCGTGACGTCCCCGTCGAGGTCGTCGGGCTCTCCGGGCTGCTCCACCTGCCCGAGGTCGCCGACCTGGTGGCGGTCTGCGAAGTCCTCCAGGACCCGGGCGCCAACGCCTCCCTGGTACGGATCCTGACCGGCCCGCGCTGGCGCATCGGCGCCCGCGACCTGGCGCTGCTCGGCCGCCGCGCGCGCCATCTCGTGCGGCGCACGCCGAACGACTCCGACGATCCCGACCAGCGTCTCGCCGACGCCGTCGAGGGCGTCGACCCCGCCGAGGTGATCTCCCTCGCCGACGCCCTCGACACGTTCCTGGAGGGCGCCGAGGACGACGGCCTGCCCTTCTCCGCCGAGGCCCGCGTCCGCTTCGCGCGCCTCGCCGCCGAACTGCGCGACCTGCGCCGCTCGCTGGCCGACCCGCTCATGGACGTCCTGCACCGCGTCCTGACGGTCACCGGCCTCGAAGTCGAGCTCTCGGCGTCGCCGCACGCCCTGGCGGCACGCCGGCGCGAAACACTTTCCGGATTCCTCGACACGGCCGCCGGTTTCGCCGCGCTCGACGGCGAGGCATCCCTGCTCGCCTTCCTGGGCTTCCTGCGGACCGCGGCCCAGTACGAGAAGGGCCTGGACAACGCGCTGCCCGGCGGCGAGAACACGGTGAAGGTCCTCACCGCCCACAAGTCCAAGGGCCTGGAGTGGGACGTGGTGGCCGTCCCCGGCCTGGTCACCGGGGCGTTCCCCTCCACCAGGGCGAGAGAGGCCTGGACGGCCCAGGCGAAGGTCCTCCCGCACGCGCTGCGCGGCGACGCTCCGACCCTGCCCGAGGTCCAGGGCTGGGACGCGAAGGGCCTCAAGTCCTTCAAGGAGGCGATGAAGGACCACCAGCACACCGAGGAACTGCGCCTGGGATACGTCACGTTCACCCGCCCCCGCACCCTGCTGCTCGGCTCGGGCCACTGGTGGGGCCCGAACCAGAAGAAGCCCCGGGGACCCTCCGCCTTCCTGCACGCGCTGTACGAGCACTGCGCGGCGGGCCACGGCGAGATCGAGGCGTGGGCCGACGAACCGGCCGAGGACGCGGAGAACCCGGCCCTGCACGAGTCCGCCGCGGGCCACGCCTGGCCGCTGCCGCTCGACCCGGACTCCCTGGCCCGCCGCCGCGCCGCCGCGGAGCGGGTCCTGGCCCACCTGGCGGCCCCGCTGCCCCTCGACGAGGCCTCCCCCTCTTATGAGGCTGCGGCCTCCGAGGACGCTCCCCATGAAGGCACGCCGTACGAAGACACGCCGTACGAAGACACGCCGTACGAAGGCACGCCCTACGGGGACGACGAGCCCTATGGGGACGACGAGCCCTACGGGGACAGCGCACCCTTCGAGGACGCCGCGCCCTTCAAGGACGAGCCGTTCCCGCCCGACGATGAGCCCTTCCCGTACGAGGACGTCCCTCCGTACGAAGAGGGCGAGTCCGCGTCCGGCTCCCCCTTCGGGGAGGAGCCCGCCCCGGCACACCAGCAGACGAAGCGCCTGACGGAGCGCCAGGCGCACCACCAGTCGGAGCACCCGGCGCACCACGAAGCGAAGCACCCGACGGAGCACCCGAAACACACCTGGAGCCGGCCCGGCGGCGACATCCCCGGTGCCAGGGACCACACCCGTACCGAGGCCCCCGTGGCCGTCCCCGCTCCCCGCCTCACCCCCGAGGACCGCCGCACCCTGCACTCCTGGGACCGCGATCTGGAGGCGCTGACCACCGAGCTCCGGCGGGCCCGCGCCACCACCCGCGAGATCGCGGTGCCGGCCTCGCTCACCGCGTCCGAGCTGCTGAGGCTGGCCGCCGACCCGGACGGCTTCGCACAGGAGCTGGCCCGCCCGATGCCCAGCCGTCCGCAGCCCGCCGCGCGCCGGGGCACCCGCTTCCACGCCTGGGTGGAGTCCCGCTTCGAAGAGCTGCCGCTGCCCATGCTGGGCCCGGACGAGCTGCCCGGGGCCGACGACAGCGAGGCCGACATCGCGGACGAGCGAGACCTGGCCGCCCTCAAGGAGGCCTTCGAGCGCACCCCGTACGCGACGCGCACCCCGTACCGCACCGAAGCCCCCAT
Organism: Streptomyces sp. NPDC048416; assembly: GCF_043200435.1. NCBI lineage: Bacteria > Bacillati > Actinomycetota > Actinomycetes > Kitasatosporales > Streptomycetaceae > Streptomyces > Streptomyces sp. NPDC048416. Next base: position 371,691 of record NZ_JBICXU010000002.1, read on the forward strand.
CCAGCTGACGCTGGCGGGCCGGGTGATCAGGGGCCGGATCGACGCCGTCTACAAGGAGGGCGACGGCGCGCTCGCCACGTACGAGATCGTCGACTGGAAGACCGGGCGGCAGGCTACCGCCGACCCCCTCCAGCTGGCCGTCTACCGGGTCGCCTGGGCCGAGCAGCTGGGTGTCCCGCCGGAGTCGGTCGGGGCCGCGTTTGTGTACGTACGCACAGGTGAGACGGTGCGTCCGGGGCATCTGCCGGGCCGTGCCGAGCTGGAGGCGATCCTGCTCGGGCGCAGTCCGCGGAGCGGACCGGCCGACCGGCCACCGTCCACGGCCGGATAGGCTCAAGGGCATGAGCACGACCCCGGACAACGCCGTCCAGACCGTCAGCGCGGCGGTGCGCACGTACATCGAGCAGCACCGTGCCGCCTTCCTCGACGACCTCGCGCAGTGGCTGCGCATCCCGTCCGTGTCGGCCCAGCCCGACCACGACGGCGACGTGCGCCGCAGCGCCGACTGGCTCGCCGCCAAGCTCACGCAGACCGGCTTCCCGGCCGTCGAGATCTGGGACACCCCGGGCGCGCCCGCCGTGTACGCCGAGTGGCCCTCCGGCGAGCCGGGCGCGCCCACCGTCCTGGTCTACGGCCACCACGACGTCCAGCCCGCGGCCCGCGAGGACGGCTGGCACACCGACCCGTTCGAGCCGGTGATCGCGGACGGCCGGATGTACGCACGCGGCGCCGCCGACGACAAGGGCCAGGTGTTCTTCCACACCCTCGGGGTCCGTGCCCACCTCGCGGCCACCGGGCGCACCGCCCCCGCCGTCAACCTGAAGCTCCTGGTCGAGGGCGAGGAGGAGTCAGGTTCGCCGCACTTCAGGGCCCTCGTCGAGCAGCATGCGGAGCGCCTGGCGGCGGACGCCGTGATCGTGTCCGACACCGGCATGTGGTCCGAGGACACCCCCACGGTGTGCACCGGCATGCGCGGGCTCGCCGAGTGCGAGATCCAGCTGTACGGGCCGGCCCAGGACATTCACTCCGGTTCCTTCGGCGGCGCCGTCCCCAACCCGGCGACGGCCGCGGCCCGCCTCGTCGCCGCCCTGCACGACGCGGACGGCCACGTCACCGTCCCCGGCTTCTACGACGGCGTCGCCGAGCTGAGCGAAGCCGAGCGCGAGCTCTTCGCCGAGCTGCCGTTCGACGAGGCCGAGTGGCTGAGCACCGCCAAGTCGAGCGCCACCCACGGCGAGGCCGGGTTCTCCACCCTTGAGCGGATCTGGGCGCGCCCGACCGCCGAGGTCAACGGCATCGGCGGCGGTTACCAGGGCCCCGGCGGCAAGACGATCATCCCCGCGTCGGCGATGGTGAAGCTGTCCTTCCGCCTGGTCGCCGGCCAGGACCCGCAACGCGTCGAGGAACTGGTCACCGCATGGGCCGCGAGCCAGGTCCCGGCCGGGATCCGGCACGAGATCACCTGGAGCGCGGGCACCCGTCCGTGCCTGACGCCGCTCGGTCACCCGGCGCTCACGTCGGTCGTGCGGGCCATGAGCGCGGCCTTCGGCACGAAGGTCCGCTTCACCCGGGAGGGGGGCTCGGGCCCCGCCGCCGACCTCCAGGACGTCCTCGGGGCGCCCGTCCTGTTCCTCGGGATCTCGGTCCCGTCGGACGGCTGGCACGCGCCCAACGAGAAGGTCGAGCTCGACCTCCTGTTCAAGGGCGTCGAGACGGCCGCCCACCTGTGGAGCGACCTCGCCGCCACCACGGCCTGACCCGCCGGCCCGCGCCACGGCCGACACGAATCGCTGAACACACCATCCACCCGGGGGAGTTGGAAGCACCTGTGAGCACCACCAGCAGTGAAGTCTTCACGGACCGGCCGATCGGACTCGCCACGCCCATCGGCCTCACCGAGCCGAGCGGCATCGACCGCGCCGCCCACCACCGCCTCGACGAGGCGTGGCTCGCGGCTGCCTGGAGCCACCCGACGACCCGGGTCTTCGTGGTGTCCGGCGGCCAGGTCCTGATCGACGATGCCGCCACGGGCGCCGACGGCGATGAGGGGCGTACGGAACTCGTCATGACCCCCGCCTTCGAGGCGCCGGTCACCGAGACCCACCGCTACTTCCTGGGCACCGACGAGGACGGCGTGAGCTACTTCGCCCTCCAGAAGGACTCGCTGCCCGGCCGCATGGACCAGTCGGCCCGCCCCGCGGGACTGCGCGAGGCCGGCCTGCTGCTCTCCGCCCGCGACGCGAGCCTGATGACCCACGCCGTCGCCCTGGAGAACTGGCAGCGCCTGCACCGCTTCTGCTCCCGCTGCGGCGAGCGCACGGTGATCGCGGCGGCCGGCCACATCCGCAGGTGCCAGGCCTGCGGCGCCGAGCACTACCCGCGCACCGACCCCGCCGTGATCATGCTGGTCACCGACGAGCAGGACCGGGCCCTGCTCGGCCGTCAGGTCCACTGGCCCGAAGGGCGCTTCTCCACGCTGGCGGGCTTCGTCGAGCCCGGCGAGTCCATCGAGCAGTCGGTGCGGCGCGAGGTCTTCGAGGAGGCCGGCGTCACGGTCGGCCCGGTCGAGTACGTCGCCAGCCAGCCGTGGCCCTTCCCGTCGAGCCTCATGCTCGGCTTCATGGCCAAGGCCACGTCGTCCGAGATCACCGTGGACGGCGAGGAGATCCACGAGGCCCGCTGGTTCTCCCGCGAGGACCTGGCCGCCGCCTTCGCCTCGGGCGAGGTCCTGCCCCCGTACGGCATCTCGATCGCGGCCCGCCTCATCGAGCTCTGGTACGGCGAACCCTTGCCGAAGGCGACGCACTGACGCTGACCGACGGGCCCGCTGGCCGGCGGGCCCGCGATCCCGCTGACCCGCGATCCCGCTGACCCGCGGACCCGCGGACCCCGCGGATCCGCGGTCTCCCATAGGCACCGGATCCAGCCACGCGGAAGGCCCCCGTCCGCCACCCCATGAGGGTCGCGACGGGGGCCTTCCGCGTGGCCGGGGCGAGCGGTGTCAGACCCCGACCTTCTGCTTGACCTGCGCGAGCGAGGGGTTGGTCAGCGTCGAGCCGTCGTCGAAGAGGACGGTCGGCACCGTCTGGTTGCCGCCGTTGGCCTTCTCCACGAACGCGGCCGACGCCGGGTCGTGCTCGATGTTGACCTCGGTGTATGCGATGCCCTCGCGGTCCATCTGCTTCTTCAGCCGCGTGCAGTAGCCGCACCAGGTGGTGCTGTACATCGTCGCAGTGCCCGGCATGTCTCTCGCGCTCCTCTGTATCGCTGAATGGCGTGCGCGCCCCGCCCAATGCGGTTCCGCACGGCCTAGAACGTACGAAGGGTGACCGCCATTCCCGCATGTGACCGAATCGGCACGGTCGCCCGTCGCCGCGGCGTGACCGAATCGGCACGGTTGCCCGGCGCTGCGGCGTGACCGAATCGGCACGGTCGCCCGGCGCTGCCGCGCCCGGGCCGTCCCCCTTGGCGCCGGGGGTGCACGAGTGCGCGGCCGAGGCCTGATTAGTACGACCACGGGCGCCCCCTGTGGACAACGCGGCGCGACCGCCCCGGGCGACCTGGCAGCATGGCGGGGTGACAGCAGCAACGCACTCCACTTTCTTCCCGCAGGTCCCCGAGACGGCCGACGCGGTGCTCGACGGGCTCGACCCCGAGCAGCGCGAGGCCGCCACGGCCCTGAACGGCCCGGTGTGCGTGCTGGCCGGCGCGGGCACGGGCAAGACCCGCGCGATCACCCACCGGATCGCGTACGGGGTGCGCGCCGGAATCCTCCAGCCGTCCAGCGTGCTGGCCGTCACCTTCACCAACCGCGCGGCCGGCGAGATGCGCGGCCGGCTGCGTCAGCTCGGCGCGGGCGGTGTCCAGGCACGCACCTTCCACTCGGCGGCCCTGCGCCAGCTCCAGTACTTCTGGCCCAAGGCGGTCGGTGGCCAGCTGCCCCGGCTCGTCGAGCGCAAGGTGCAGCTCGTAGCCGAGGCGGCCGCCCGCTGCCGGCTGAGGCTCGACCGCAATGAGCTGCGCGACGTGACGGGCGAGATCGAGTGGGCGAAGGTCACCCAGACCGTCCCCGGCGACTATCCGGCGGCCGTCGCCAAATCGCACCGCGAGGCGCCGCGCGACCCGGCCGAGATCGCCCAGATCTACCGGATGTACGAGCAGCTGAAGCAGGACCGCGCGGTGATCGACTTCGAGGACGTGCTGCTCCTCACGGTCGGCGTGCTCCAGGACCGGCACGACATCGCGGACCAGGTGCGCCGCCAGTACCAGCACTTCGTGGTGGACGAATATCAGGACGTCAGCCCGCTCCAGCAGCGCCTGCTCGACCTGTGGCTCGGCGACCGCGACACCCTGTGCGTGGTCGGCGACGCAAGCCAGACCATCTACTCCTTCACCGGCGCCACCCCCGACCATTTGCTGAACTTCCGCACCCGCCACCCGAACGCGACGGTGGTCAAGCTGGTCCGGGACTACCGCTCCACCCCCCAGGTCGTGCACCTCGCCAACGGACTGCTCAGCCAGGCCACGGGCCGGGCCGCCGAGCACCGTCTCGAACTGGTCTCGCAGCGCCCTGCGGGCCCCGAGCCGGTCTACACCGAGTACGGGGACGAGCCCGCCGAGGCCGAGGGCGTCGCCCGCCGCATCCGCGACCTGATCGCCTCCGGAGTCTCGGCCGGCGAGATCGCCGTGCTGTACCGCATCAACGCCCAGTCCGAGATCTACGAACAGGCCCTCGCGGACGCGGGCGTGCCCTATCTGCTGCGCGGCGCCGAGCGGTTCTTCGAACGACCCGAGGTCCGCGAGGCGGTCGTCGCCCTCGGCGGCGCCGCCCGCGCCGGCGGCAACGACTCGCTGCTCGACGACGCCGTGGACCTGACCTCCCAGGTGCGGGCCGTGCTCGGCACCAAGGGCTGGACGGCCACGGCCCCGGCGGGCTCCGGCGCGGTGCGCGACCGCTGGGAGTCGCTTGCGGCCCTGGTCCGGCTCGGCGAGGACTACGCACGGGCGAAGCCGGGCGCGACACTGTCCGACCTGGTGACGGAGCTGCGCGAACGGGAGGCCGCCCAGCACGCCCCGACCGTCGAGGGCGTCACCCTGGCGTCGCTGCACGCGGCGAAGGGCCTGGAGTGGGACGCGGTGTTCGTGGTCGGCCTCACCGAGGGCATGATGCCGATCACCTACGCCAAGACGGACGAGCAGATCGAGGAGGAGCGCCGGCTGCTGTACGTCGGTGTCACGCGGGCCCGGGTCCACCTCGGGCTCTCCTGGTCGCTCTCGCGCTCTCCCGGCGGCCGGGCCTCGCGTCGCCCCAGCCGGTTCCTCAACGGCCTGCGCCCGGGCTCCGGCTCCCGCGCGGGCCGGTCGACCGCGGCCGGCGCGGCGGGCGTCGAGCGCGGCCCCGCCGCCCGCAAGCGGACCCGCCGCGGGCCGGTCCTGTGCCGGGTGTGCGGGAAGACGCTCACCGAAGCAGGCGAGATGAAGCTGATGCGCTGCGAGGACTGCCCGTCGGACATGGACGAGGCACTGTACGAGCGGCTCCGTGACTGGCGCTCCCACCAGGCGCGGCACCTCGGCATGCCGCCGTACGTCGTCTTCACCGACAAGACGCTCATGGCGATCGCGGAGGCCGTGCCGTCCAACGGCCACGAGCTCGCGGTGATCTCAGGAGTCGGCGCCCGCAAGCTGGACCGGTTCGGCACCGATGTGCTGGCCATCTGTGCAGGTGAGGAGCCTGGAGGAGTCGAAGAGGAGGGCTCTTGAAAACTCGTCGGAAAAATAGTTTGCGCCCGCCCCGGGAATCCCCATAGGTTCTTAACCACGGAAACGAGAGCTTCTACGAAGCCGGGTCTCCGTGTTGTACTTAGCTGTACTCATCCGAATACGCATGGGATCAGGCCCCCAAGGCCGAAGTCCCCGAGACGCCGAGAGGAGGCGAGACCAGTGGCCAGCTACATCGAGACCAAGACCAGCTACATCAGCACCAAAGTGACGGACCGCTCGGTCGTCGCCACCCGCACACTCGGCTCTTCGTTCCAGGGCACCGGTCTGACCACCGGCGTCTCCGGTCTGCTCGGCCTGTGTGTCGCAGCCCCGGCGTCTCTGGCGAGCCTCCCCGTGCGTGATGAGCGCAATGAGCGACCGATTCAGGCGTCGGCAGCAGCAGTAGCGAAGGGACGGGCCCAGGCCCACGCCTTTGCGGCGACCGGCGCAGGAGCGGAAAAGCAGACGAAGCAGTACCAGCACCACACGATGTGGGCCTTCCGTGGGCTCGAACCCTGGAGTGATCCAGCCTGATGCAGATCAGGCAGGCGCCTTCAGGGCCGCGGAACCCCACCCGGGATCCGCGGCCCTTCTGTTTGTCCCGAACGGGACGGACGGAGTGAAGGGGGCCTCGGTACCAGCCGCAACCCGGCCGACCGGCCGGGCCGACACAGCCGACAAGACGAGGAAGAAAAACACCGTGCAACTCGAAGCGCACGCCCCGTCCGTACCGCCCGCCCCGACTCTCCCCCCGTCCGGTCTCACGGAGGACCCCGCCTTGACTCCCCTCACCGCGCTCACCGCGCTCGACGACGCCATCGAGAACCTCGGCGTACCCGTCCCCTGCCGCTCCTTCGACCCGGAGGTCTTCTTCGCCGAGTCGCCGGCCGATGTCGAGTACGCCAAGTCCCTCTGCCAGACCTGCCCCCTGATGGCCGCCTGCCTCGCGGGTGCCAAGGAGCGGCGCGAGCCGTGGGGCGTCTGGGGCGGAGAGCTCTTCGTCCAGGGTGTGGTCGTTGCCCGCAAGCGGCCGCGTGGTCGCCCGCGCAAGAACCCGGTCGCGGCATGAACCGCCCGGGAACCATCGACCATCCCCGAACGAACGACCCCCAGAAGCAGGCCCCGATGACGACGTCCGCCAGCGAGCCCACCGGCTCCGCGACCCCAGACTTCACCACCACCGGCGCGAACGAGTCGCGCCAGAACAGGACCCTCGAAATGCAACTCATGCCAGAAGCCCTGGCCCGTGCGCATATGCATCAGCGGCTGCGGGAAGCCGAGGTGGAGCGCCAGGCACTGCGCCTGGTCGCCGCCCGGCGACTGCAGCGGCGCGCCGAACGCGCGTCGATGCGCGCCCGTCGCGCGCTGGCCATGGCCGTCATGCACTGACGGTCGGCGCCCGCCGGCAGGACCCAGGAATCACGCAGCGAAAAAGAACAAACCCGAAGCTGAACGCGGGGGCCGGTCCGAACGGACCGGCCCCCGCGGTGCGTTGTGCCCCCCAAGTCCCGGGCGCGGCGGTATTGTCGGCAGGTGGACGACCAGAATCGGCCCATGGCCGAAACCATCGTGTGCTCCCATTGCGGGACCCCGGCCCCGGCCGAGGGCCCGCCGGCGACCTGGACCTACTCGGTCGAGAACGGCACCGGCCGCTACTACTGCGACGACTGCGCCCGCGCCAACATCAGGGCCATCGAAGGCAGACTCGACGCCGCTTGGTGGTAGCCCCCGGGGCCCGCCGTCACCCCTCCCGGGCCGCCTCGGGAACCTCGGCCAGGCTGCCATGGTCGTCCAGGCCCGCCTCATCGACCACCCTCGCCGCCTCGGCCTCGGCCTCGGCTTCCGCCACGGCCTTCGCCTCCGCCCCGGCCTCCGCGCCCGACTCGGCTCCCGGCTCCGCGGCGCTGGGCCCCTGCGCCAGGAACCCCGGCAGCCACTCCTCCAGCTCGTCCCGCATGCGGACCGTCGCCTCCAGCTGGCAGAGCACCCCGATGGTGGACAGCGTCACCCGATGGATCAGGAGATACGAGGGCGGCAGGTTCAGCCGCTTGCCCAACTGGTGGGCGGGGGAGCGCGGATCGGCGATGCGGGCCGCCTGTCCGCGTATCCAGGAGCGGCTGAACGTGAACTCCTCGGCCTGCGCCGGTTCGATGATCGGCAGCAGATAGTCGAGGACCGCTTCCGGATCGAGGTCGATGGACTCCTTGACGAAGCCCTCCTCGCGCAGCATGTCGTAGACCCCCTCGGCATCGCCCTCAAGCGTCATCCGCAGGGCCGCGCCGATCGTCGGGGGCAGTCCGCCGGGCAGCCGGTCCACGGTGCCGAAGTCCATGACGCCGAGCCGCGCGGGGCCGCCCGCCGTCTTCGGTGCGAGGAGCCGGAAGTTGCCCGGATGCGGATCGGCGTGCAGCAGACCGGTCCTCGCGGGACCGGAGAACAGGAACCGCATCAGCAACTGCCCAGCCCGGTCCCGCTGTTCGGGTGTGCCGTTGGTGATCACCTCCGAGAGAGGCATGCCGTCCATCCACTCGGTCACCAGGACCTGCTCGCTCTGGTGCACCACATCGGGCACCAGCACGTCGTCGTCACCGGCGAACTCCGCCGCGTGCTCCCGCTGGGCCCGCGCCTCCAGGCCGTAGTCCAGCTCCTCCGAGACCCGGTCGCGCAGCTCGGCGATCAGAGGCTTGATGTCCATCCCAGGAATCAGCGGCCCCAGCAGCCGGGCGAACCGGCTCAGCTGCGTCAGATCCGACAGCAGCGCCTCGCCGGCCCCCGGGTACTGCACCTTGACGGCCACCTCGCGCCCGTCGTGCCAGACCGCCCGGTGCACCTGCCCGATCGAGGCGGCGGCCGCCGGCTTCTCGTCGAACTCCAGGAACAGCTCGCGCCAGTCGGCACCGATCCGCTCCTCCAGCACGGCGTGGACCGTGCGGCTCGGCATCGGAGGCGCCGCCTCCTGGAGCTTGGTCAGAGCGGCCCGGTAAGGCCCCGCGACCTCCTCCGGCAGGGCCGACTCGAACACGGACAGCGCCTGCCCGAACTTCATCGCGCCGCCCTTGAGCTCACCCAGGACCTTGAAGAGCTGATCGGCGGTGCGCTGCTGGAGCTCGCGGGCGACCAGCTCCGCGGACTTTCCGCCGATCCGCTTCCCGAGCCCCCAGGTGGCCCGTCCGGCGAAGCCAAGTGGCAGTGCGGCCAGCTTGGCGGTCCGGGTGACCGCCTTCCGGGGAAGATCAGACATGCGCCCCTCCAAATCCCAGACAGCCACGCCCTCGCAGGCACTACCGGGCCATTGTGTCGTGTGGCTCGGTGGCCGTTGAGGCCTGCTCCCCCCGAGTGTTGCCGACCGCGCCGCAAAAGCAGTCGCCGTGCGCCTGGACCGGGGTGGACCGCCAGTCGAGCTGAGGCAGTGACGCCTCCCACCGGCTGCCGGTACTCGCCGGCAGATCGCCGTCGAGAAACGCCAGGGCGTGCGCCGCCGCGAGACCCGCCACGGCCGTCGCGAGCGCCAGATCACAGGCGGGCACGGAGGTACGTTGCCGCCCCGAGCTCCACTGTGCTAGCAGCCGCGGCCAGGCGGGATCGCGATCCGCGCGGCCGAGCGCCAGACACCCCGCGCACCCGGTGCCGCCGGGCAGCACCAGGGGGCCCACCACCCCCGTCGTCTCCACAACTCCCGCGTACAGGTGGGGGATTCCGGCCCGGATCCAGTCCTCGGCATCCATCGCGTTCGGCGCGTACATCTCCAGTGGCTCGCGCGGGGCGGCCACGATCAAGGACAGCGCCGACTGATCCGTGTCCGTCCCCTGGCGCGGTGGGCCGTCGGGCGACGTGCGTCGCACCAGTTGCCGGGCCGCCGTCGCGCGCCGCTCACCGACGGCCTGCCCGGGCAGGCCGCCGGGCGCCACATCGCCGGGCTGTGCGACGCCTCCGTCCAGGACGTCGACCCGGCCCACTCCGCAGCCCGAGAGCACCGCGGCGATCGTCGCGCCGACCCGCCCGGCGCCGCGCACCTGGACCCGTATGGCCCTGCGGGCCGCGAGTCTCTTCGCCGCGTCGCCAGGATCCGGGTGGAGCAGGGAGAGAGAAGCCAGATCCGGCCGTAGTCGCTCCCGCGCGTCCGTCCGATCGCGTAACGCTTCGACCTTGGGGCTCCCCGCCGCAGGATCGTCCACGACGCCGGCCGCCGCCAACCGCCCGACCAGGTCGTCGACTTGGACCGGCGTCAGGTTCAGGGCGCGTGCCCGTTCGTACAGCAGCGGCATGCCCTGGGTGCCGTCCAGGAGCTCCAGGAAGTGGCCTGTCGCCGGGTCCACCGGTGAGAGGACCACCGCCTGCGCGGGTGTGATCCCGAACTGCACGGTCCCCCGGTCCCGCCAGGCCCGGCGCAGTGCCGGCTTGAGCATCGGATGCATGGTCCTACCCCCGTGTCGTCCCCGTCCGCGCCTCCTTGGAACCTGCCCGTTCGCAGGCCGTCGCGCGGCATGAGGCCACCATGCACCGCCGCGTCACGAGGCGTGAAAAGTTGTCCACAGGCGAGGGGTATTAGTCATTCAAATGGTGCACCTCAGCGGATGGATCATGGCTCAACCGCCCCGGAGGCGGGACTTCCCCCACTGACAGCGGGTAACGTCGGGGCGTGCCCGCCGACCCACTGCAGAGTGCCGGAAGCCCGCCTCGCCGCACCGCCGGCCTGCCGCCACGCGGCCCGGTGACGAGCGCGGTCGAGGTGCGCCGCAGCGCCCGGCGCAGCAGGACGGTCTCCGCCTACCGCGAGGGCGACCGCACGATCGTGCTGATCCCGGCCCGGATGTCGGAGGCCGAGGAGCAGCGCTGGGTGACGGTGATGCTCGACAAGCTGGCCGCGCAGGAGAGCAAGCGCATGCTGGGCGACGCGGAGCTGACCGAGCGCGCCGAGCGGCTGTCCGAGCAGTACTTCGAGGGCCGGGCCCGCCCCGCTTCGGTGCGCTGGGTGACCAATCAGAACACCCGCTGGGGCTCCTGCACCCCGGCCGAGGGCAGCATCCGGCTCTCGCACCGGTTGCAGGGCATGCCCGAGTACGTCGTCGACTACGTGCTCTGCCACGAGCTGGCGCACCTTCTCGTCCCCGGCCACGGGCCCCGGTTCTGGCAGCTGCTCGACGCCTACCCCCGGACCGAGCGGGCCCGCGGCTACCTGGAGGGCGTGGTGGCCGCCGACCGGCTCCCGCACCTGCCGGCCGCCCGGGGCGAGTAGCCGTCGGCGGTTCTGTACCGAATGTGTAGCGGCTTGGCCGATTGTCCGAGGCAGCCGTTAGCCTGGCGCGACGCAATCACCTCGGGATGGGGGACGGTCGGTACGCATGGCCAGGGAATTCCAGCGCGGCCACAAGGCCAAGGTCAGTGATCTCACCGCAGGGACGGATCTGTACGTGGGTGTACAGATCGGCGGTCCAGGGCTGACCTTCGACATCAGCTGCTTCGGGCTCGACGCCCAGGAGCAGCTGTCCGACGACCGTTACTTCGTCTTCTTCAACCAGCCGCAGTCTCCCGAGGGGTCGATCCAGCTCCTCGGTGCCCAGTCCGGTGACACCGAGTCGTTCCGCGTCACCCTGGACCGCGTCCCGCCGACCGTCCACCGGCTGTCCTTCACCGCGACGCTCGACGGCGCGGGCCAGATGTCACAGGTGGGCCCGGGCTACATCCGGGTGGTCGCCGGCGGTGCGGAAGTGGTGCGGTACGCGTTCACGGGCGCGGAGTTCAGCACCGAGCGCGCCGTCATGCTCGGCGACTTCTACCTCAAGGACGTGTGGCGCTTCGCCGCGGTCGGGCAGGGCTTCGACGGGGGCCTCGAAGCCCTCCTGAAGAACTTCGGCGGGGAGGTTCTGGAAGAGGAGCCCGCCGCCGCGCCCCAGCAGCCACAGCAGCCGCAGCCGCAGGGGGCCGCCCCCGGCTTCGCGCCGCCGCCCCAGTCCGGCGCGCCCGCCCCGCAGTTCGGCGGTCCGGCGCAGGCCCCGCAGCCCGCCCCCTCCTTCAGCGCGCCCGCGCCCGTGCCGGCGCCCGCACCCGCCCCGGCCGCCCCGCAGCACTACGCGCCGCCGCCCCAGGGCTCCACGCCGCCCCCGGCTCCGGCGCCGAGCCCGCAGATCCACGCGGCGCCGACCATCGCCGCGCCGATGCATCTGGTGCCCGGCACCGTGCCGCCGCCCGCGCCGGCGCCGTACGGCCAGCCGCAACAGCCCGCCTACGGACAGCCGCCGCAGCAGCCGCAGTTCGGGCAGGGCCCCGGCCACATCCCGGGTCAGACGCCACCGCCGGGCGCCCCGTACGGCCAGCCCGCTGCCTATGGTCAGCCCGCGCCCTACGGTCAGCCCGCGCCTTACGGTCAGCCCGCGCCTTACGGTCAGCCCGCGCCCTATGGCCGGCCGCAGGGCGCGCCCCAGGGCGGTGGCGGTCTCCACGCCGCCATCCAGGCGTACAAGGAAGTGCCCACCGGACAGCGGTGGACCGCGCAGAACAAGCAGCTGGTCCGGGTCGACCTCGGGGCCGGCGGCCAGCCCGTCCTCGCCCGCCAGGGCAGCATGGTCATGTACCAGGGCAAGGTCGACTTCGGGTACAAGGGAGCCGGTTTCGCCGGCCGGATCGTCGGCAACGCGACCGGCCAGGAAATGCAGTTGATGCGGTGCAGCGGCCGCGGCCAGGTCTTCCTCGCCGAGAACAGCGCCCATCTGCACCCCATCGAGCTCCAGGGCGACGGCATCTGCGTCTCCGCCGAGCACGTCCTGGCCTTCGACGAGTCGCTTCAGTACGAGGTCCGCCGCATCGAGGGTCACGGCATTCCGGGCGGCGCCCTGTTCACCATGCTGTTCCAGGGCACCGGCACCGTCGTCGTGATGACCCAGGGCACCCCCGTGGTGCTGCCGGTCACCCCGACGACGTTCGCCGACAGCGACGCGATCGTCGCCTGGTCCGCCGCGTCCCAGGTGATCGTCTCCAGTCAGGTCCGGCTGCGCCGCAACGCCTATCCGGGCCACAGCGGCGAGTCCGTCAATCTCCAGTTCCGGGGCGCCCCCGGCAACTTCATCGTCGTCCAGCCGTACGAGGTCTGAGGGAGCCCGAAGAAATGAACCAGCAACTCGCGGGCCATGCCCCCACCCCCGTCACGGCCCGGATGGAGAACCACGGCAGCGCCATGCTCAAGGTGGCCATGGCCACCGGCCAGGACCTGTTCGCGCGGGTCGGCTCGATGGTGGCGTACGAGGGCTTCATCCAGTACGAGCCCAACCCGCCCGCCGTGCGCCAGATCGCACGGGACTGGATCACCGGCGAGGGCGCGCCCCTCATGAAGTGCACCGGCGACGGGCTGCTCTACCTCGCCGACTACGGTGCCAACGTCGTGATCGTCAACCTCAACAACGACGCGCTCTCCGTCAACGGCACCAATGTGCTCGCCTTCGACGCGAGCCTCCAGTGGGGCGTCGAACGGGTCAAGGGGCTCGCCAAGTTCGCAGGCCAGGGCCTGTTCAATGTGAAGATCTCCGGCACCGGCTGGGTCGCCCTGACCTCGCGCGGCACCCCGGTCGTCGTGGACTGCGGCAGCGGGGAGGACGAGACGTACGTCGACCCGGACGCCCTGGTCGCCTGGTCACCGAACCTGAAGGTGAAGGGCAAGCGCAGCTTCAAGGCGTCCTCGCTGATCGGCCGGGGCAGCGGAGAGGCGTACCAGATGGCCTTCTCGGGCAAGGGCATCGTCGTCGTACAGCCGAGTGAGGACAGCACGGACCGCCTGCGGGCCCGGGGCTGAGGGGAGCAAGACATCATGCAGAGCCCGCTTTTCAGCTACACCGAGCAGCAGTCCCAGGAGCGCTACACGGCGCAGAACCCGCAGCTGCTGCGCGCCGTGCTCACCGGCCACGACGACCTCGTGGCCCGCAAGGGGTCGATGGTCGCCTACCAGGGGCTCCTGGAGTTCGACGGCGAGTACCAGTCGAGCGGCCGGCAGAACGCCCGCGCCCGCACCGGCGAAGGGCTCGACCTGATGCGCGTCTCGGGGCAGGGCACGGTCTACCTGGCCAACCTGGCCCAGCACGTGCACGTCGTGGACGTCGACCGGGACGGACTGACCGTCGACAGCGGTTACGTCCTCGCGATGGACTCCTCGCTGCACCACGAAGTCATCGCCGTGGACAGCCAGTACGGCGTCTCGGGGACCGGCAAGTACCAGCTCAACATCACCGGCACCGGCCAGGTCGTCCTGATGACGTCGGGCCAACCGCTGGTGCTCCAGGTCACACCCGACAAGTACGTCAACGCGGACGCGGACGCGATCGTGGCCTGGTCGACGTCGCTGCGCGTCCAGATGCAGGCCCAGACGCACTCCACCGGCGTCTGGCGGCGCCGCGGCAACACCGGTGAGGGATGGGAGCTGAGCTTCCTCGGCCAGGGCTTCGCCCTCGTCCAGCCGAGCGAGGTGCTGCCACCGCAGAACGCGGTGATCGGCCAGGGCCTGCGGGCCCAGTACGGCATGGGCCAGCAGGGCGCCCACGCGCAGAACCAGGGCAACGCCTGGAGCTAGGGGGTGTCTGGTGGATCATGGCCGGGGGTGCCGCCCCACGGCGGGGCCAAGGCGCGGTAAGGGGCGCTCGCCATGGCGAACGCCCCTTACCTGTACGGCGGTTGAGCCGCGCCGGGGTGCCGGACACTGCCCCGTCCGGACACTGACGCCTCCGGCTACAGCCGCGCGCGGCTCGCTTCCAGCAGGTTGACCACCGAGGTGTCGGCCACCCCGGCCACCTCGTCGTAGCCGAACCAGCGCAGGTCCAGCGATTCGTCGCTGATCGCCTCGACGGCGCCGGCCGGGGCCAGCGCCGCATACTGCACGTCCAGGTGCCAGTGGCAGGGCGCCGGAATCGGATGCCGGTCGAGCCGGACCGGGCCGCCGGGAAGCAGGGTGAGACCGGCGACACCGGACTCCTCCTCGGCCTCGCGCAGCGCGGCGGCCGCCACCGTGGCATCGCCCGGTTCGCAGTGGCCGCCCATCTGGAGCCACATGTTCAGCTTCTTGTGGAGGGTGAGCAGGACACGGCCCCGCTCCGGGTCGATGACGAGCGCGCTCGCCGTGAGGTGACCCGCCTCGCAGGCCTTCCACATGCCGTCGGGGTGCGCCGACAGATGGTCCAGGTAGGTCTGGCGCAGCTCGGGCTGGTCCTCGTACGCCTTCAGCACGAGGACCGCGTCGTCATGCAGGCTCACGTGCCGGACTCGCCCTCTGCGCCGCTCTCGTCGCCCTTGTCGTCCTTCGGCTCGTTCTTCGGCTCGTTCTTCGGATCGCCCTTGTCCTCGTCCTTCGCCGCGCCCTTGTCCTCGCGCTTCTTCAGGGAGGGCCCGTTCTGCTCGGCGGCCTCGCCCAGCATCTTGTCCAGCTCCGAGAAGTCGAGGTGCTCGCGGTGCACGAAACCGTCCGGGTCGTCCAGGTCGGTCGCGGTCGGCAGCATGTCCGGGTGCTCCCACAGGTCGTCCCGGCCGTCCACACCGCGCGCGTCGGTGAGCGAGGCCCACAGGCGCGAGGCGTCGCGCAGCCGGCGCGGCCGCAGCTCAAGGCCGATCAGGGTGGCGAAGGTCTGCTCGGCGGGGCCACCGGTCGCCCGGCGCCTGCGCAGCATCTCGCGCAGCGCGTCGGCCGAGGTGAGGCGCGGCTTGGCGGCCGCGTGGACCACCGCGTCGACCCAGCCCTCCACCAGCGCGAGCGCCGTCTCCAGGCGGGCCAGGGCGGCCTTCTGCTGCGGGGTGTCCTCGGGCTGGAACAGACCCTGCTGCAGCGCCTCCTGAAGCTGCTCGGGGTTGGACACGTCGAGCCCGCCCACGGCGTCCTCCAGCTTCGCCGTGTCGACCGTGATGCCGCGCGCATAGCCCTCGACCGCACCGAACAGATGCGAGCGCAGCCACGGCACATGGGCGAAGAGCCGCTGGTGAGCGGCCTCGCGCAGCGCCAGGTAGAGCCGGATCTCGTCCTCGGGGACGCCCAGGTCCTTGCCGAAGGCCTTGATGTTCAGCGGAAGCAGCGCGGCCTTGCCCGCCGGGCCCAGCGGCAGCCCGATGTCGGTGGAGCCGACGACCTCGCCCGCGAGCACACCGATGGCCTGCCCGATCTGCTGGCCGAACATGGCGCCGCCCATGGAGCGCATCATGCCGATCAGCGGGCCCGCCATGGCCTGCATCTCCTCGGGCAGCACGCCGCCCATGGCCGCGCCCACGCGCTCGGCGACGGGATCGACCAGTTCCTTCCAGGCCGGCTGGGTCGCCTCGACCCACTCCGCGCGGCTCCACGCCACGGCGGTGGTGGATCCCGAGGGCAGCGACGTCGCGTCGTCCAGCCACAGGTCGGCCAGGCGCACGGCCTCCTGGACCGCGGCGCGCTCGGCGGGGCCGACGCTCGCGTCCTTCGTGCCGTCCGCCGTGCCCTGGGCGACCGTCTGGCGGGCGATCTGCTTGGCCATGTCCCAGTTCACGGGACCGCCCTCGTAGCTGAGCATCTGCCCGAGCTGCTGGAAGGCGGCGCCCAAATCGTTCGGGTTCATCGAACCGAACATCGCGGCGAACGGATTGTCCGCGCCGCCCGGGCCGCCGAAGCCGAGGGGATTGCCGCCCTGGCCACCGGCACCCTGACCGCCTCCGGCAGGGTCCTTCTTCTTGCCGTCGCCGTTGTCCGGCTCCTCCGGCGGAAGGCCGAATCCGAATGGGGTGTCACTCACGGGTTTCCTCGGCTCGTTAGGCCGCCGGCTCCTGCCGGCGGCGGCTGGCCCACAACACCACCAGCGTAGACATCCGAGCGGGATGGGGGCTCGGTGCTCCGCCGCCTCGCGGCCTGCGGCAGGATGGACGCCACCTGGTACGTACGCGTCATTAACGTACGTACTGAAGACAACCGCTGGAGACGCCCGGTGAGTTCCCCAGATCCGCAGGTTCGCGCAGCGCGAAACCTCTCAACCTCGACATCGCGCGGTCCCGTCGTCGCCGTGACCGGTGCGGCGTCCGGGATCGGCGCGCTCCTGACCGCCAGGCTCGCCGCGTCCGAGGAGGTCAAGCAGGTCGTCGCCATCGACGAGCGCCGTGGCGATACCTCGGAAGCCACCTGGCACATCCTGGACGTACGGGACCCGGCGATCGCGGAGAAACTGCGGGGCGCCGACGTCGTGGTGCACCTGGCGCTCGACCTCGACCTGGAGACGGACGCGGCGGCGCGCACCGCGTACAACGTGCGCGGCACCCAGACCGTCCTGACCGCGGCGGCCGCCGCAGGGGTGCACCGGGTGGTTTTGTGCACCTCCGCGATGGTCTACGGGGCGCTGCCCGACAACGACATCCCGCTCTCCGAGGACGCCGAGCTGCGGGCCACGGCCGAGGCGACGGGCGTCGGCGACCTCCTGGAGATCGAGCGCCTGGGACGGCGGGCCCCGCGCGCCCATCCCGGCCTGAACGTGACGGTGGTCAGGCCCGCCGTCCTGGTGGGCGGCACCGACACCGCGCTGACCCGCTACTTCGAGTCGCCGCGCCTCCTGGTCGTCGCCGGTTCCCGGCCCACCTGGCAGTTCTGCCACGTCGAGGACCTGTGCAGCGCCTTGGAGTACGCGGCTCTGGAGAAGGCCGACGGCGAGTTCGCGGTCGGTTGCGACGGCTGGCTTGAACAGGAGGAGGTCGAGGAGCTGAGCGGGATCCGCCGCATGGAGCTGCCCTCCGCGGTGGCGCTCGGCGCGGCGGCGAGGCTGCACCGGATCGGGCTCACCCCCTCGCCCGCCGGCGATCTCGCGTACACGATGCACCCGTGGGTGGTCAGCGTCGGACGGCTGCACGACGCCGGCTGGCGGCCGCAGTGGACCAACGAGGAAGTCCTCGCCGAGCTCCTGGAGGAGGTCGCGGGCCGGCACACCGTGGCGGGACGCAGGCTCGGCCGCAAGGACGCCACCGCCGCCGGGGCCGCGGGTGCGACCGTCGCGCTGCTCGGCGCCGCCGCCGTGGTGCGCAGGGCCCGCAAACGCCGGGGGCTGTAGGACGCGCCGCCGCTGAGCTCCCAGGACGCCCGCCACGAGCTGTAGGACCCTCCTACGGACGATCGCGGCACCCGGGTGAAAGAGCTATTTCGGGATGTCGGTGGGGTGCGGCACGATGGAACCATGGCACGCACGTACCCCGAGCACCCCGGCGAGCAGCCGGCGCAGGACCCCATCCGGCTCCTCGCGATCCGTGACACCCCGCTGTCCGTGGACGAGGTCTTCGCCGCCGCGGGCGACTCGGCGGCGGGCGGCACCACGCTCTTCGTCGGCACCGTGCGCAATCACGACGGCGGCGCGGACGTCGACAGGCTGGGGTACTCCTGTCACCCGTCCGCGGAGGCGGAGATGCGCCGGATCGCCGAGAAGGTGATCGCGGAGTACCCGGTCCGCGCGCTGGCGGCCGTCCACCGTGTGGGCGAACTTGAGGTCGGCGACATCGCGGTGGTCGTGGCGGTGTCCTGCCCGCATCGCGGAGAGGCCTTCGAGGCCTGCCGCCAACTGATCGACGCCCTCAAGCACGAGGTCCCGATCTGGAAACACCAGCAGTTCTCGGACGGCACAGAAGAGTGGGTGGGCGCGTAGCGCCTCGTTGGGGGGCGGTGGTCGGGCGACGGGTGGGAGGGTGGGCGCGTAGCGCCTCTGTGGGGGGTGGTGGTCGGGTGGGCGCGTAGCGCCTCGTTGAGGGGTGGTGGCGTAGCGCCTCCTTGGAGGGGTCCCGCATCTGAAACCCCGTCGGGTGTCACGCGCCCCGATTTGCGTAACCGCTCCCGGGGCACCAGCGTTGAACCGCGGACGACTGGTCTGCTGATCCGTCAGTCGCGGCTCATCGGGGACGGAGGTCGAAATGGCTGCACTTGTCTGGTTGCTGATACCGCTCTTCGCCGCTTTCGGTGCGGCGATATGGGCGCGCTGGATAGCCCGCAACCGCACGATCGGCGACGTGTCCGAACTCGCCGGCTACAGCCGGTTCCGTGAAGCGATGGAGAAATCGCACTCCGGAACCGACGCCGCCTGAGAGCCCGCCGCTCGACCCGGCCCGGCCCCGCGGCATCCGGCCACGGCACATGATCCGGCGCCCGGCCGGCGCACACGCCCTCGCCCCCGGCACCCCGTACGCCGCCGACCCGGCCCGCACCACCCGCACCCCGCACCGCCGTTCGCTCGTACGCCGTCCGCGACGGACCCCGTACGGACCGGCCCCAGGGGTGGGCGCACAGACCGGTCCCGTACTGTCGTTCCATGCCACGCCGCACCGCGACGATGCTCGCCTCCACCCTCGTGCTGATCGCGCTGCTCTGCGCCGGGGTACTCATCAAAGTGCCGTACGCCGAGATGTCCCCCGGGCCCACCGTGAACACGCTCGGAGACTCCGGCGGCGAGCCGGTGCTGCAGATCACCGGCCGCAAGACGTACCAGACGACCGGGCACCTCAACATGACGACCGTCCGGGTCACCGGTGCGGACTACCGCATGAACCTGGTCGAGGCGGTCTACGGCTGGCTTGCGCACGACAACGTGGTCGTTCCGCACGACACGCTCTACCCGGACGGCAAGACCGACGAGCAGTCCAACCAGGAGAACGCCGAGGAGTTCAGCCAGTCCCAGGAGAGCGCCAAGGTGGCGGCCCTGAACGAGCTGAACATCCCCGTGAAGAGCTGGGTGATCGTCTCCTCGGTGGTCAAGGGCACTCCGGCCGAGGGCAAGTTGCACGCCGGTGACGCCATTCAGGCCGTCGACGGCACGCAGGTCACCAAGCCGGCCGACGTCGCGACGCTCGTCACCAAGCACAAGCCCGGCCAGAACGTGG
Organism: Streptomyces sp. NPDC048416; assembly: GCF_043200435.1. NCBI lineage: Bacteria > Bacillati > Actinomycetota > Actinomycetes > Kitasatosporales > Streptomycetaceae > Streptomyces > Streptomyces sp. NPDC048416. The sequence continues at coordinate 391,287 of NZ_JBICXU010000002.1, forward strand.
TCTTCACGATCGTCTCCGCCAAGGAGGCCGACGCCGCCAAGAAGAAGGGCAAGCAGCCCGAAGGCGGCGAGAAGGTCACCCTCACCACGGAGAAGGCGCCGGACGGCGACCGGGCGATCGTCGGGATCCAGGCCGGCACCGACCACGCGTTCCCGTTCACCGTCGACATCAAGCTCGCCGACGTCGGCGGACCCAGCGCGGGCCTCATGTTCTCGCTCGGCATCGTCGACAAGCTGACCCCGGAGGACCTGACCGGCGGGAAGTTCGTCGCGGGCACCGGCACGATCGACGACGCCGGGAAGGTCGGCCCGATCGGCGGCATCGAGATGAAGCTCATCGGCGCGCGGAAGGCCGGCGCCCGTTACTTCCTGACGCCCAAGGACAACTGTGCCGCCGCTGCGGCCGACATCCCCTCGGGCCTGACCCTGGTGAAGGTCGACACCATCCACGACGCCCGCCAGGCGCTGGACAAGATCCGCACGGGGGACAAGGCCGGTCTGCCGAGCTGCTCGGCCAAGTAAGCCGGGCCGCCCCTTCTCCGCGGGCCCCCCGCCTGCGGAGCTGAGGCCGCGCCCCGGTACGGCCGAGACGGGCCGTACGGCGCAGGCGGCCCCCCGTACGCCCGTACGCCCGTACGGCGAAGACGCCCCTCGGTACGCCGGTACGCCGCAGGCGCCCCCCGCACGTACGTCAGGCGAAGGTCGCGGCCAGCGCCTCGGCGAGGCCCGGCACCAGGTCGGGGCCGGTCAGGACCTCCGTGGCCGCGTCCTTCTCGCGCAGCCGGATGGCGGACTCGCGGGCGCCGCCGCGCAGCACCGCCACCGTCATCCGCACCTCCTGGCGGTCGGGGTGGGTGGCCACCCACTTGGCGAGCTCCTTGTCGCTGAGCCCTTCGGGCACGGAGGTCTCGGCGGACGGCGGCAGCATCAGGCGCTCGACCGTGAGCGCGCAGCCGGCCACCGAGTCGGGCCAGGCGATGGTGCCGAGGAACTTGTCCAGCGGCTTGTTCCGAGGGATCTCCTCCTGCTCGATCGGGGTCAGCCCGGAGACCGGGGCGTCGTCGGCGGGGGAGACCAGGTTCGGCGCCTGGGCACGGAGCTTCGCGGTGTCGACCAGCGCGAAGAGACGGGCCGGCTTGTCCCAGCCCAGACCGGATGCGTACTCGTCGATTTCGAGCACCGCGCGGGTGAGCGGGCTCGCGGCCATCGGGGGGCCTGAGGGGGAAACGTTGGACATGGACAACATCCTGCCCTCTTTCACCCCCCGATCGGGAACTGAGTAAAGCCTCAGTAAGTTGCATGAGTGGGCTCTACGATCGCGGGGCCCGCCCATACGACAGCGAACTTCGAGGTGCGCACGTTGGCTTTCCAGATGCCGGACCGCGGCTCAGGCCCGTCCGGGCCACGGATCAGAGTCGGCCGGCCGTCCCGCCGGGTCCGGACCCTGCTCATGACACTGGGCATTCTGGCCGTGCTTGCCATGGCCTTCGTCATGTTCGCGGGGTTCTGGACCGACTGGCTCTGGTACCGCTCGGTCCACTACTCGTCGGTGTTCACCACCCAGCTGTGGACGAAGATCGGGCTGTTCTTCGTCTTCGGGCTGCTGATGGCCGTGGCCGTCGGCCTGAACATCTGGCTGGCGCACCGGCTGCGGCCGCCGCTCAGCGCGATGTCCCTCGAACAGCAGAGCCTCGACCGCTACCGGATGGGCATCGCCCCGTACAAGAAGTGGATGCTGCTCGGGGTCGCCGCGATCATCGGGCTCATCGCCGGTGCCTCCGCGTCCGGTCAGTGGCGCACCTGGCTGATGTGGGTCAACGGGGTGCCGTTCGGTCAGAAGGACCCCCAGTTCAAGCTGGACGTGTCGTTCTACGCCTTCGACCTGCCCTGGTACCGCTTCATGCTCGGCTTCGGTTTCGCCGCCGCCGTCCTGTCGCTCATCGCGGCCGCCCTGACGCACTATCTGTACGGCGGCCTGCGCATCACCAGCCCCGGCGCGCGCGCCACGGGGGCGGCCACCGGGCACCTCTCGGTGCTGCTGGGCGTCTTCGTGCTCCTGAAGGCCGTGGCGTACTGGCTGGACAGGTACGGGCTCGCGGTCAAGTCCAGTGACTTCAAGGCCACCAACAACTGGACGGGCCTTCGCTACGTCGACGCCAACGCCTATCTCCCGGCGAAGACCATCCTGTTCTGCATCGCGGTCATCTGCGCGGTGCTGTTCTTCGCGACCCTGTGGCGCCGGACGTGGCAGCTGCCCGTCATCGGCTTCGGCCTGATGGTGCTCTCGGCGATCCTGATCGGCGGGCTCTACCCGGCGATCGTGCAGAAGTTCCAGGTCCAGCCCAACGAGCAGGCCAAGGAAGCGCCGTACATCCAGAAGAACATCGATGCCACCCGCAAGGCGTACGGCATCGACAACGCGGATGTGACGCCCTACAAGGGCACGACGGACACCAAGGACAACGCCAAGCTCCGCTCGGACGCCGACTCGGCGGCCAGCTACCGCCTCATCGACCCCAATGTCGTCTCACCCGCGTTCCAGCAGCTCCAGCAGGAGCGCAAGTACTACCAGTTCCCCTCGACCCTGGACGTGGACCGCTACAACGACAAGGACGGCAAGGAGCAGGACACCGTCATCGGTCTGCGTGAGCTCGACCTCAAGGGCATCGACAAGCGCAACTGGATCAACGACCACTTCACCTACACCCACGGCTACGGCGCGATCGCGGCCAAGGGCACCAGCGTGGACGTCAACGGCGCGCCCGACTTCACCGAGTCCGGGCTCCCCACCAGCGGCCAGCTCCCCTCGGACTACCAGCAGCGCATCTACTACGGCGAGAAGACCGACCAGTACTCGATCGTGGGCGGGCCCCAGAAGGAGCTCGACTACGAGAGCGAGGGCAAGGGCCAGGTCACCACGAACTTCGAGGGCAAGGGCGGCGTGAGCCTGTCCAACCCCTTCAACCGGGCCGCGTACGCCGTCACCTTCAACGAGCCGCAGATCCTGTACTCGGGTGCCATCGGCAAGGGATCCAAGATCCTCTACAACCGCACCCCGAAGGAGCGCGTCGAAGCGGTCGCTCCCTGGCTGACGATTGACGGCGACGCCTATCCGGCGGTCGTGGGCAAGCACATCCAGTGGGTCGTCGACGCGTACACGACGACCAACGGCTACCCCTACGCCTCACGCACCACGCTCGGCGAGACCACTACGGACTCGCTGACCGACAACCAGCGCGCGGTGGTGGCCCAGCAGAACCAGGTCAACTACATCCGCAACTCGGTGAAGGCGACCGTCGACGCGTACGACGGCACGGTCACGCTGTACCAGTGGGACGACAAGGACCCGGTCCTCAAGACCTGGATGAAGGCGTTCCCGGGCACGGTGAAGGCGAAGTCCGCGATCCCCGAGGACCTGCGCGCCCACCTGCGCTACCCGCAGGACATGTTCAAGGTCCAGCGCGAGCTCCTGACCCGCTACCACGTCACCAACCCCGCGCAGTTCTACAGCGGCAGTGACGCCTGGCAGGTCCCGGACGACCCGACCAACAAGGATGGCAGCGCGGTCCCGCCGTACTACCTGTCGATGAAGGTGCCGGGCGCCGAGTCCGAGGGCAAGAAGTTCTCCCTGACCACGACGTTCACACCCAACGGCCGGCCCAACCTGGGCGGATTCATGGCGGTCGACGCCGATGCCGCGAGCCCGGACTACGGCAAGATCAGACTGCTCCGCGTCACCGACAACGTGCAGGGCCCGCAACAGGTGCAGAGCAAGCTGAACGGCCTGCCCGAAGTCGCCGAGTTCGTACGGAACCTGAGAGGCACCGACTCCGAGATCGACTACGGCAACCTGCTGACGGTGCCGCTGGGCGGAGGCTTCCTCTACATCGAGCCGGTGTACGCACGCGGTGGCAGCGCCAACTATCCGCTCCTGAAGAAGGTCGGCGTCTCCTACGGAGACACGACCGTCTTCAGGAACACACTGGCGGACGCGCTGAGCGCGGCCTTCGGAGCCGACGGGGCGACGCCGCCGTCCACGACGAACCCGCCGTCCACCACCACGCCGCCCACCACCCCGCCGAGTTCCGGCAACGCCACCGTGGACCAGGCCATCAAGGACGCCCAGAAGGCGTACGACGACGGCCAGCAGGCGCTCGCCAAGGGCGACTGGAAGGCGTACGGCGACAGCCAGAAGGCGCTCCAGGACGCCCTTCAGAAGGCGGCCGACGCGGAGGCGAAGGCGGCCAAGCCCGCGAGCTGACCCGGCCGGACCGGAGCTGACCTGGGGGAACCTGGCCGGCTCCGGTCCTGGGGCCACCCCGCACCGTGGTAGCGTTGGGTTTACCGACGCGGGGTGGAGCAGCTCGGTAGCTCGCTGGGCTCATAACCCAGAGGTCGCAGGTTCAAATCCTGTCCCCGCTACTCACTGACGAGGGCCCGGATCCTTTCAAGGATCCGGGCCCTCGTCGCGTTCGGGCCCTGTGCCATCGAAGAGAACCGACCGCCGGTGGCTGGAACCCTATGGCGTGAAATCTGGTCTTGTCGGGGGGAGTTGGGGTACACGGGGTTTGGTGTGTCTCTCTGTGGGCATGTCGACAAAACGCTGAAGTGACCTCACTGGCTGCGGTATACCAGGTGTACGCGGGTTGCGGGTGGTGCGACGATGGTATTTATGGGGGACAGGGCAACTCTGTTGGAAACAGGGCGGTTTGTGCAGACACGCTCCGATGAGGACGCTGACACCGCCGACGCCGAAACCGAGGCGCGGCACCGGTGTGCTGCCGACGGCGGCGACGCCGAGTCCATGAGCGTCCTCGGCTCCCTGCTGCTGCGCCGCGGCGACCTCGACAGCGCCGAGCCCTACCTGCGCGGAGCCACCGCCGAGGGCGACCGGGCCGCCGCCAACAACCTGGGTGTCCTGCTCCACCAGCGCGGCTACGCGGACGAGGCGGCCGGATGGTGGCGCATCGCCGCCGTCGCCGGCTCCGCCGCCGCAGCGCACGCGCTGGGCCGCCACTACCGCGAGCGCGGCGACGAACCCGCCGCCGAGTACTGGCTGCGCCAGTCCGCCGAGCAGGGCCACGCGCTCGGCGCCTACGCGCTCGCCGACCTCCTGGAGCACCGCAGCGACGTCGGCGCCGAGCGCTGGCTCCGGGCCGCCGCTGAGCAGGGCCACCGGGAGGCCGCCTACCGGCTGGCCCGTCTCATCGACCGGCGCGCCGAGGGGGAGGCCGGCGGCGAGGGGCCCGGTGACATCGCTGTCGCGCCGACGGCGGAGGGTGAAGGGGTCTTCGACGAGGCTGAGCCGTGGTACCGGCAGGCCGCCGCGCGAGGGCACCGCCGGGCCGCGCTGCACCTCGGCGCGATCCTGGAGAAGCGCGGCGAGCTCAGGGAGGCGGGCCGCTGGTACCTGACGTCCGCCAAGGACGGCGAGGCCAAGGCCGCCTGCGCGCTCGGCTTCCTGCTGCGTGACGCGGGTGACGAGGAGAGCGCCGCCGTGTGGTGGCTGCGCGCCGCCCAGGACGGCGACGGCAACGCCGCCAACGCGCTCGGCGCGCTGCACGCCGCGCGCGGCGAACAGCAGACCGCCGAGCGCTGGTACCGGGAGGCGATGAACGCCGGGGACGTGAACGGGGCGTACAACCTCGGGCTGCTCTGCGCCGCCCAGAACCGCACCGCGCAGGCCGAGCAGTGGTACCGCAGGGCCGCCTACAGCGGGCACCGCGAGGCGGCCAACGCGCTTGCCATCCTGCTGCTCCAGGCCGGCGACCCGACCGGCGCCGAGCCCTGGTTCTCCAAGGCCGCCGAGGCCGGCAGCGTGGACGCCGCCTTCAACCTCGGCATCCTCTTCGCCGGACGCGACGACGACCGTACGGCCCTGAAGTGGTACGAGCGGGCCGCGGCCGCCGGGCACACCGACGCCGCCCTCCAGGTCGGCATCGCGCTGCTGCGGGACGGCGAGGAGCAGGCCGCCGAGCGTCATCTGCGGTGCGCGGCGGGCGGCGGCAGCGCCGAGGCCGCCTTCCGGCTCGCCACCCTTCTCGACGCGCGCCAGCCGCCGCCCGGCCCGCCCGCGCTGGGCGAGCCGATGGCCGAGAAGACCGAGTGCGAGGAGTGGTACGAGCGGGCCGCGCAGCAGGGACACCGTCGCGCCCAGGTCCGGGTCGGCATGCTGGCGGCGGACCGGGGCGACCTGAAGGCGGCCGCACGCTGGTACGGGGAGGCAGCCGAGGCGGGCAGCCGCAACGGTGCCTTCAACCTCGGGCTGCTGCTGGCCCGCGAGGGCCGCGAGCGCGAGGCGGCCCTGTGGTGGACCCGCGCCGCCCACGCGGGACACGGCCGGGCCGCCCTGCGCCTCGCGCTGCTCGCCGCCCGGCACGGCGAGCTGAGCGAGGGGCAGCGCTGGTGCGCGCGGGCGGTCGAGCTGGGTCCCGCGGAGGTCGCGGAGCGCGCGGCACGCCTGCGCGAGGCGCTGCACCAGGAGCTCACGGCGTAGTGGGGGCCGGGCCTGCGGATGGCCCGGGGGAACAGATTTGCGCTGGTCGGCAGTGTCCCGTAAGGTCGTATTCACCGACGCGGGGTGGAGCAGCTCGGTAGCTCGCTGGGCTCATAACCCAGAGGTCGCAGGTTCAAATCCTGTCCCCGCTACTTGCAGACTGAGGCCCGGATCCCTTGAGGATCCGGGCCTCAGTCGTTGGCGCCCCCGGCGCGACCGGCGCCGTGACCGATACGTGCGACTGGTACGTGCGACCGGTACGCGCGGGCGTCTCGCACAGGCGGCCCAACCCACTGGCCCCCGCCGCTGGCTCAACCCACTGGCCCCCGCCCCCGGCCCACGCACAAGAAATGGCGAAGCCCTCCACTCGCGAGGTGGAGGGCTCCGCCATGTTCTGGCAAGTTCAGGGCGCTGTTCCGGTGCGGCGCTCGCCGTCGGACCGTGGCGCTCGCCGTCAGACTGTGGCGCTCGCCGTCAGGCCGCGGCGCAGTTGGGGCAGGTGCCCCGGTACGTGACCTCGACGGCCGCGATCGTGAAGCCGAAGCGCTCGGTGTCGGGGAGGTCCGCCAGCGGGTTGCCCTGCGGGTGGACGTCGCGGATCGCGCCGCACTGGGCGCACACCAGGTGCTGATGGGGCCGGTGCGCGTTCGGGTCGTACCGCTTGGCGCGGCGGTCGGTGGAGACCTCGATGATCTCGCCGAGCGTCACCAGCTCGCCCAGCGTGTTGTAGACCGTCGCCCGGGAGATCTCGGGCAGTCGCTCCGCCGCGCGGGCGTGCACCTCGTCAGCCGTCAGATGGACGTGGTCGCCGTCGAGCACCTCGGCCACGACGCGCCGCTGCGCGGTCATGCGCCAGCCGCGGCCGCGCAGTCGCTCCAACAGGTCACTCATGAGCATCAGCCTAACAGGGGAGAGGGTCCAGTTCCGAACAGGTGTGGATTTGGATCTCTGCTTGACTTAGACAATGTCCATTGTAGGATCAATTCCGATGAACATGCAGGGACAGGACGCGCAGGACATGACGCAGGAGGCGCACATGACGCAGGGACCGCTCACCACGGAGGCCGGCGCGCCGGTGGCCGACAATCAGAACAGCGCGACCGCGGGCGCCGGCGGTCCGGTTCTGATCCAGGACCAGTCGCTCCTGGAGAAGCTCGCCCACTTCAACCGTGAGCGCATCCCGGAGCGCATCGTGCACGCCCGTGGCGCGGGTGCGTACGGCACGTTCACGCTCACCCGTGACGTCTCGCAGTGGACGCGCGCCGCGTTCCTCTCCGAGGTCGGCAAGGAGACCGAGACCTTCCTGCGCTTCTCGACCGTGGCCGGCAACCTCGGCTCCGCCGACGCGGTGCGCGACCCCCGCGGCTTCGCGCTGAAGTTCTACACGGAGGAGGGGAACTACGACCTGGTCGGGAACAACACGCCCGTCTTCTTCATCAAGGACGCCATCAAGTTCCCCGACTTCATCCACACCCAGAAGCGCGACCCGTACACGGGCAGCCAGGAGGCGGACAACGTCTGGGACTTCTGGGGCCTGAGCCCGGAGAGCACCCACCAGGTCACGTGGCTCTTCGGTGACCGCGGCATCCCGGCCACCCTGCGCCACATGGACGGCTTCGGCTCGCACACGTTCCAGTGGAACAACGAGGCCGGCGAGATCTTCTGGGTCAAGTACCACTTCAAGACCGACCAGGGCATCAAGAACCTCACCCAGGCCGAGGCCAACAAGCTCGCCGGTGAGGACCCCGACAGCCACCAGCGGGACCTGCGCGAGGCCATCGAGCGCGGTGACTTCCCGTCCTGGACCGTGCAGGTGCAGATCATGCCGGAGGCGGACGCGGCGACGTACCGCTTCAATCCGTTCGACCTCACCAAGGTGTGGCCGCACGCGGACTACCCGCCGATCGAGATCGGCAAGCTGGAGCTGAACCGCAACCCGGAGAACATCTTCGCCGAGGTCGAGCAGTCCATCTTCAGCCCGGCGCACTTCGTGCCCGGCATCGGTCCCTCCCCGGACAAGATGCTCCAGGGCCGGCTCTTCGCGTACGGCGACGCCCACCGCTACCGCGTCGGCATCAACGCCGACCACCTGCCGGTGAACCGCCCGCACGCCACCGAGGCGCGCACCAACTCCCGTGACGGCTACTTGTACGACGGCCGCCACAAGGGCGCGAAGAACTACGAGCCGAACAGCTTCGGCGGCCCCTTCCAGACGGACCGCCCGCTGTGGCAGGGCAGCCAGGTCACCGGGGTCACCGGCAGCACCCAGGCGCCCGTACACGCCGAGGACAACGACTTCGTGCAGGCCGGAAACCTCTACCGGCTGTATTCGGAGGACGAGAAGGCGCGCCTGATCGACAACCTCTCGGGCTTCATCGCCAAGGTGTCGCGCGACGACATCGCCGAGCGCGCGATCAACAACTTCCGCCAGGCGGACCCCGACTTCGGCAAGCGGCTCGAAGCCGCGGTCCAGGCCCTGCGCGGCTGACGGACGGCCGCCTGCCGAGGGTGGACGGAAGGCCGGATTCCCTTCGGGGGTCCGGCCTTTCGGCGTCCGCCGGTGCCGCACGGGCCTGGTGGTCAGCCGGCCAGCGCGCTCTCGCGGCGCGCCGGGGCCCAGCAGCGGATGATGTCGCGGACCGAGACGATGCCGACCGGGCCGTGGCCGTCGAGCACGATCAGATGCCGGAAGCCGCCGTGCGTCATGGCCTCGGCGGCCTCGATCAGGGTCCAGGAGGGCGCCGCGAAGACGACGTCGGTGGTGGTGTGCTTGCTCGCCGTCTCGAGGTCGGGGTCCTGGCCGAGGCCCACGGAGTTGAGGATGTCGCGTTCGGTGAGGATGCCGAGGCCGCTGGTGTCGGCGTCGAGGACGACGGCCGCGCCGATGCGGCGCGCGGACATCAACCGGGCGGCCTGGCGCAGGGTGTGGTCGGGGCCGATGGTGAGGATCATCGTGCTCATGGCGTCACGGACGAGCATGGAAGGAGCCACCTCCTGGGCGGATTCGGCTTCCGGCAGGGCGAACACGGCCCGCTCCGGAACGAATTCACAAGTTCACAAGTGGGGGAGCTCTCAGAGTCGCATCCGGACCGGCCGTCAACAAGGGGTGGGTAGAGGCCAGTTGAGGGGCGTGTAAAAGTACGACTCACGCCCCTCGGGGACCTCGGCCGTGACCTCCGAGCCCGCTCCGCGCGCGTGCCCCGCCCCCCGTCAGGACTGCGGACGCTCGGGGGCCCGGGGGGCCTCGGGGGCCTGCGGGGCATCGCCGAGGTAGCCGAGCAGTTCCTCGTGGAGCAGCCCGTTGGACGCGGCCGCATTGCCGCTGTGCGGGCCCGGCCGCCCGTCGAGGCCGGTGAAGACGCCCCCGGCCTCCTGCACCACGATCACATTGGCCGCCATGTCCCACATCGACAGCTCGGGCTCCGCACAGAAGTCCACCGAACCCTCGGCGACCATCATGTACGGCCAGAAGTCGCCGTATGCCCGGGTGCGCCAGCACTCCCGGGTCAGGTCGAGGAAGTCGTCGAGCCTGCCCCGCTCCTCCCAGCCGCTCAGCGAGGAGTACGAGAACGAGGCGTCGGCCAGCTTGGAGACGTTGGAGACCTTCAGGCGCGTCGCCGAGGTCAGGCTGCGGCCGGTGAACGCGCCGTGCCCCTTCGCCGCCCACCAGCGCCGGTTGAGGGCGGGCGCCGATACGACGCCGACGACCGGCTGGAAACCGTTCTCGCCGGCCTCCATCAGCGAGATCAGCGTCGCCCACACCGGCACGCCGCGGACGTAGTTCTTGGTGCCGTCGATCGGGTCGACCACCCAGCGCCGCGGGCCCGTGCCTTCCAGGCCGAACTCCTCGCCCAGGATCGCGTCCCGTGGCCGCGCCCGATGCAGATGCCCCCGGATGACCTCCTCGGCCGCCTTGTCGGCCTCACTCACCGGCGTCATGTCCGGCTTGGTCTCGACTTTCAGGTCGAGCGCCTTGAACCGGTCCATGGTGGCCGCGTCGGCGGCGTCCGCGAGGACGTGGGCGAGACGCAGATCATCGTGATAGTCGGGCATGGCCACCACCGTAGCGACCGCCCGCTGTGCGGACCACAGCGCCCGCACTCCGGGACGCCCCCGCGCCCGCCCCCGGCGCCCCTTGACACTCCCACCGGGCCCGTCAACTCTGAATCCGGAGCCGTTCGCACGGCCTCGGGGGCTCGGGAGGCGACCATGCCCACAGCGCGGGAATCCCTGCTGGACGCCGCTCTCTCGGCGCTGGCGGAACTGCCGTGGTCGGGAGTCCGGATGGTGGACGTGGCGTCCGCCGCGCGGGTCTCGCGGCAGACCCTCTACAACGAGTTCGGCAGCAAGGAAGGCCTCGCCCGTGCGCTCGTGCGCCGGGAGGCCGATGTTTACCTGCGCGGCGTCGACCGAGCGCTCGCCGAGCACACCGACCCCGCGGACCGCCTGGTCCGCATCGCGGAGTGGACCTGCGGCTCGGCCCGTTCCAGCGCTCTTGTGCGGGCCCTGCTCACCGGCTGCTGGAGCGAACGCCTCCCGGCGCCGTCGGCCCGTGCCGTCGTCTCGGTCTCGGCGGTGCCCGCCCAGCGGCGCGCCGACGCCGGGGTGCCGGGCCCCGCCGAACTCGTGGCCGCGGTGCGCGACCGGGCGCTCGCGGCGCTGGAACGGGAGGCGCCGGGCGCCGACCCGGTGGAGCTGGCCCGGTACTGCGAAACGGCGGTGCGGCTCGGCCTGTCCTTCGTGGTGGCACCCCTGGGGCGGGGCGAGGGGCACGCCGGGTACGTCCGCGCGGTGCTCGCGCGGCTGCCGGTGCGCGCGATGGGACAGCGGCTCGACGGGTGACGCGCGGGCGCCTCGCCTGACCCGTCGTCCGACGTGACGTTCCTTCAACGGCCTTCGGGACGCGGGCTCAGTGCGCTGAGCCCGAGATCTGAAGGCCGATCACACCCACGATGACCAGGGAGATCGACACCAGCTTCAGCGTCGAGACCACATCGCCAAGGAAGACCATGCCGTAGATCGCGGTCCCGGCGGCCCCGATGCCCGTCCACACCGCGTACGCCGGACCCACGTCGAGCTTCCTCAAGGACAGCGTCAGCAGACCGAAGGAGCCGAGCGCGAACGAGGCGAACGCGATCGTCGGCCACAGCCGGGTGAAACCGTGCGACAGCTTCAGACAGACGGCGAACCCCGTCTCAAGGACTCCCGCCACCACGACCAGCAGCCACGCCATGTCCAGGGCCTCCCGCAACGCGTCGTCGAACCGACTGCATGGTCAACACTTGGTGCGATTATGCAACGCAGGGCAGGCCACCGCCCGGGGAACCACCCCGGCAGATCCGGCCAACCCGCCCGGAGCTCTCGGCAATCAGTCCGGCCGCACGCGCAAAAGCAGGCAGACCGCGCCCGGGACAGCAAGCCGGCCGCACTCGCAAAAGCAGGCAGGCCGCACCCAGGGCAGCAGGCAGGCCGCACTCGTAAGAATCCAGTGCGGCCGCACCACGCAACAGGCAGCCGGCACCCGGGACAGCAGGCAGCGGCACCCAGGACAGCAGTCGGCGCACCCGGGACAGCAAGCCGGCCGCACCCGGGGCAGCTGCCCGGCGCCCCGCACAACAGGGTCAGTCGCCCTCGCGGCGCTCCCGCGTCGCGAGCAGCCGGCGCAACGAATACAGTCGGGCCGGATCCGCGTGACCGTCGGCCACCCACTGGTCCAGCGCGCACTCCGCCTCGTCGTGGCTGCACGCGCGCGGGCAGTTCTCCGTGCCCGGTACGAGATCGGGGAAGGCCAGGATCACCCGTGACGGGTCGACGTGGTGAAGGCCGAAGGACCGTACGCCCGGGGTGTCGACGACCCAGCCGCCGTCCGCGCTGTCCAGGGGCAGCGCGAGCGCCGAGGTCGTGGTGTGACGGCCGCGCCCCGTGACCGCGTTGACATGACCGGTGATACGCCGCTTGGCCTCCGGGACCAGCGCGTTGACCAGCGTCGTCTTGCCCACGCCCGAGTGGCCCACGAACGCGGTGACCCGGCCGTGCAGATGCTCGCGCACCCGGTCCGCCGCATCCCCCTCGTACAGCTCCTCGCGCGAGGTGACCACGTAGGGGACGCCCAACGCGCCGTACATCTCCAGGAGTTCGTCCGCCGATGCCAGGTCCGACTTCGTCAGGACCAGGAGCGGTTCCAGGCCTCCGTCGTACGCGGCCACCAGGCAGCGGTCGATGAGCCGGGGGCGCGGTTCCGGGTCGGCCAGCGCGGTGACGATGGCGAGCTGGTCGGCGTTGGCGACGACCACGCGCTCGTACGGGTCGTCGTCGTCGGCGGTGCGCCGCAGGACCGAGGCACGCTTGCCGATCCGTACGATCCGCGCGAGCGTGTCCTTCTTGCCGGTCAGGTCGCCCACGATGTCGACCCGGTCGCCCACCACGGCCGCCTTGCGGCCCAGTTCGCGGGCCTTCATGGCGTGGATGGTGCGGTCCCCGACCAGACAGGTCAGCCGGCCGCGGTCCACGGTGAGGACCATGCCCTCGGCGGCGTCCTCGTGCTTGGGGCGGATGCTGGTGCGGGGGCGGTTGCCCTTGGGGTTGGGGCGGACGCGGATGTCGTCCTCGTCCGGGTTCTTGCCGTAGCGGCGCATGGTCTTAAGTCCCGCTCAGCTTCCGGACCCCGCCAGCATGGATTCCCACAGGTCGGGGAAGTCGGGCAGCGTCTTGGCGGTCGTCGCCACGTTCTCGATCTGCACGCCCTCGACCGCGAGGCCGATGATCGCGCCGGCCGTCGCCATCCGGTGGTCGTCGTAGGTGTGGAAGACGCCGCCGTGCAGCGGGCGGGGGCGGATGTGCAGGCCGTCCTCGGTCTCCGTCACATCACCGCCGAGCTCGTTGATCTCCTTGGTGAGCGCGGCCAGGCGGTCCGTCTCGTGCAGCCGCAGGTGGGCGACGCCGCGCAGCGTGGACGGCGAGTCGGCGAGGGCCGCGACGGCGGCGATGCCCGGGGTCAGCTCGCCCACCTCGCTCAGGTCGACGTCGATGCCGTGGATGCGGCCCGAACCGCTGAACACCAGCCCGCGGTCGGCCAGTTGGCAGGTGCCGCCCATCTCCGTGAAGATCTGGCGCAGCTGGTCGCCGGGCTGGGTGGTGCGGGCCGGCCAGTCGGGGATGACGACGGTGCCGCCGGTGATGAGCGCGGCGGCCAGGAACGGCTGGGCGTTGGAGAGGTCGGGCTCGACGGTCAGGTCGCGGCCGAGCAGCGCGGAGTGGGTGACGCGCCACACGTTCGGCTCGCCGCCCGTCTCGGGCTCGTCGACCTGGGCGCCGACGCAGCGCAGCATGTCCACCGTCATCCGGATGTGCGGCATCGACGGCAGGGCGGCGCCCACATGGCGGACCTCCACGCCCTGGTTGAAGCGGGGTGCGGAGAGCAGCAGGGACGAGACGAACTGGGAGCTGGACGAGGCGTCGATCTCCACCCGGCCGCCTTCGAGGGCGCCCGCGCCGTGCACGGTCATCGGGAGCGCGCCGCGGTTGTCGTCGTCGATGCGGGCGCCGAGCGCGCGGAGCCCGTTGATGACGCCGCCGAGCGGGCGCTCGTAGGAGCGGGGGTCGCCGTCGAAGCGGACCGGGCCGTCGGCGAGCGCCGCGACCGGGGGCAGGAAGCGCATGACCGTGCCGGCGTTGCCCACATCCACGGTGGCCGGGCCGTGCAGGCCGGCCGGGATGATGCGCCAGGCCTCGCCCGAGCCGTCCGGGCCCACGCCCTCCTCGATGCCGACGCCCAGGGTGCGCAGGGCCTCCGCCATCAGCAGGGTGTCGCGGGAGCGCAGCGGGCGGCGCAGCCAGCCGGGCTCGGCGGCCAGCGCGGCCAGGACCAGGCCTCGATTGGTGACCGATTTCGATCCGGGCACGGTGACCGTCGCGTCGACGGCTTTGCTCGCGAGGGGGGCGGGCCAGAGGGCGGGGTGCACGGGCGTTTCGGTCATGGTCCTCACTTTAATGGGGCCGTGCCCTAGAGACCGAGCAGCCAGCGGCCACCGCCGATCAGCGAACAGACAGAAACGGCGTGGAAGAGGAAGAGCCAGAGCGCCGGTGGTACATGGGTGAGCCGTGCGAGCTGGTCGGCGTCCGAGTCCCCGTCGTTGTACCGGCGCCGCTTGCGCTGGAGCTCGAAGGCCGGGCGTACGCCGCCGATGAGCAGGAACCACACGGCGGTGTACGCGAACGCCGACTGGACGTCGGGGCCGGTCAGCCAGGAGACGAGCAGGAACGCGGCGCCGGTCAGCACGACGGTCAGGACCCCGTACGCGTTGCGGATCATCACCAGCATGGCGAGCAGCAGGGCCGTGGCCAGCCACAGGAAGAGCGTGACGTGGTGCGCGGCCAGCAGCCAGGCACCGCCGAGCCCCAGGAGCGGGGGCGCGGTGTAGCCGGCGGCCGCGGTGAGGATCATGCCCAGGCCGTACGGCTTGCCCCGGCTCACGGTGAGGCCGCTGGTGTCGGAGTGCAGCCGGATGCCGTCGAGGCGGCGGCCGGAGACCAGGGCCACCAGGCCGTGGCCGCCCTCGTGGGCGATGGTGATGGCGTTGCGGGACAGGCGCCAGAGGCTGTGCGGCACGACCGCGGCGAGGGCGGCCACGCCCGTCGCGACGACCAGCCACGAGGCCGGCGCGCTCTGGGTGCCGAAGAGCTGGAAGTCTTGCAGCGGGGACATGTCGGGGACGGCTCCTCATGAGGTACGGGCGCCGTGGCAGTCTGGCACCGGGCACTGCGCTGGTGTGTGCCGGGTAGGACGAACGCCGCCG
Source organism: Streptomyces sp. NPDC048416 (assembly GCF_043200435.1). Classification (NCBI taxonomy): domain Bacteria; kingdom Bacillati; phylum Actinomycetota; class Actinomycetes; order Kitasatosporales; family Streptomycetaceae; genus Streptomyces; species Streptomyces sp. NPDC048416. The sequence continues at coordinate 406,577 of NZ_JBICXU010000002.1, forward strand.
TGCGAAAGGTTCCTCCCTGGCGCCCCGTACGGAACGGGCCCGCCGGGCTCGCTCGACAGCCGTCGGCGGCGGTCTGCCACCCTTGGATGCTGCCAACACGTGGCACCGCGGCGGCTCGGTGCAGGACACTGCTGCACAGCCGGCGCGGGTGCGGCTCAGAGGGGAGGCAGGAGATGTGCGGTAGGTACGCGGCGAGTCGCGGGCCGGAGGATCTGGCCGGGATCTTCGACGTGGAGATGGGGGTCCCCCCTGGCGGAGCGGGATCGAGTCCCGGGGAGTGGGATCCGGCCGGGACGGTGGAGCCCGACTTCAACGTGGCCCCCACCAAGGAGGTCTACGTCGTCCTTGAGCGCCCGCTGAAGGACGCCGAGGAGCCCCGCCCGGTCCGTCAGCTGCGCAGGCTGAAGTGGGGGCTCGTACCCTCGTGGGCGAAGTCGCCCGAGGGCGCGGCCCGGATGATCAACGCGCGTGCCGAGACGATCCACGAGAAGCCCTCCTTCAAGAAGGCGTTCGCCTCGCGCCGCTGCATCATCCCCGCCGATGGCTACTACGAGTGGGTCACCGGCACGGGCGAGCGGGAGCTGGAGGTCGAGGGCAAGAAGAAGCGACCGCGCAAGCAGCCGTACTTCGTGACCCCGGCGGACGGCTCGGTCTTCGCGATGGCCGGACTCTACGAGTTCTGGCGCGACCGCACCCTGCCCGACGACCACCCGTCGGCGTGGTGGGTGACCTGCGCGGTGGTCACCACCGAGGCGGAGGCAGGACCGCTGGGCGTGGCCCCCGCGGACGGCCCCTCCTCCCTCGCCGACATCCACCCCCGGATGCCGCTGATGCTGACGCCGGACCGCTGGTCCTCGTGGCTCGACCCGGCTCGCCAGGACATCGAGGAGGTGCGGGCCCTGCTCGCCCCGCCGCCCGGCGGCCTGATGCGGGCGTACCCCGTGTCCACCGCCGTCAGCAACGTACGCAACAACGGCCCCGAGCTCCTGAAGGAACTGGACGGCCCGGAAGAGGGCACCCTGTTCTGACCCCGTCGTTCCGCACCCGTCGTTCCGCACCCGTCGTTCCGCGTCCGTCGTTCCGACCCCGTCCTCCCGGGGCGCCGCCCATGTCGTACGCCGTCCACGCCCGCCCCGGCGGCAGGATGGACCCCGTGAGCGACAGCGAGATCGTGGAGACCGGCGCCGGTGAGGCGCGCATCACCTGGCGGCCCGCCGCGAAGGCCCGCCTCGTCCTGGCCGTGAGCCATGGCGCGGGCGGCGGCATCGAGGCGCGCGACCTTCAGGCCCTCGCCGCCGCGCTGCCCCCGCTCGGGGTGAGCGTGGCCCTGGTGGAGCAGCCCTGGCGGGTGGCGGGCAAGAGGCTGGCCCCGGCGCCGAAGACGCTCGACACGGGCTGGCGCGACCTGTGGCCCGCCCTGGCCGCGCAGGGGCTGCCCGTCGTCGCGGGCGGGCGCAGCGCCGGGGCGCGGGTGGCCTGCCGCACGGCGGGGGAGCTGGGCGCGGCCGGCGTCCTCGCGTTGAGCTTCCCGCTGCACCCCCCGGGCCGGCCCGAGAAGACGAGGGCGCCGGAACTGCTCGGCGCGGGCGTGCCCACCCTCGTGGTGCAGGGCGGCAACGACCCCTTCGGCAAGCCCGCCGAGTTCCCCGAAGGGCCGTACGAGCTGACGGAAGTGCCGTTCGCCGACCACGGGTTCGCCGTGCCCAAACGGGCCTCCCTCACCCAGCAGGACGCACTTGAGGTGATCATCGCGGCGGCCGGTGCGTGGCTCGGCCGGCTTGCCCTGTGACGCCGGGAATGCCGGGTGCGGGGCGGCTGTTATGGCCGACGTAAGGGATACGCAGACCAGCTGTGGAGAGGGAGTCCGTCGCATGGGTTCGACCATCTGCCCGAGCCGCAAGGCCGCCTCTGACCTGGAGTGGACGGTGCTTTCCGCGGCCAGGACCGCTCCTGACCGAGCGGCGGGCGGAGCGGATCGTCGTCTATCCTCCGATTCGAGTGGGTCCGCATTCGGGCTCAGCACACCGTTCGAGGAGGTGGGTCCGGTCACAGGGACCGACGACGGCCACGTGGAAGAGACCACCGCCGAGCGCAACGCGCGCTTCGAGCGGGATGCCCTCGGCTACCTCGACCAGATGTACTCGGCGGCCTTGCGCATGACGCGCAACCCGGCCGACGCGGAGGACCTGGTGCAGGAGACGTACGCCAAGGCGTACGGGTCGTTCCACCAGTTCCGCGAGGGCACCAACCTGAAGGCTTGGCTCTACCGGATTCTCACCAACACCTTCATCAACTCCTACCGCAAGAAGCAGCGCGAGCCCCAGCGCAGCGCCGCGGAGGAGATCGAGGACTGGCAGCTCGCGCGCGCCGAGTCCCACATGTCCACAGGGCTGCGCTCCGCCGAGTCGCAGGCGCTCGACCACCTGCCGGACTCGGACGTCAAGGCCGCGCTCCAGGCCATTCCGGAGGAGTTCCGCATCGCCGTGTATCTCGCGGACGTAGAGGGCTTTGCGTACAAGGAGATCGCGGACATCATGGGTACACCCATCGGTACGGTGATGTCCCGACTGCACAGGGGCCGCCGCCAACTGCGCGGAATGCTGGAGGACTACGCCCGTGACCGCGGGCTCGTCCCGGCCGGCGCCGGCGAGTCGGACGAAGCGAAAGGCTCGGGCTCATGAGCTGCGGAGAGCCGCACGAGACGGACTGCTCTGAGGTCCTGGACCATCTCTATGAGTTCCTTGACCACGAGATGCCCGACACGGACTGCAACAAGTTCGAGGTGCACTTCGAGGAGTGCAACCCGTGCCTGGAGAAGTACGGCCTCGAACAGGCCGTGAAGAAGCTGGTCAAGCGCTGCTGCGGCTCGGACGACGTGCCCAGCGACCTGCGCTCCAAGGTGATGGGCCGCATCGACCTGATCCGCTCGGGGCAGGCCGTGCCCGAGCAGGACGTCGTCACCGGAGAGGTACCGACGCTCAGGTCCGAGTGACCGGGCGCGCCCCGCACGCCCCCGGGTGCTGAACCGCCGCCCGGGGCAGCGCAGTTGAGAGCGGCCACGACCGGGTGTCGTGGCCGCTCTCCTGTGTTTCCGTCCGCCTCTGGGCCCCCGCATCACCCGAAGGTGCTAATCCGGGCGGCCCGAAACCCCCTATTTGGACCATGCGCCTGACCGCCGCCGCGCACGGGCCTATCCTCGCGAAGCTGTACGCAACGGGCTGCCCGGGCGGATGGGGAGGTGGTGGCCATGGCGGAGCCGCGGGGGCCGCGTGACATTCCGGCGGGCGCGCGCCTCGCCGTCGCGGGCGCCGTCGTGGGCGGGGCCGCGTGCGCCCTGCCCGTACTGCGCCAGGCTGCGCCCTGGCCGGCCGTGGCGCTCCTGGCCGGCCTGTACGCGCTGTGCGAATGGCCGGCCCGCTGCCCCGTGCTCGCCGGCCGCGTGAACGTGCCGATCGCCTCCGGCTCCTTCTTTCCCGTGCTGCTCGCCGCCGTCTTCCTGCTCCCGCCGGCCGCCGCCGCGCTCGTCGCGGTGCCGGGCGCGCTCATCGCGTACGTCGAGGAGGAGCCGCGCCGACTGCGCAGGGTCTGGCACGCCGCACAGCTCGCGATCGCGGCGACGGCCGCGGCCCGAATCCACGCGCTGCTGGGCGGGCGGGCCGCGCTGGGCGGCGGGGGAGCGGGGGCGGCCCCCGACTTCCCGTACGCCCTGCTGCCCGCAGGGGCCGCCGCGCTGGTCTTCTGCCTGGTGCTCACCGCGCTCGACGGGCTCATCCTCAGCACCGCCGAACACCGCCCGGCCCGTACCGCCTGGCGCGGCCTGCTGCTGCGCTCACTCGCGCCGCACTGTGTGCACGGGCTCGCGGGGCTGATGATGGCCGTGCTGTGGCGCAGCCGGTTCGGGCCGCCCGCCGCGCTGTTCGTGCTGCTGCCCATGTACATCTCCTGCTGGGTCTTCGCCCAGTACCACCGCGAGCGCGCCGCCCACCAGGCCACCATCCGCGCCCTCGTCCAGGCCGTCGACATCAAGGACAAGTACACCCGCGGCCACAGCGAACGCGTCGGCCGCGCCTCGGAGATGATCGCGCGTGAACTCGGCATGGAGGAAGGGCGGTTGGAGGTCATCCGGTTCGCCGGGATCCTGCACGACGTCGGCAAGCTCGGGGTGCCGACCCGGGTGCTCAGGAAGGACGGGCCGCTCACGCCGGAGGAGCGGGCGGTGATCGAGCTGCACCCCGAGTACGGGCACGAGATGGTGCGCGGCATCGGCTTCCTCGGTGAGGCGCGCTCGGCGATCCTGCACCACCACGAACGGATCGACGGCAGCGGCTACCCCTACGGGCTCGTCGGCGCCCAGATCCCGGAGGCGGCGCGGGTGGTGGCGGTGGCCGACGCGTTCGACGCGATGACCTCGACCCGCTCCTACCGGCGGGCCAGGCCCGTCGCGGCGGCCGTCACCGAGCTGGAGCGGTGCGCGGGCGCGCAGTTCGACCCCCGGATGGTGCGCGGCCTGGTCCGTGCGCTCTCCAGGTACGGCTGGCATGTGGAGGTCACCGCCGACGAGGCGGGGGCCTCGCGCGGAAACGTGCCTCCGCCCAGGCCCCCCGGAACGACACCGCCCCCACCCCCGGCCACCCCGCCCGCGGCGGCCCCGTCCCCGGCCACCCCGTCCCCCGCCGCGCCGTCCTCGGCCGGTCCGCGCCCCGCACACCGGCCCTCCAACGCCCGGGGGGCCTGACATGGCCGCCCGGCCGACCGCCCCCGTGCTCGCCGCCCACGCCCTGGCCTGGGCGCTCACCGCCTGGGCGCTCGGGGCGACCCTGCGGCACGGTCTCGCCGAGCCCCGTACCGCGGCCGCCTTCGGCGCGCTCATCGCGGTGGGGGAACTCGCCCGGTGGGGCGCACGGGACGGCGAGCGGGACCCCGCGCCGCTCGCGTCCGCAGGAGCGCTGGCCTACGCACTGCTCGGCCAGGTCGCCGGGCACGCCGGCCGGCACGGGGTGCTCCAGGTCATCGCCGTCGTGGTGGCCGCGATGCTCCTCGGCTCCGTACCGCACGTGGCCGTGGGGCGCGGTCCGAGCGCGGACGAGATGGCCCGCCGGGTGCTCACCGTCGCCTTCGCCGCCGTCTGTTTCCAGCCGCTCTACCACGCGGGACTGCTCGACGACTGGTTCGGGCACGGCCCGTCCTTCGCGTTCGTCCTCCTGCTGCTGCTCGTGCTGACCGCCCTGTGCGACGCGGTGGTCGCGGCCCTGCTCCTGTACGCCCGCACGCGGTACCCCTTCGGCCCGCTCCTGCGCGACGAGCTGCGCGGCCTGCTCGGCATCGGGTCCGCCGTGTGCGCCACCGGCACCGTGATCGCCCTCGCGGTCGCCGTCGCCGGGCTGTGGGCACTGCCCGTGTTCTGCGTGCCGCTGCTCCTCACCCAGCTGGCCTTCCGGCGGTACGCGGCCGTACGCACCACCTACCGCCAGACCATCACCTCGCTGGCCCGCGCCACCGAGATCGCCGGATACACCAAGCCGGGCCACGCCCGCCGGGTCGCCGAGCTCAGCCGGGCCGTCGGGCGCGAGCTGGGACTGTGCGAGAGCGAGCTGACCGTCCTGGAGTACGCGGCGCTCATGCACGACATCGGGCAGCTGTCCCTGCTCGACCCCGTGCCCGCCGGCGCCACCGCCGCCCTGCCCGTCACGGAGCAGCGCCGCATCGCCCTGCTCGGCGGCGCCGTCGTGCGCCAGACCGGGGTGCCCGCCGACGTCGCCCTGATCGTCGAGCGGCAGGCCGACCCCTACTGGGAGCAGCCGCTCGCCGCGAGGATCATCCGCGCCGTCAACGCCTACGACGATCTCGCGGAGGGCGCCGACGGCCCCGGCAGCTCCCTGAACGCACTCGAACAGCTGCGCCTGGGCACCGGCCGTGACTACCATCCCCGCGTGGTCGAATCCCTGGCACGCGTGCTGGCCCGGGGCTGTCTGACCCGGGTGCCGCCTGGGTAACCCAGGAGTAATGAGCGGCCTTCCGGCCGGGCATGGTTGGATGCGAAAGAACCCAGAAAACTGGGAGACCGTAAGACCGACCCGGTAGCCGGGGCCGGTCTGGGCAGGCGGGAATCGTGAGGATCTTCGGCAAGGGACGGCACCGGCCCTCCGCCTCGTGGCGGCAGGCCACAGACCGTGCGTTCACGCTGATCGGCGACGGCAGGTACGAGGACGCCGGGGCGCTGCTCACGCGCGCCGCGGACCTGGAGCCCTGGCTTTCGGAGTCCTGGTTCAACCTGGCGCTGCTCCACAAGTTCCGGCACGACTGGGAGCAGGCGCGGGCGGCCGGGCTGCGTGCCGTGGCGCTGCTCGACAAGGAGTCCGGCGCCCCCGACTGGTGGAACGTGGGCATCGCGGCCACCGCGCTCCAGGACTGGCCGCTGGCCCGCCGCGCCTGGCAGGCGTACGGCCTGAAGGTGCCGGGCGAGGCCACCGGCAGCGGCGAGCCCGTCGGCATGGAGCTCGGCAGCGCCGCCGTGCGCCTCTCGCCGGAGGGGGAGGCGGAGGTGGTGTGGGGCCGCAGGCTCGACCCGGCCCGCATGGAGGTCCTGTCCATCCCGCTGCCGTCGTCGGGCCGGCGCTGGGGCGAGGTCGTGCTGCACGACGGCGTCCCGCACGGCGAGCGCACCACCGCCGCGGGTCCGTCCTTCCCCGTGTTCGACGAGATCGAGCTGTGGGCGCCCTCGCCGGTGCCGACCTGGGTGGTCCTCCTCGAAGCGGCCACCGAGGCCGACCGGGACGCCCTGGAGCGCCTGGCCGCCGACGCGGGTTTCGCCGCCGAGGACTGGTCCTCGTCGGTACGCCTGCTGTGCCGGGCCTGCTCCGAATCGCAGATGCCGAGCGACGAGGGCGACGGCGAACACCTCGACCCGCACGACCACAGCGAGCCCGGCCACCCCGGCCCGCTGGGCCACCGCACCAACGGCGACCTGTGGGTCCCGGAACGCGAGTGCGGCATCGCGGCCCCGGCAGGTCTGGTGCGCGGGCTCCTCGACGGCTGGGTGGCCGACAATCCGGACAGCCGCGAGTGGCGGGATCTGGAAGAAGTCTGCTGAACGGCAGCGGAACCCGGCCGGGCCTGGCCTTAGGCTGTACGGGATCGGAATCGGGTTTTTGAGGAAGGCTTACGGCGGACATGGCGCAGCAGCAGACGGACCAGCAGGTCGAGAACGACGGGTTCGTCGTGGACACGGAGGACTGCGAGGCGCGTGAGCTGGCCCACCGCGAGCGCGGCACCGCCCGACCGATCACGGTCGTCGGCAACCCGGTCCTGCACAAGGAGTGCAAGGACGTCACCGCCTTCGACGGCGAGTTGGCCCAGCTGGTCGACGACATGTTCGCCAGCCAGAAGGCGGCCGAGGGCGTGGGCCTCGCGGCCAACCAGATCGGCGTGGACCTGAAGGTCTTCGTGTACGACTGCCTCGACGACGAGGGCGTGCGACACGTCGGCGTCGTCTGCAACCCGGTCGTCGAAGAGCTCCCCGCCGAGCTGCGCGTCCTGGACGAGTCCAACGAGGGCTGCCTGTCGGTGCCGACCGCGTACGCCGAGCTGGCCCGCCCCGACTACGCCGAGGTCAGCGGCCAGGATGCCGAGGGCAACCCGATCAAGGTGCGCGGCACCGGCTACTTCGCGCGCTGCCTCCAGCACGAGACGGACCACCTGTACGGGCGGCTCTACATCGACCGCCTCTCCAAGCGCGACCGCAAGGACGCACTGAAGCAGATGGCGGAGGGCACCGCCCGCTACGAGACGGTCCCGAACAACTGACGTAGTACGCCCACGAGTTGAGGCCCCGCCCCCCCCGGAATTCGCCTGGGGGAGCGGGGCCTCGGCCGTTCACGACGGACTAGAAGTCCTCGTCGAAGCCCACCGAACCCTCGACCGCCACCTGGTAGGCCGACGGGCGGCGCTCGAAGAAGTTCGTCAGCTCCTGGACGCCCTGGAGCTCCATGAACGAGAACGGGTTCGACGAGCCGTACACCGGCGGGAAGCCGAGCCGGGTCAGCCGCTGGTCGGCGACGCACTCCAGGTACTCGCGCATCGACTCGGTGTTCATGCCGGGCAGGCCCTCGCCGCACAGGTCGCGGCCGAACTGGAGCTCGGCGGCGACCGCCTCCTTCAGCATGTCGGTGACCTGCTGCTCCAGCTCGTCGTCGAAGAGCTCGGGTTCCTCCTTGCGGACGGTGTCCACGACCTCGAAGGCGAAGTTCATGTGCATCGTCTCGTCGCGGAACACCCAGTTGGTGCCGGTCGCCAGGCCGTGCAGCAGGCCCCGGCTGCGGAACCAGTACACGTAGGCGAAGGCCCCGTAGAAGAACAGGCCCTCGATGCACGCCGCGAAGCAGATCAGGTTGAGCAGGAAACGGCGCCGGTCGGCCTTGGTCTCCAGCCGGTCCAGCTTCTCGACCTCGTTGATCCACTTGAAGCAGAACTGCGCCTTCTCGCGGATCGAGGGGATCTCCTCGACCGCGTCGAACGCGGCGGCGCGGTCCTGCGGGTCGGGCAGGTAGGTGTCGAGCAGCGTCAGATAGAACTGGACGTGCACGGCCTCCTCGAAGAGCTGACGGCTCAAGTAGAGCCGCGCCTCGGGGGAGTTGATGTGCTTGTAGAGCGTGAGCACCAGGTTGTTGGAGACGATCGAGTCGCCCGTCGCGAAGAACGCGACCAGGCGGCCGATCATGTGCTGCTCGCCCGGCGTGAGCTTGGCGAGGTCGGCGACGTCGGAGTGGAGGTCGACCTCCTCCACGGTCCAGGTGTTCTTGATCGCGTCCCGGTACCGCTCGTAGAAGTCCGGGTAGCGCATCGGACGCAGGGTCAGTTCGAAGCCCGGATCGAGCAGGTTCTTGTTGATCGGGGCCTTGTCGGTGGAACTCATTACTGGCAGGCCTCGCAGGACTCGGGGTTTTCCAGGGAACAGGCGACCGCGTCGGCGTCGGGCGCGGCCTGCTGGACGGGGATGGTGGCGCTGGCCTGGGCGGCGCGGGCGATGCGGGTCGCCGGACGCGAGCGCAGGTAGTACGTCGTCTTCAGACCCTGCTTCCAGGCGTACGCGTACATCGACGACAGCTTGCCGATGGTGGGCGTCTCAAGGAACAGGTTGAGCGACTGCGACTGGTCGAGGAAGGGGGTGCGGGCGGCGGCCATGTCGATCAGGCCGCGCTGCGGGATCTCCCACGCCGTGCGGTACAGGGCGCGTACGTCGGCCGGGATCCAGCCGAAGCCCTGCACCGAGCCGCTGGCCTCGCGCAGCGCCTCGCGGGACTGGGCGTCCCACACACCGAGGTTCTTGAGCTCCTGCACCAAGTAGCCGTTCACCTGGAGGAATTCACCGCTCAGCGTCTCGCGCTTGAAGAGGTTGGAGACCTGCGGCTCGATGCACTCGTACACGCCCGCGATGGAGGCGATGGTCGCGGTCGGCGCGATCGCGAGGAGCAGCGAGTTGCGCATGCCGACCCTGGCGATGCGCTCGCGCAGGGCGGCCCAGCGCTCCGGCCAGGTCAGCTCGACGTCGTAGTGGTCGGGGTGGAGCACTCCGCGCGCGGTGCGGGTCTTGTCCCACGCCGGCAGCGGGCCGGACCGTTCGGCGAGGTCGGCGGAGGCCTCGTAAGCGGTCAGCATGATCCGCTCGGACAGCTTCGTCGACAGGGTCTTCGCCTCGGGGGAGTCGAAGGGCAGCCGCAGCTTGAAGAAGACGTCCTGGAGGCCCATCGCACCCAGGCCCACCGGACGCCACCGGGCGTTGGAGCGCCCGGCCTGCTCGGTCGGGTAGAAGTTGATGTCGACGACCCGGTCGAGGAAGGTCACGGCGGTGCGGACGGCCTCGTCCAGACGCTCCCAGTCGATGTCCTGGGAAGCGGTGTCCACGAACGCGCCGAGGTTGACCGAGCCGAGGTTGCACACGGCCGTCTCGCCGTCGTCGGTCACCTCCAGGATCTCGGTGCACAGGTTGGAGGAGTGGACCGTGTGGCCGGGCTCGGCCGTCTGGTTGGCGGTGCGGTTGGAGGCGTCCTTGAAGGTCATCCAGCCGTTGCCGGTCTGCGCGAGGGTGCGCATCATGCGGCCGTACAGGTCCCGGGCCGGCATGGTCTTCTGGGCGAGCCCGGCGGCCTCGGCCCTGCGGTAGGCGGCGTCGAACTCCTCGCCCCACAGGTCGACGAGCTCGGGCACGTCGGCCGGCGAGAACAGCGACCACGTGCCGTCGGCGTCGACGCGGCGCATGAACTCGTCGGGGATCCAGTGCGCGAGGTTCAGGTTGTGCGTACGGCGCTGGTCCTCACCGGTGTTGTCGCGCAGCTCAAGGAACTCCTCGATGTCACAGTGCCAGGTCTCCAGGTACACCGCGGCCGCGCCCTTGCGCCGGCCGCCCTGGTTGACCGCGGCCACCGAGGCGTCCAGCGTCTTGAGGAACGGGACGATGCCGTTGGAGTGGCCGTTGGTGCCCCGGATCAGCGAACCGCGGCCACGGATGCGGGAGTAGGAGAGCCCGATGCCGCCCGCGTGCTTCGAGAGCCGCGCCACCTGGTGGTAGCGGTCGTAGATCGAGTCGAGCTCGTCGAGCGGCGAGTCCAGCAGGTAGCAGGACGACATCTGCGGGTGGCGGGTGCCGGAGTTGAAGAGCGTGGGGGAGGACGGCAGGTAGTCCAGGCGGCTCATCAGGCCGTACAGGGACGCCACTTCGTCCAGCGCGCGCACCGACTCGTCCTCGGCGAGGCCGGATGCCACGCGCAGCATGAAGTGCTGGGGGGTCTCGACGACCTTGCGGGTGATCGGGTGGCGCAGCAGGTAGCGGGAGAAGAGGGTGCGCAGGCCGAAGTAGCCGAAGCGGTCGTCGGCGCCGTCGGCGAGCGCGGCGTCCACGAGGGCGTTCAGGCGCTCCGCGTGGGCGAGTACGAAGTCGGCGGTGCGGTCCGCGATCAGGCCCTCGCGGTGGCCGACGGCCACGGACGCGGAGAACGACACCGCGCCCTGGCTCGCGGCCTCTTCGGCGATGGTGACGGTGAGGAGGCGCGCGGCGAGGCGGGAGTACGCCGGGTCCTCGGAGATGAGCCCCGCGGCCGCCTCGGTGGCCAGCTCACGCAGCTCGGCCGTGTCGGAGCGGGCGTTGCGGCCCCGCAGCGCGGCGGCGGCGACCCGGCCCGGGTCGGTGTCCGGGAGGTCGGCGGTGAACTCGGTCAGGGTCCGCAGCAGCGCGGTCCCGGGGGCATCCGCGAGCTCATCGGTGATCGCTGAAGCGGGATCCGCTGGGGCGATGGTCACGTGGGGGCACTCCCTCGCTCGGCACGGGGCCTTCGGGGGAGGCGTCGGCGCGCGTCGGGGCAGCCCGCAGCGCGTCGTCCACCGGCCCAACCGCGAGGCCCGGACGTCTGGCACCCGGATCGGTCGAACCGGATGCGCCATCGGCAGGTCTTCGGACTCGGCCCGTACAAAAGGGTACGGGTCATACCGTTGCGGGACAGTTCCGGATTCGCACCGGATTCCCCTGCGGCGACAGCGAGGACGAGCATACATGTGGGGGCTGCCTCATCGAGCACCCCCCACATGTTGTGTCGCTGTGTTCGTGGGGGGCGTCGGACGGAACTCAGGCAACTGTCATTGGCCTCCGCTATCGTCGATGACAGACCTTTGAGGAAGGCGAGTGAGGCATGGTCGTCATGACGCACCGGGCCCAGATGCAGACCGAAGACTTCGAGACCCTCGCGCGCATAGGTGCCCGCGAGGTCGAGGGGCTGCGGCTTGAATTCATTGACGGGAAGCTGGGGGTCAAGGCCGTGCCGGACGGGGACCACGACCGAATCGTGCTGTGGCTGGCTCGCATCTGTATGCAGCACCGGCCTGAGCTGTGGCTTCACGTCGAGCGGGGTCTGGCGGTTCAGGAATACCGCTCGGGTCGCGCGCGCCCGGACGCGTCCATGGCCCCGGACGACGCGTTTGTGGGGCAGGGGGAGTGGGCCGATCCGGCACCCGTCCTCATGGTTGTCGAGGTCACCTCGTACGATTCCGACACGGACGCGCGTGATCGAAACGAGAAGCCGCGCGCCTACGCGGAGACCGGCATTCCTGTGTACCTCCTCATCGACCGGGAGCGCTGCGAGGTCATCGTCCGCAGCGAGCCTGACGGCATGCGGTACGAGAGCATCCGTACCGTCCCCTTCGGCAAGGACATCGACCTTCCCGAGCCCGTCGGCATCACCCTCCCCACCGAGCAGCTCAAGGACTGGGTGCGCTGACCCGCTCACGACGAAGGGCCGTGGCACCCCGGGTGCCACGGCCCGTCGTCGTTCAACGCAAACTCAGTGCGCCGTCCCCGCCGTCGCCGGCGGCAGCTCGGTCGCGACACCCGGGTCGCCCGCGTCCGCCGTGTAGTCCTCGGGCGACGTCTCGTCGACGCCGTCCGGGGCCTTCACGGCCCGCAGGACGAAGGTGAGGACCACGGTGACCACCACGTTCAGGACGAACGCGGTGAGCCCGATGTAGCCGATCTCGCCGATGCCCGGGATCTCCTTGGAGGAGCCGCCGAAGTGCTTCTGGGTGGGCGAGCCCACCCCGTACGCGGCGAGCGTGCCGTAGACCATGCCGACCGCCCAGCCGGCCAGCAGCGCCCAGCGGTGGAACCAGCGCGTGAACAGGCCGCCGACCAGGGCCGGGAAGGTCTGGAGGATCCAGATGCCGCCCAGGAGCTGGAAGTTGATGGCCACGGTCTTGTCCATGGTCAGGACGAAGACCAGCGCGCCGACCTTCACCACCAGCGAGACCAGCTTGGAGACCTTGGCCTCCTGCGAGGGCGTCGCGTCGGGCTTGATGAAGTCCTTGTAGATGTTGCGGGTGAAGAGGTTCGCGGCCGCGATGGACATGATGGCCGCGGGCACGAGAGCGCCGATGCCGATCGCCGCGAAGGCGACGCCCGCGAACCAGTCGGGGAACATGTCCTCGAAGAGCTGCGGGATCGCGAGCTGCCCGTTGGTGACCTTGACGCCCGCCGCGATCGCCATGAAGCCGAGCAGCGCGAGCAGGCCCAGCATCAGTGAATACAGCGGCAGGATCGTGGTGTTGCGGCGGATCACGTTGCGGCTGCGCGAGGAGAGCGTCGCCGTGATCGAGTGCGGGTACATGAACAGCGCGAGCGCCGAGCCGAGCGCGAGGGTGGCGTACGTCCACTGGCTCTTCTCGCCGGGCACGAGCGCCCCGGTCGGCTTGCCCCCGGGCGGCCCGGCGAACTTGTGCTGCGCCGCGCTGAAGATGGCGTCGAAGCCGCCCAGCTTGATCGGGATGTAGATGATCGCGACCGCGATGACGAGGTAGATCAGCCCGTCCTTGACGAACGCGATCAGTGCCGGGGCGCGCAGGCCCGAGGAGTACGTGTACGCCGCGAGCACCGCGAAGGCGATGAGCAGCGGCAGGTCCTTGACGAACCAGTTGCTGGACTCGCCGCCCACGCCCATGACGTCCAACACGGCCTGGATGCCGACCAGTTGGAGCGCGATGTACGGCATCGTGGCGAGGATGCCGGTGATCGCGACCGCGAGCGAGAGGCTCTTGGAGCCGAACCGGCCGCGCACGAAGTCCGAGGTGGTCACGTACCCGTGCTTGTGCGAGACCGACCACAGGCGCGGCAGGAAGGTGAAGATCAGCGGGTAGACGAGAATCGTGTACGGGACCGCGAAGAAGCCGGCCGCGCCCGCCGCGTAGATCGCTGCCGGGACGGCCACGAACGTATAGGCCGTGTAGAGGTCGCCGCCGAGCAGGAACCAGCAGACCCAGGTGCCGAACGACCGGCCGCCCAGGCCCCATTCGTCCAGGCTCGCTTCGGTCTCGGCCCTGCGCCAGCGGGCGGCCATGAAGCCGATCACCGTGACGGCCACGAAGAAGAAGATGAAGACGCCGAGTGCGACGCCGTTCACGCCGTCCTTCACTTGGACGCACCCCCCTTGGTGTTGTCGGAGGCGCGCGATGCGGAGGCCGGGCGCGAACGCTGGTCGTGCTGCCACAACTTGTACGCGATCATCGTGAGCGCGGTGGAGATGAGCACCCAGAGCATCTGGTACCAGTAGAAGAACGGGATGCCGCCCAGTTTCGGGTCGGTCCTGGCGTACGAGCTCACCCACATCATCGCCACGAGGGGCGCGATCAGGCAGAGCGCGATGACCACGCGCACGGGCGTGATCACCGGTCTCTTCATTTCCGTCGATTCCGGCATTGGGTGGCTCCGTCCCCTCGCGATCACCTGTGCGTTGGATCACTTGTAATGCGCAGGAAATCTAGGGGAGAGATTCGGTCAAGGGAACCCCCGTCCGGATTCCGGACGTGCCGGAAGGGCCCGAACGGCCCAGTGGCGGCTCGGTTGTGGAGGCGTGCTCAGTCGGTCGGGCGCTTGAGGCGGGCCACGAACTTGTAGCGGTCGCCCCGGTACACCGACCGCACCCACTCCACCGGCTCGCCCCCGCCGTCCAGGGAGTGCCGCGACAGCATCAGCATCGGCAGGCCCACGTCGGTGCCGAGCAGCCCGGCCTCGCGCGGGGTGGCCAGGGAGGTCTCGATGGTCTCCTCGGCCTCGGCCAGATGCACTCCGTACACCTCGGCCAGCGCGGTGTAGAGGGAGGTGTACTTCACCAGGGAGCGGCGCAGCGCGGGGAAGCGCTTCGCGGACAGGTGGGTGGTCTCGATGGCCATCGGCTCGCCGCTCGCCAGGCGCAGCCGCTCGATGCGCAGCACGCGGCCGCCGGCGGTGATGTCGAGCAGCCCGGCGAGGGTGTCGTCGGCGGTGACGTAGCCGATGTCCAGGAGCTGGGAGGTCGGCTCAAGGCCCTGGGCGCGCATGTCCTCGGTGTACGAGGACAGTTGCAGCGGCTGGGAGACCTTGGGCTTGGCGACGAAGGTGCCCTTGCCCTGGATGCGCTCTAGGCGGCCCTCGACGACCAGCTCTTGCAGGGCCTGGCGCACGGTGGTGCGGGAGGTGTCGAACTCGGCGGCGAGCGTCCGCTCGGGCGGCACGGGGGTGCCGGGCGGAAGGGTCTCCGTCATCTCCAGCAAGTGGCGCTTGAGGCGGTAGTACTTCGGCACGCGGGCGGTGCGGACGCCGGCGCCCGCCTCCGTCGTGCCGCTCCCGTCGGCGGCCATGGTCTGCCTTCCCGAGTGCTGCGCTGCTGCCGTCACCGGCTCCTCCGTCTGTCGCGGCTCACATGGTGGCACGGACCGGTCACGGGTCGTCGCCCTCCGTCAGGGGGTCGGTCCGGTAACGCGATCGACAAGCCCTTCTTATACACCGCCGCGCGGCGGACGTGCGGGGGAGTATGCAAGTTGGTCTAAACCATTAAAGCCCAGGCGGCTCTCGGAGGCAGCTCGAAGTGGGGCGGCCGGGGCCCGTGGGGACCGAGTCGCGGGGCCCGGCGAACGGTGAGGTGTCGGTCCGATAACGGACGGTCTCAGCGTTCTTATCGACCCTTGACACCCCAATAGGTCTAGGCCAAGCTCCCGGTACTGGTCTAAACCATTAAAGACCAGATCCCAGTCCCACGGGTAGTACTTCGCGTATGTGGCATCGCGGTGGGCGGGGGGTTTCTCATCCCTGAGGAGAGTGGCGTGAAGCGCAAGCTCATCGCGGCGATCGGCGTCGCGGGCATCATGATCGGTGCCGCGGCATGCGGCGGCAGTGACAGCAAGGACGGCGCCGCGGGGGGCGACGCCAAGGAGCTGACCGTCTGGCTGACGGTCGACGCCCAGAAGAACTGGCCCGAGCTGGTGAAGGCCGCGGACGACGCGATCGTCGCCAAGCACCCCGGTCTGAAGATCAACCACGAGTACTACGGCTGGCCGGACAAGAACGCCAAGCTGGACGCCGTCCTCGCCACCGACAAGGCGCCGGACGTCGTGGAGATGGGCAACACCGAGATGCTCGCCTACTCGGTCAAGGGTGCCTTCGCCGAGGTCGACCCGTCGAAGTTCGACAACTCCGCCGCCTGGCTGGACGGCCTCAAGGCCTCGGTCACGTACAACGGCAAGACCTACGGCGTCCCCTACTACGCCGGTGGCCGCACCGCGACCTGGCGCAAGGACATCGCCACCGACGCGGGCATCACCGCCACCCCGAAGACCTACGCCGAGCTGACCGCCGACCTGGACAAGGTGCAGGACAAGCAGGGCGACAAGTTCAGCGCCTGGTACCAGCCCACCCGTGACTGGTACGCGGCCATGTCCTTCGTGTACGACGCCGGCGGCTCCATCGCCAAGCAGGACGGCGACAAGTTCAAGGCCAACCTGTCCTCGCCGGAGTCCATCAAGGGCCTCACCGAGTTCAAGAACGTCGTCGACAAGTACATGAAGGGCGACAAGACCAAGGACGAGGCGGACCGCCCGATCGTCTACGGCCAGGGCAAGTCCTTCCTCGTCTTCAGCCCGGCCTGGGAGGGCGCCAACGCCGCCCTGCCGGAGAACGACAAGGTCGGCGGGCTCGCCTCCAAGATCGAGAGCTTTGTGATGCCGGCGCCGTCCGGCAAGGCCATGCCGGTCTTCCTCGGCGGCTCGGACCTCGCGGTCCCGGTCAAGTCCAAGGCGCAGGGCCTCGCGGCCGAGTGGATCAACGCGCTCACCGGCACCCAGGGCCAGAAGGGCCTGGTCGCCAAGGGCAACCTGCCCAACAACAAGACGGACCTCGCGCCCCTGAAGGCGGACCCGAAGACGGCGGTGCCGGCCACCGCGGCCGAGTCCAGCTGGTTCGTCCCGATGGCGCCGGGCTGGGGCCAGGTCGAGAAGGCCAAGACCCTCCAGGACATGCTCCAGGCGATCGGCACCGGCAAGAAGACGGTCGAGCAGGCCGCGAAGGACGCGGACGCCGCGATCGACAAGGTCATCAACACCAAGTGACCTCCGGGCAGGGCCCCGTCAGCACCACGACGGGGCCCTGCCTGACCAGTTCCAGAGAGGGATCCCCAGGAGCGCGCGATGAGTGCCGCAGAGACAACCACCGCCAAGGTGCCGCCGGCGCGGCGCGACCCACAACCGGGCGCCGGGTCCGGCCGGCCGGGAAAGCCGGACAAGAAGCGGGGCACGGGCGGGGGAGCGGCGGTGCCCTGGGCACTGCTCGCGCCCTGTCTGATCGTCCTCGCGATCGTCCTCGGCTATCCGCTGGTACGCCTCGTCACCCTGCCCTTCGAGAAGTTCGGGCAGCCCCAGCTGTGGGGCTTCCAGGCCGCCGAGTCGGTCGGCTTCGACAACTTCAGCAATGTCCTCGGTGACGCCGAGTTCTGGCGCGTCGTCGTGCGCACCGTCCTCTTCGCCGCATCCGCGGTCGTCCTGACCATGGTCATCGGCATGCTCATAGCCCTGCTGCTCCAGAAGGTCTCGGGCTGGGTCAAGACGCTCATCAACGTGGCGCTCGTGGCGAGTTGGGGCATGCCCATCGTCGTCGCCATCACCATCTTCAAGTGGATGTTCGACAGCGACTACGGCGTACTGAACTGGCTGCTCAGCCAGTTGCCCGGAGTGGACGTCACCGGACACAACTGGTTCATCAGCAGCACCCAGGGCCTCGCCGTGATCATGCTGCTCGTGGTCTGGGGCGCGGTGCCGTTCGTGGTCATCACGCTCAGCGCGGGCCTCACCCAGGTGCCCAAGGAGCTCGAAGAGGCCGCCCGGCTCGACGGCGCAGGCTCCTGGGGCGTGTTCCGCCACGTCACCCTGCCCATCCTCAAGCCCATCATCGTGATGCTCGCGACGCTCTCGGTGATCTGGGACATGGGTGTCTTCCCGCAGGTCTTCGTGATGCGCGGCGGTCACCCCGAGCCGGAGTACCAGCTCCTCACCACGTACTCCTACGACAAGGCCTTCGTCGTCAACGACTACTCGCAGGGCTCCGCGATCGCCCTGCTCACCGTCGTCCTGCTGCTCGGTGTGATCGCGGTCTACATGCGGCAGATGCTCAAGATCGGGGACGTCGAGTGAGCGCCACGATCGGAAAGGACGGCGCAGCGATGGCTGCCTCGACCGCCGTGGCGCCCGCCGCCACGCGCCACAAGACCCCCCGCAAGAAGACCAAGCTGGGCTGGAACGTGCTCGGCCTGCTGGTCTTCGCCACCGCGGGCTTCCCGGTCTACTGGATGCTGAACACCGCGTTCAAGCCCGCCAAGGACGCGATCGACCCGAACCCGCATCTGTTCCCGACGCACTTCACGCTCGACAACTTCCAGCGCGCCCTCCAGATCGGCGACTTCTGGGGCTCGATCGGCCGGTCCTTGATCGTCTCGCTCGTCGTGGTGGTCATCGGCATCGCGGTCGGCCTGCTCGCCGCGCTCGCCATCTCCCGGTTCGCCTTCCGCGGCCGCAAGATCGTCATCGTCGGCATCCTCGCGGTCCAGATGGTGCCGCTGGTCGCGATGATCATCCCGGTCTTCCTGCTGCTCAACGACCTCGGTCAGTACGACAAGCTCTCGGGCCTGATCATCACGTACCTGACCTTCATCCTCCCCTTCACGGTGTGGACGCTGCGCGGATTCATCGTCAACGTCCCCAAGGAGCTGGAGGAGGCGGCCATGGTCGACGGCTGCACCCGCACCGGCGCCTTCATCCGCGTGGTCTTCCCGCTCCTCGCCCCCGGCATGGTGGCCACCTCGGTCTACGGATTCATCCAGGCCTGGAACGAATACCTCTACGCCCTCATGCTGATGAGCCAGAACCACCAGACGGCCACGGTGTGGCTGTCCAGCTTCACCACGCAGCACGGCACCGAGTACGCCCCGATGATGGCCGGATCCACCATGATGGCCGTGCCCATCGTGATTCTCTTCCTCCTCGTCCAGCGCAAGATGGCCGCGGGTCTGACGGCCGGCGCAGTGAAGGGATAACCCCGCCCCATGACGACTATGACCACGGGTTCCGACACACTGACGCGCGACGCGCTCGCCGTCCTCCAGCCCGGGTTCACCGGCACCACCGCGCCCGACTGGGTGCTGCGCCGCATCGGCGAAGGCCTCGCCTCCGTCGGCCTGTTCGGCCGCAACATCGTCACCGCGCCCCAAGTGGCCGCCTTGACCGCCCAGTTGCGGGCCGAACGGGACGACGTCCTGGTGGCCATCGACGAGGAGGGCGGTGACGTCACCCGCATAGAGGTCCGCACCGGTTCGTCCTTCCCCGGCAACCTGGCGCTCGGCTCGGTCGACGACCTGGACCTGACCCGGGCGGTGGCCCGCGAGCTCGGCCGCCGGCTCGCGGAATGCGGCGTCAACCTCAACTGGGCGCCGTCCGCCGATGTGAACTCCAACCCGGACAACCCGATCATCGGCGTACGAGCCTTCGGGGCCGACACCGCGCTCGTGGCCCGGCACACCGCCGCCTACATCGAGGGCCTTCAGGCCGCCGGGGTCGCCGCCTGCACCAAGCACTTCCCCGGCCACGGCGACACCAACGTCGACTCGCACCACGCGATGCCCCGCATCGACGTGGACCTCGACACCCTGCACCGGCGTGAGCTGGTGCCCTTCCGCGCGGCCATCTCGGCGGGTTCCAAGTCGGTCATGAGCGCGCACATCCTTCTTCCCGCGCTCGACCCCGACCGTCCCGCCACGCTCAGCCCGCGCATCCTCACCGGACTGCTGCGCGACGAGCTCGGCTACGACGGTCTGATCGTCTCGGACGCGGTGGAGATGCAGGCCATCGCCGGGACGGTCGGCATCGAGCGGGGTTCCGTCCTCGCCATCGCGGCCGGTGCCGACGCCCTGTGCGTCGGCGGCGGGCTGTGCGACGAGGGCACCGTGCTGCGCCTGCGCGACGCGCTGGTCACCGCGGTGCGGGACGGGGAGCTCGCGGAGGAGCGACTGGCCGACGCCGCGGCGCGCGTCCGTGCGCTGGCGGCCTGGGCCCAGCGGGCCAGGGGGGACGTGACGGGGCCGGGCGCGGCAGTGCAGGAGGGGACCGCGCCCGGCACCGACAGTGACATCGGGCTCGTGGCCGCGCGCCGGGCCGCCCGGGTCACCGTCGCGCCGTCGTGGCGCCCCCTGACGAGCGCCCCGTACGTCGCGACGTTCACGCCGGTGATGAACATCGCGGTGAGCAGTGAGACTCCCTGGAGCATCGGCGCCGAGCTGGCCGCGCTGCTGCCGGGCACCGAGAGCGGCACCTACGGCGCCGACGCGGCCGCCGCCGATGTGCTGGCCGCGGCGGGCGGGCGCCGGATCGTCGCGGTCGTACGCGACGAACACCGCCACCCGTGGATGGCGGCGGCCCTCGACGCGCTCCTCGCGGCCCGGCCGGACACGGTCGTGGTCGAGATGGGGGTGCCAAGGGCGACCCCGCGCGGCGCGCTGCACATCGCCACGCACGGCGCGGCGCGGGTGTGCGGCCGGGCGGCGGCGGAGGCCGTCGCGGGGGTCTGACACCACCGAGGACACGTGGCGGGGGGGGGGGGGGGGGGGGGCGCCCCCCCCCCCCCCGGGGGGGGGGGGGGGGGGGGGGGGGGGGGGGGGGGGGGGGGGGGGGGGGCCCCCCCCCCCCGCGCCCGGGGGGGGGGGGGGGGGGGGCCGCCCCCCCCCCCCGCCACGTTTGCATGTGCGGGTACGGGGCGCGCCGGGTGGAGAGGGTGTACGAAGGGGCCGACTTCCGGTGTACGCGAGGGCCGACTTGTGCCGCCGATCCGGAGCGCGATGGTCCGGATGTCTTGCCCGAACGGTCGCCAACTCGCTTGCGGACAGGCCTACTTGACAGTACGTATCCCTCGTGCTTCCAGTGCGTGAACCGGTTCGTTTCGGGACGTGTGCGGCGCCAACTCTGGGCTTGACACCAGAAGTTGGTCTAGTCCACCTTGGAGGTACGCAAGATCGGTGGGGGTGCCCTCGACCCATGAGCGGCACCGAGCGCAAGGAGGTGGCCACCCCGGCCCTGCCGTCGTGGAGACCGACCCTCCCCACCGGGTGACCGGCCGGCGCGACGAGGCGCCGCGTGTGCCGAGTCCGGTCGCCGTGCGCCCGTTTGCCCTCGTGATGCCCGATGGCGAACCCGACAGCCGCAGCGCCTCGCCGCCGACCGTGACCGCACCCGGCCGGCCGCGTGACCCGTTCCGGCCCGCACCCCGCCGACCCCACCCTCAGGACGCCCGCGCCCGGGCCGTTTCCCTGTGCCACCGGGGATCCGCCCAGCCACCACCATCCGACCCCTGGAGTGATCGCATGCCGGCCCCCGACCGATACCTCTACCGAGCCGCCTCCGACGTGCCGTATTTCAGCTCGGACGGCGGCGAGACCTATCTGGCCCGCACCCCGCTGCGGGACATCGAGAAGTCACGCCCGCTGCGCGTGCTGTCCGACGACGACTTCGCGTTCTGGCAGACGTACGGCTACGTCATAGTGAAGGAGGCGATCCCGGCCGCCGCGGCCCGGCGCCTCCTCGACTTCACCTGGGACTTCCAGGGCCTGGACCCCGAGCGGCCCGAGACCTGGTACTCCGAGGACCGTGTGTTCGCCTCCGAGCTGGAACAGCACCTGCACGTGTACGGGTTCGTCGAGGCGTACCACCACCAGCTCCTGTGGGACAGCCGTCAGTCCCAGCGGGTCTACGACGCGTTCGCCGACGTGTGGGACTGCGAAGAGCTCTGGGTCACCCTCGACCGGCTCAACCTGAACCCGCCCAACATCAAGGACCGCGACCGCGCGCACATCGAACCCACCGACAAGGGCTTCGACATCGAGCTGCACTGGGACGTCGACACCACCCTCGGCGTCCTGCCGCAGCGGGTGCAGGGCATCATCGCGCTCAACGACACCCAGGAGGACCACGGCGGTTTCCAGTGCTCGCCGGAGCTGTTCCGCCGCTTCGAGGAGTGGAAGGTCGCACAGCCCCGGGACCGTGACCCCATCAGGCCGGGCACCGACCGCGCCGAGTTCCCCGTCGTACGGCCCGAACTCAAGGCCGGTGACCTGCTGATCTGGAACGGTCTCCTCGCGCACGGCGTGGCCCGCAACACCTCCGACAACGGTGTCCGAGCCGTCCAGTACCTCTCGATGATGCCCGCCCTCGAATCGGACCACGAGGTGCGCACGTCCCGCGTCGAGTCCTGGCGCAGCCTCGCCACCCCGAACTGGAACAAGACGCTCGTCGGCGACGCGCGCCGGCCCGAGTCCCTGCGGTACCCCACCGCCACCCTCAACGACCTCGGTGCGAAGCTGCTCGGCCTCGAATCGTGGCACGCCACCGGGCCCGCGACACCGACCGAGGAGCCCGCGTGCGACGCGTCTGCCTGACCCTGCCCACCAACCGGGCGTGCGCGGCCACCATCGTGGCGGTGCACGAGGAGGCGGCCCACGCCGCCACCCACTTCGACGTCGAAGTGCACCTGCTCGTCCTTGACTCGTCCGGCGAGGCCGACCGCGCCGAACACGCCCGTACGATCGCCGAGTTGACCTCCCCCGCGGGGGTCGTCGTGCACCACTTCGACGAAGCGCGCCAGCGGGACTTCCTCCAGCGGGTCATCGAGCGGGCCCAGCCCACCAAGCCCGAGCTGCTGCTCGACCTCATGCTGCCCGCCGCCCTGTCGTACGGGGCCTGCACCAATCGGGCGTTCCTGATCGCGAGCGCGCTGGGCTGCCGGTCCGTGCACCGCAGGGACTCCGACAGCAGCTACCAGATCCTGGCCGGCGAACCCGTCCACCCCATCCACCACGAGCTGCTGTCGCTGGGGAAGCGGGCCGTGGACGCCGTACCCGAGGTCACCCGGACCCGGCTCGACCCGGCCGACGTCCACAAGCCCGTCGCGATGGTGGGCAGCTCCTTCGTGGGCGAGCTGTCCGTGGACATCGGTGAGATCCGGGACCTGGACCCCGAGACCTACTACGAGGTGGTCGGCCTCTGGGCCGACGCCGGGACCCCGCCCGATGAGCGCCGGGAGCTGGTCGACGAGTCGTTCACCGGCGCCGGCGACGACGTGTTCACCCACGACGAGTCGACGCTCGGCACCCCCGACATCTGGCGGGTCGACATGTGCAACATCGGCCTCGACCACGAGGTCTACGAACGCGTGCCGCTGCCGCCCGCCACCAGCACCATAGGAAGCGACTACTTCCTGCTGCACCTGGTACGCGACGCCACCCTGCCCGGCGTGGTGCACAACCGCAACATCGTCAACTACTACACGCCCGACCGGCGCACGGGCCCCGGCTTCACCGCCTACCAGCTGCGGTGGACCAAGTTCCTCCTGTCGATGCTCTACTTCTACCCGATCTACACGGCGATGGAGACGGCACGCGGGGCGCTGCTCGACGAGAACCACCACGTACGCGCCGCCGTGATCGCCGAGCTCGCCGGCCGCAGCGCGGGCGCCGACCGGGCCGAGAACGTCCGCAGGCTCGACGTCCTCGACCGCTGCTACCGCAGACTCGGCGGCAAATACGCCGAGTTCGCCGACCACCTGGTACCCCTGCGCGAGCGCCTGCTCGACGAGGCGCAGGCCGACATCGAGGACTTCGCCCTGCTCATCGAGGCCTGGGGACCGCTGGTCGCGGCCGCCAGGCACGAGAACCCGGCCCGGGGTGTCGACGATGCGTGAGAGCACGGCCATCCGGGCGGCCCTCGCCGCCGCCACCGACGACCGGATCTTCTTCGACCTCACCGGAATCGAGGACCAGTACGCGCAGCTGCTGCGCGAACTGCCCGGCATCTCCGTCCGCTTCGCCATGAAGGCGTGCCCCGTGGACGAGGTGCTCGACTGTCTGGCCCGGCAGGGCGCGGGCTTCGACGCGGCGAGCCCCAACGAGATCGAGCAGGCCGTACGGACCGGCGTGCCGCTCGACCGGATCCACTACGGCAACACGATCAAGTCGGACGAGAACATCGCCGACGCGTACCGCATGGGCATACGCGAGTTCGCCACCGACAGCGTCGAGGACGTCGCCGCGATCGCCGAACACGCCCCCGGCTCCCGGGTGTTCTGCCGCCTGGCCACCAGCGGCGACGGCGCCCTGTGGGGCCTGAGCCGGAAGTTCGGCTGCTCGGCACAGGACGCGGTGCGTGTCCTGGAGGCGGCCGGGGACGCCGGTCTCGTCCCGTCGGGCCTTTCCGTGCACGTCGGCTCGCAGCAGATGACGTCCGAGGCCTGGCAGAGCGCGCTCGACGACCTGAGCGACCTGATCGTGGTCCTGAACGGGCGCGGGATCCTCCTCGACCGGATCAACCTCGGCGGCGGGCTGCCCGCGCTCGGCTGCCTGGACACGGCGGGCAGGCCGCTCGACCCCCCGATCGACAAGATCTTCGCCGTGCTGCGCGAAGGCATCCAGCGCCTGCGCGAGGAGTCGGCGTCCCCGCTGGAATTCCTCATGGAACCCGGCCGCCACCTGGTCGCCGACCACGGCGCCATCCGGGCCCGGGTCTCGCGGCTCTCGGCGCGCGGCGGGCACGACGGTGAGCGCCGGCACTGGCTGTATCTGAGCTGCGGCAAGTTCAACGGCCTGTACGAGATGGACGCGTTGCAGTACCGCCTCGAATTCCCCGGCCACCCTGACGGCCCGCGCGTTGCGGCCGTCGTCGCCGGACCCACCTGCGACAGCGACGACGCGTTCGGCCACGAGAGCGGCCTGGTGCGCGTCCCCGCCGCGGCCGCTTCCGGCGACCCGGTGTGGATCCACTCCTGCGGCGCCTACGCCATCGGCTACACGACCCAGGGCTTCAACGGCTTCGACCCGCTGCCGTACACCTGTGTAGGAGGTGCGCGGTAGATGCCCCTGCTGCCCCTGGTGGAGACCGACATGCTCATCCGTCCGCTGGCCGACGACGACTGGGACGCGATCGTGGCCCTGGAAGCGGGCGCCTACGCACGGGACGGCCTGTCCGAAGGACGTGACGTCCTCAAGTCCCGGCACGCGGCCGGTACATGTTTTGTGATCGAGCACGAGGGGCGCGTCGGCGGCTACCTCCTCGCCCTACCGTACCCGCCGTTCACCAGCCCCGACCTCAGCAGGGCCGAGGAGCACGGGGCCGCACCGGACGCGTCGCGCAACCTGCACGCGCACGACCTCGTCATCGCCGAGGAGCTGCGCGGCCAAGGGCTCGGCCCCCGACTCCTCACCCATCTCCTGTGCGCCGCAAGGGAGTTGGGCTTCGAGCGGATCTCCATGGTGGCCGTCAGGGGAGCCCACGTCGTATGGGCACCCCTGGGCTACCGCCCCCACCCCGAGGTCGAACTACCGCCGGGCTACGGCACGAACGCGATGTACATGTCCATGGAAGTAGGCTAAATCCGTATGTTTCGCGCTCGCGATGAATACCGTCGATCACAAGTGGCGATCGCGGCACTCTTCTGTCTCCTCGGCTTCCAGTACGCCACCTGGGTCTCGCGGATACCCACGCTGAAGACCAGACTCGACCTGTCCGAGGCGGAACTCGGGCTGCTCCTCATGGTCTGCGGGGGCGGCGCGGCCATCTCCTTCCCGCTGGTGGCGATCCTGACCAGGAGACTCGGCTCGCGCCGGCTCGCCGTCCTTTCGGCCCTGGCGCTCGGGGCCGTCCTGCTCGCCCTCTCGGTCACACCGAACTATCCGGTCACCCTGCTCATCGTGTGCTGCGACGGCATCGCGGTCGGCTGTCTGAACGTCGCGATGAACGCGCAGGCGGCGGCCCTTGAGGTCAGGTACCGGCGGACGACGATGGCCAAGATGCACGCGACCTTCAGCGCGGGTTCGCTGGCCGCCGCGCTGCTCGCCTCCGGCGTCACCGCGCTGTCCTCATCCTTGCCCGCGCACTTCGGCACGGCCACCGTCGTCCTGGTCCTGCTCGTCCTCGCGGCCCGCTCGGGCCTGCTGATGGAGGACCCGACGCCGGAGCGGGCCGCCGAGCCGGCCGGAAAGACCCGGCGCGGGCTGACCCTGCCGACCCGGGTGACGATCTGGATGGGCCTCGCGATGGCCTTCGGCACGGTGACCGAGGGCGCCATGAACGACTGGTCGGCGCTCTATCTGAAGGACACGGCGGGCGCGCCGGCGGAACTGGCGCCGCTGGGCATCGCCGTCATCTCCGTGATGATGGTCCTCGCCCGCCTCTTCGCGGACCGCTGGCGCACCCAGTGGGGCGACGAGCGCGTCGTCCGCTTCGGCAGCGCGCTGGCCGGCGCGGGGCTCGCGGTCGCGCTGCTGGCCGGGGGAGTGGTCCCGGCGCTGCTCGGGTTCGCGTGCGTCGGGCTCGGCATCGCGGCGGTCACGCCGTGCGTGTACGTGGCCGCGGCCCGGCAGGGCTCGGACGCGTTGGCGCTGGTCGCGGCGATGGGGACGACGGGGCTGCTGGCCGGGCCCGCGATGATCGGGTTCATCGCGAGCGGCACGAGTCTGGCTTGGGGGATGGGGGCGGTCGCGGTCTCCGCGCTGGTCGTCTCCCTGTGCAGCACCCGGATCCGCTTCCCCGCCCTGGCCGACGCGTAGCCCCTCCGGGGTGGGGGCGGGTGGAGTGCGGGCTGCCTGCGGCGCGCGGCGGTCCGCTCAATGCCGCGCCGCCCTGCGGCCCTGGGGCCCCACGTTTTGGCTGCGGGTGGTTGTGGGCTGGTTGCGCAGTTCCCCGCGCCCCTGGGGGGTGGGGCGATGTTTTTGGCTGCGGGTGGTTGTGGGCTGGTCGCGCAGTTCCCCGCGCCCCTGGGGGGTGGGGCGATGTTTTTGGCTGCGGGTCGTCGTGGGCTGGTCGCGCAGTTCCTCGCGCCCCTGAGGGGGGCGGTGCGAGGCGCCCTGAAGGGGCGCGGGGAACTGCGCGACTAGCCACCGTGGGTCCGCAGGTGACGGGCGGCTCTGTGCGCGGAGCGCAGGCCTTTGGGGGCGCGGGGAACTGCGCGAACTGGCGGCATCGTTCGCGGGGCAGGGGCGGCCCCTGGCGCGGAGCGCGTGCCAGGGGCGCGAGGAACTGCGCGGGGAAGGGCGCGGCCGCGTGCCACCCCGGCGCCCCGGGGACCGCTACAGCCCCTGCCACACCGGCTTGTTGGCGAAGGTGTGCCGGAAGTAGGGCGCCAGCTTCAGCTTGGACGCCGCCGCCTCGTCCACGACAACCGTCGCATGCCGGTGCAGCTGGAGCGCCGAGGCCGGCACGACCGAGGCGACCGGCCCCTCCACGGTCTGCGCCACCGCCTCCGCCTTGCCCTCACCCGTGGCGAGCAGCACCAGATGGCGGGCCTCCAGGATCGTGCCGATGCCCTGGGTGATCACGTGGTGCGGCACCTGGTCGATGTCGTCGTCGAAGAAGCGCGCGTTGTCGACCCGGGTCTGCTCGGTCAGCGTCTTGATCCGGGTGCGGGAGGCGATCGAGGAGCAGGGCTCGTTGAACCCGATGTGCCCGTCCGTGCCGATGCCCAGGATCTGGAGGTCGACCCCGCCGGCCGAGGCGAGCGCCAGGTCGTACGCCTCGCACGCGGCCTGCACGTCGTCGGCGGAGCCGTCCGGGCCGATGAAGGAGTCCTGGCCGAGCCCGAGCGGTTCGACGACCTGACGGATCACCGTGGCGCGGTAGGACTCGGGGTGCCCGGCGGGGAGCCCGACGTACTCGTCGAGCTGGCACACGCGGGCCCGGGACACGTCCACGTCACCGGCGGAGACCTTGGCGGTCAGCGCGTCGTAGATCGGGATCGGAGTCGATCCGGTGGCCACGCCGAGCAGTGCGTCGGGCTTGCGCCGCCACAGGGCGGCGATCGACTCCGCGATGAGCTCGCCGCCTGCCTTGGCGTCCGGGACGATGACAACTTCCACGTGGGCCTGCCGATCTGGAGACGTGAAACTACAACGGGCGTGGTATAGACCAATCTAGCAGAGTGGTCGCCCCTGCGCCGGGTGCTCGCGCCCCGTCCCACGGTCCGCCGTCGGGCCACCCCACACCCGCCGCCCGCCCCGCCCGCGCCGGGGATGCGCCGGGGACGCGCCGGGCGGCCGGGGGCCCCGGGAGTCTCAGGCCAGCGATCCCCCCGTCGCGTCCAGCCACTGGCCGGTGATCCAGCGTGCGTCCTCGGACGCCAGGAAGGCCACCACGTCCGCGATGTCGGAGGGCTCGCCCACCCGGCCGAACACGGAGTAGTCCGCCGCGTGCGCCCGGGCCGCGTCGTCCGTGCGCAGCCAGTCCGCGTTGATGTCCGTGTCGATGATGCCGGGCGCCACCGCGTTGACCGTGATTCCCCGCGTGCCGACCGACTTCGACAGATACCGCGTGAACACGTCGAGCGCGCCCTTGGTCATCGCGTACGTGATCTGGTCCGGCATCATCGCGGCCCGCGAGAGCCCGCTGGAGATGTTGATGATCCTGCCGTTGTCGCGCAGCCGGGACAGGCCGAGCTGGGCCACGAAGAACGGCGCCTTGACGTTCACGCCGAAGTGCCGGTCGTACGCCGCGTCGGTCACCTCGCCGAAGGGCGCGGGCCGCCCGATCCCCGCGTTGTTCACCAGGACGTCGAGCCCGTCGGCCTGCTGGTCGAACGCCTCCCACAGCGCGGCCGCGTCCCCCGCGACGCCCAGTTCCTGGCCGAGGGCGAACGCCGAGCCACCGGCCGCCTCGATGGCCGCGACCGTCTCCTTGGCCGCCGTCTCGTTCGAGCCGTAGTGCACCGCCACCCGCGCCCCGTCCCGGCCGAGCCGTTCGGCGATGCCTCGCCCGATCCCCCTGCTACCGCCTGTGACCAGCGCCGTCTTTCCGTCGAGCGAGCCCATGCCGCGCCCCTTCCACCCCGAAAGATTTCTGTAGCGGTCGCTACGAAAAGAACGTAACACATTCTCTAATGGCCGCTACAGAACAGGGGTACAGTGGGGCCCATGGCGACGAAACAGCGCGGGCGCCCCCGCTCCTTCGACCGGGACAGGGCGCTGGAGCAGGCCACGATGGAGTTCTGGCGGCGCGGCTACGAGGCCACATCGGTCGCCGATCTCACCCGGGCCATGGGCATCGGCGCGCCCAGCCTCTACGCCGCCTTCGGCGACAAGCGGGCCCTCTTCGAGGAGGTCGTGCGGGCCTACGGAGCGACCTACGCATCCTTCGGGGCGCGGGCGCTCGCCGAGGAACCGACCGCGCGGGCGGGCGTGGCCCGCCTGCTGCGGGAGGCCGCCGCCGAGTTCACCGACCCCGCCCACCCCTACGGCTGCCTGGTGACCAGCGCGGCCGCCAACTGCGCCACCGAGGCAGTGAGCGACGGGCTGCGCGAGCGGCGCGCCGACAACCTCGCCGCGATGGAGCGCCGGATCGCCGAGGACATCGCGGCCGGCCGCCTCCTTGAGGGCGCGGATGCGGGCGCGCTCGCACGGTTCATCGGGGCCGTTCTCCAGGGCATGTCCCAGCAGGCCCGCGACGGCGCCACCCGCGCGGAACTCGAAGCCGTCGCCGACCTGGCCCTGCGAGCCTGGCCGATGGAGAAACCCGGCCGCGCCTGAGGGTTGCGGCTTCCGTTCCCACCCGGAATATTGCCCCGTGGGCATGGAGGGACGCGGACGGACCCGGAAACAGCCCGGTGCACATGGATGGACATGACGGAATGGTCTAGTCCACAATGAACACATCGCACTTCCGCCCACCCCGCACAGGCGGGCGGAACCGAGGCCCCGGCGCTCTCTGCCCTGACTGCGTCGTGACCTCTCTTGGAGGCCGGGGGGACCGCACACCCGCCGGCCGGCCATCGGGCTGCGGTGCCCGGACGGGCTGAGGGTCCCGTCCCGGCGCCGCGGCCCGCAGTCATGTCGGGCCGGTGCACGCGGGTACGCTCGCACCGTGCCCTCCATGAATGACCTCGTCCGCCAGCACACCGCTCTGAGTGAGTCCGACCTGGAGTGGCTGCATCTGCTGGTCTCGGAGTGGCAGCTGCTCTCCGACCTCTCGTTCGCCGACCTGGTGCTCTGGGTCCCCACCCTGGACGGCACGCGCTATGTGTCGGTCGCCCAGATGCGCCCCAACACCGGCCCCACCTCCTACCAGGACGACATGGTCGGCCACCTGGTCCCGCGCGGCCGGCGCCCGCTGCTCGACGCGGCGCTCGACGAGGGCCGCATCGTGCGCGAGGGCGACCCGGAATGGCGCGAGGAGGTCCCGGTCCGCGTCGAGTCCATTCCGGTACGCCGTGAGGGGCGCGTCCTGGGCGTCATCGCCCGGAACACCAACCTGCTCACTGTCCGTACACCCTCCCGGCTCGAACTCACCTACTTGCAGTCCGCCTCCGACCTCGCGCAGATGATCGCCGCCGGGTCCTTCCCCTTCCCCGGCCAGCAGGTCGACATGGACGCGTCGCCGCGTGCGGGGGACGGCCTGATCAGGCTCGACGCGGAGGGCGTCGTTCAGTACGCCTCGCCCAACGCGCTCTCCGCCTACCACCGGCTGGGCCTCGCCTCGGACCTCGTCGGCCAGCACCTGGGCCAGCTCACCGCCGACCTCGCGCCCTCGCGCGGCCCGGTGGACGAGGCCATCGCCAAGCTGGCCAGCGGTTACGCGCCCAGGGAGGCCGAAGTCGAGGGCGGCGACGGGGTGATCCAGCTGCGCGCCATCCCGCTCAAGCCCAAGGGGACCCGCATCGGCTCGCTCGTACTGCTGCGCGACGTGACCGAACTGCGCCGCCGCGAGCGGGAGTTGATCACCAAGGACGCCACCATCCGGGAGATCCACCACCGGGTGAAGAACAACCTCCAGACGGTCGCGGCGCTGCTCCGGCTCCAGGCCCGCCGGATGGACTCCGACCAGGGCCGCGAAGCACTCAACGAGGCGGTCAGGCGCGTCGGTTCGATCGCGATCGTGCACGAGACGCTGTCCCAGAACCTGGACGAGCGCGTCCAGTTCGACGAGATCGCCGACCGGGTCCTCGCCATGGTCGCCGAGATCTCACCCGGCCGGATCGACTGCCGCCGCACCGGCCGCTTCGGGATACTCGACGCCGAGGTCGCCACCCCGCTCTCCATGGTCTTGACCGAGGTCCTGCAAAACGCACTTGAGCACGCGTTCGTCCCCGGCGACGAGGGTTCGGTGGAGGTCGCGGCGCTGCGCGGCGGTACCCGCGAGGACTCCCGGCTGCTGATCACCGTGCGGGACGACGGCCGGGGACTGCCCGAGGGCTTCGACGCGCAGCGCACCGGAAACCTGGGCCTCCAGATCGTACGGACCCTGGTGGAGGGCGAGTTGGGCGGAAACTTCGACATGGTGCCGGCGGCCGAACGCGGCACGAAGGTCGTGCTCGACATCCCGGTCGGCCCCGAGAAATAACGCGTACCCCGCGCCCGACGGGCCACACCCCCCCGCCATGCGCACAGCAGCGAGCCCCGAACCATGAGACACGGTTCGGGGCTCGAATGCTGTGGGTTCATTACTGCTGCGCGCTGCGGCTCGGGGGGCGGTGAATGCGTACGCTCTGTACGCGCCGCGCAGGGCTAAGGCAGGAAGTGGGGGCTCAGGCGGTCGCGTTGCGCGCCCGGTTGCGAGCGGCACGGCGCTTCATCGCGCGGCGCTCGTCCTCGCTGAGGCCACCCCAGACGCCGGAGTCCTGGCCGGACTCAAGCGCCCACTGCAGGCACTGCTCCATGACGGGGCAGCGGCGGCAGACGGCCTTGGCTTCCTCGATCTGCAGCAGCGCAGGACCGGTGTTGCCGATGGGGAAGAACAGCTCGGGGTCTTCCTCACGACAAACGGCGTTGTGACGCCAGTCCATGGCTGCTACCTCTCTTGGTGTTACGTGCAGGGGGGTGCTTGTGAATGTGAACGCTTTCACGAATCCCTCAACAACGGAAGGGCCATCTTCCAGTTGGACTGGTGGTGGTCCTGGTTTTGAGGAGGGGTTCTGGCTTTCAGTGGAGGCCGGTGTTGCGGGCCGTCCCGATCGCCATGTAGAGATTCGCAAACCTCGGCGGCGGATACAACCCCTTCCGGAAAGTTTTTTTGGATTCCTCGGTGTCGACTGGGTCACAGTCGTACTTCCATGGGGTGGATGCCAGCCTAAACGTTCGAGTGAAAGGACTTTGGGCCCTTCCACTCACACAATCACACGCAGTGCACGGCGTACGCCTGTGAACGCGACGCTGGTACGCAGGCCCAGGTGGTCGCCGTCCATCTGGAAGGGGAGCGGGGCCTTGGAATGCAAGGTGAAGTCCGTCAAGTCGTGCAGTGATACGGCGTGCTTGCCGTGCGGACCACGTTCTGGCGTGGAAGTGAGCAACTGGGTCGCGTACCGGGTCGCGGAAGGTGTCGTCATCCGGGTCAGCGCGAGGACGTCGAGCGCCGCGTCGAAGGAGGCCTCGGGAGAGGCGTACAGCGGACGATTGCCCAGGTAGGTGTAGGGGGAGGTGTTGCAGACTATCGACAGGACCAGGTCCTCGACGGTCTCACCGTCCGGCCGCTCCAGCGTGATCTGGCCGTGTCTGCGGTGGGGCTCGCCGAAGAACTGGCGCGCCACCTGG
This sequence comes from Streptomyces sp. NPDC048416, assembly GCF_043200435.1. Classification (NCBI taxonomy): domain Bacteria; kingdom Bacillati; phylum Actinomycetota; class Actinomycetes; order Kitasatosporales; family Streptomycetaceae; genus Streptomyces; species Streptomyces sp. NPDC048416. The sequence continues at coordinate 438,958 of NZ_JBICXU010000002.1, forward strand.
CGCAAATAGAGGGCGTGCGTCGAGCGCTTTCCGCGCTCCCGCTGCTGTTCGACCCGGCCGACCACACCCGCGTCGAATCCGAACCCGGCACAGAAAGTGAACCAGCGTTCAGGAACGCCCTCGTCGACGCTTCCCGGGACTCCCGACGCGAGACCGAGGCTCACCGTCCGGCTCCGTTTCTCGCGCAGCGCGTCGAGAATGACACCGGTCGACTCCACAGCGTCATTGGGCAGACCGAGGGCCCGCGCGAAGACATTGGTCGAGCCGCCGGGGACCACCGCGAATTCGGGGAGCTCGGGGCTCGGTCCGTTGTGCAGCAGACCGTTCACGACCTCGTTGACCGTGCCGTCGCCGCCGAGCGCCACCACGAGGTCGATGTCATTGCTCTCGGCGGCCCGCCGCCCGAGGTCCTTGGCGTGACCGCGGTACTCGGTCGTCACCGCCTCCAGCTTCATCTCGCTGGCCAGGGCATGGAGGAGGACGTCACGCGTGCGCGCACTGGTGGTGGTAGCCGCCGGGTTGACCACGAGAAGTGCACGCATGGGCGCCAGACTACCTACCGGGGGGTACAGGGGCGTACCTGGGCCGCCCTGCCCGGACCCGGGCAGGGCCCGCCGAGCGGGCTACCCTGGCTGGGTGAGTACTGAGCAGACCCCCGAAGCCCCCGCAGGACCGCGCCCCGGCCGGCTGACCGCCGCGGCAGCGCTGTCCGCGCTGGAAGGGCTCGCCCTGGTCGCCGGTGGCCTCTTCATGCTCGTGATGGGCCTGACCGGCAAGCCCGACCGGCCCACCCAGGCCGAGACGGGCGGCCTGACCCTGGTGGTCCTCGGCCTGATCCCGCTGATCGCCGCCCGCGGCCTGCTGCTGCGCCGCCGCTGGAGCCGGGGCCCCGCGATGATCACCCAGATCATGGCGCTGCCGGTCGCCTGGATGTTCCTCCACTCCGACGGCGCCCCGTGGATCCCGGCCGGCATCGCGCTCGCCGCGGTGGCCGTCACCGGCCTGGTGTTCCTGGTGAACCCGGCCACGACCGAAGCGCTCGGCATCCGCGGGCCGGTGCGCGACGCGTAGCCGCGCACCGGCCCGCGGATGGCCGGCTACTCCTCGACCAGCAGCCTCTCGCGCAGCTGAGCCAGCGTGCGGGCCAGCAGACGGGAGACGTGCATCTGCGAGATGCCGACCTCCTGGGCGATCTGGGACTGCGTCATGTTCCCGAAGAAACGCAGCAGCAGGATCCGCTTCTCGCGCGGCGGAAGGTCTTCGAGCAGCGGCTTGAGGGATTCGCGGTACTCGACGCCTTCCAGCGCCTCGTCCTCGGCGCCCAGGGTGTCCGCCACCGCCGGTGACTCGTCGTCCGTGTCCGGCACGTCAAGGGACAGCGTGGAATAGGCGTTCGCCGACTCCAGCCCCTCCAGGACCTCCTCCTCGGAGATGCCGAGCCGTTCGGCCAGTTCGTGCACCGTCGGTGAGCGCCCGTGCTGCTGGGACAGCTCCGCCGTCGCCGTGGTGAGCGCGAGCCGCAGCTCCTGAAGTCTGCGCGGCACCCGCACCGCCCAGCCCTTGTCGCGGAAGTGCCGCTTGATCTCGCCGACCACGGTGGGCGTCGCGTACGTCGAGAACTCCACGCCCCGCTCGGGGTCGAACCGGTCCACCGACTTGATCAGGCCGATCGTGGCGACCTGCGTCAGATCGTCGAGCGGTTCGCCCCGGTTGCGAAAACGCCGTGCCAGGTGCTCGACCAGCGGCAGGTGCATCCGCACCAGCCGGTTGCGCAGCTCGGCCTTCTCCGGCGAGCCCTCGGGCAGCTTGCGCAGCTCGATGAACATCGCCCGCGCCCCGCTGCGATCGTGGGGATCGTGGTGCCTGTGCTCGGTGTGCTCGCTCATAAGGGCCGCCCGCTCCGCCTGCTCCGCCGCGTACAAAACGCCATCTGGGCCATCCACAGGGCTGTCCACCGGGTGCGGCCGTGCCTGCTGCTCCGGGATGTCCGCGGAGCGCGGCACGTCGGGGATGCGCTCGTCGTCCCGCACCGGACCCTCCTCGCTCACGCCGGTCCGGGTCCCGCGCCGCGCTGTTTGTACAGGCTGATGGAGACCGTGCGGTCCTCCGCCACGGAGGAGTCGACCTTGCCGGCCAGGGCGGAGAGCACCGTCCAGGCGAAGGTGTCGCGCTCCGGGGCGCGGCCGTCGGTGGTCGGCGCCGCGACCGTGACCTCCAGTGAGTCGTCGACGAGGCGGAACACGCAGCTCAGCACGGAGCCCGGTACGGCCTGCTGGAGCAGGATCGCGCAGGCCTCGTCGACCGCGATGCGCAGGTCCTCGATCTCGTCGAGGGTGAAGTCCAACCGTGCCGCGAGTCCGGCCGTGGCCGTACGCAGCACCGACAGGTAGGCACCCGCGGCCGGCAGCCGGACTTCCACGAAGTCCTGATTCCCGGGCTCGCCTGCGATCTGGGACACCCTCACCTCCAAGGTGGCACAAGCTCTGTCAAGGCCCGGGGAGGGGGGAGGTCCCGGGGCCGTGGGTACGGGGTCCGTACCTGGACTGGCGACGCTATCGCGATCCATGGTGCCCTGTCGCCGGAAGCTCTCCCGGCGGCTGTCACTCATGGTAGGCCTATGAGTACGGACAGTGGCTAGAGGTTTGCGGTGCCCAATTGCTGTGAACCGGGACCGGGTTGACGTACCCAGGCGTCGGGGGGTCGAACCCCCGCCGTCACACCAGCAGTCCGTCCACGAAACACCAGCGCCAGCTCTCGCCGGGCTCGAAGGTCCGCATCACCGCGTGCCCGGTCTCCTTGAAGTGGCCGGTGGCGTGCTGGTGCGGCGAGGAGTCGCAGCATCCGACATGACCGCAGACCAGACACAGGCGCAGCTGTACGGGATGCGTACCCTCCTTCAAGCACTCGGGGCAGGTGTCGTTCAGCGGGACCGGCTCGGGGCGCGGCAGTTCTGCAACGTGCGGACACTCGCTCATGATGGCCAGGTTACGACGGAGCGCCCGGAGCGGGTGAGTGGGGACGGACGGTTCTGATGGACGCATTGCCGCTGGTGGCGCTGATCGCGGCGAGCGCGGCGGTGGCGGGGGGCGCCCGCAGGACGCCGGTGCCCGCGCCGCTGCTCCTGGTCGCGGTGGGACTGATCGCGGCGTACGTGCCCGGCGTCCCGGCCTACACCCTCGACCCGCACATCGTGCTGCCGCTCGTGCTGCCGCCGCTGCTGCACACGGCGGCCCTTGAGAGCTCCTACCTCGATCTGCGCGCCAACCTGCGGCCGGTGGCGCTGCTCTCCGTCGGCTACACCCTGTTCGCGACGGTGGCGGTCGGCGCTCTCGCGTACCTGCTGGTGCCCGATCTCCCGCTCACCGCCGCGCTCGTGCTCGGCGCGGTGATCGCACCGCCGGACGCGGTCGCGGCCACCGCCATCGCGCGCCGGCTGCGGCTGCCAAGCCGCATCACCACGATCCTCCAAGGCGAGTCCCTGGTGAACGACGCGACCGCGATCACCGCGTACAAGGTGGCGCTCGCGGGGGCCGTCGGAGCCGGGGCCACCTGGGGCGGCGGGCTCAGGGAGTTCGCGCTGGCCTCCGTCGGCGGCATCGGGGTGGGGCTCGTCCTGATGCTGCCGATCCACTGGTTGCGCCGCCATCTGCGCGAGGCCCTGCTCCAGAACACGCTGTCCCTGCTCATCCCGTTCGTCGCCTACGCCGCGGCCGAGCAGGTCGGGGCGTCGGGGGTGCTCGCGGTCGTGGTCGTGGCCCTCTACCTCGGCCACCGCTCCTGGCAGGTGGACTTCGCGACCCGGCTCCAGGAGGAGGCGGTCTGGAAGATGGTCGCCTTCGTCCTCGAATCGGCGGTGTTCGCCCTGATCGGACTACAGATGCCGGTGGTGCTCAAGGGGCTCGGGGAGTACGGGGTCGGCGAGGCGATCTGGTACGCGGTCGGGGTGTTCGCGCTGGTGGTGGCGGCCCGGTTCGTCTGGGTCTTCCCGGCGACCTTCCTGCCGCGCACGCTGTCCGAGAGGGTCAGGCGGCGGGAGCCGGAGGTCGACTGGACGGCGCCGGTGATCGTGGGGTGGGCCGGGATGCGCGGCGTGGTCTCGCTCGCCATCGCCTTCTCCATCCCGCTGACCATGGAGAACGGTTCGGCCTTCCCGGCCCGCAACCTGGTGCTGTTCCTCACGTTCACGACGGTGATCGGCACGCTGGTCGTGCAGGGGCTCACGCTGCCCCCGCTGATCCGGCTGCTCAAGCTGCCGGGGCGCGACGTCCAGGCCGAGACGCTGGCCGAGGCGCAGGCCCAGAGCGAGGCCTCACGCGCGGCAGAGGCCCGCCTCGACGAGCTGCTGGCCGATGCGCGCAACACCCTGCCACCGCCGCTCGCGGCCCGGCTGCGGACGGTTCTGGAGCGGCGGCGCAACGCGGTGTGGGAGCGGCTGGGAGCGGTCAACGAGGAGACGGGGGAGTCGGCGGACGACACCTACCGGCGGTTGTCGCGGGCGATGATCGAAGCGGAGCGGGAGGTGTTCGTGTCCCTGCGGGATGCGCGGCGGATTGATGACGAGATGATGCGGACGTTGCTGCGCAGGCTGGATTTGGAGGAGGCGGCGGCGTATCGGGAGGGGGAGGGGTAGGGGTGGGGGTGTTTTTCCCCCCCCCCCCCCCGGGGGGGGGCGGTGGGGGGGGGCGCCCGGGGGGGGGGGGCCGCCGCCCCCCGGGGGTGGGGGGGGGCGGCCCCCGCCCCGCGGGGGGCG